>DATDHT010000123.1:0-31274 GCA_036521435.1 Roseiarcus sp.
AGGCGAAGATTCGGTTGAGTCATAACCATCGTCCTTCTCTCACGGGCAGCGTCTGATCCGCAATCGCGGTTTTGCGCGCCCCCCTTGTGAGGGGAGTATGTGCATGGTTTGTTCTCGTGCGCAAGTTCTTTTTCTGTGGCGATTGTATACTTGACTGACGAGAGTTTCCGAATCATTCATTTTGGCGATTGGTGTGAACAAGGCTTTAATGTGGCGCGTCCGATCATATTGCACAGAAACATCCCCATCATCCCCGAATCATTATGATTGACATGCGCCAGCCAAAATCATATTGGTATGGGCAATGACTAAACACGTTCCTTCTCTCGAAGCCATACGCTCCAAAAAGGAAGCTTTTTTGGCTTCCGCGGCCAAGTATGAGGCTTTGGCCTCGCAGGCTAGGGCCGAGGCCGCCGACTATGAAGCGGCGGAGCGCGTTTGGTTGCTGCTTGCTCCCGAAGACACGCTGGACGATGAGGCCAAGGAATCTGCGTATGCGGGCAAACTTTCCACTACGAACTTTCGGAAACCGTCGTCGGTCCCCTCGGTGCCAGATATGATCGTCGAGTTCCTTCGGGACTCCAGTCCAACTGGCAAGACTCCCTCTGAGCTTCTGTACTTAATCCAGACGAAACATTGGCCCCAGGCCCAGAGTTCCGATGTCGGATCAACGGCTTGGAGAATGTGGAAGGACGGCCGTCTAATTCGACCTGAGACTGGACGGTATGCCTTACCGCGTCCCCAGATTACAGGTCCTCAGTTCGCGGATCAGGAATGATGAATGCAGCCTGACCCCATAAGGGTCAGGCCACGAAGTTGGCGCGAGGTGTGATCGCATATGTCAAGTGTCTCAGGAAGCCTTCTCCCCGGTGCGATCGGGGAGGCAGAGGGGCGACCTTATCCTTGACAAGGGGTGTGAGGTTAGAAACCTTCACCGCGTCCAGCACAATAATTGCGAGCCGCGCAATAAGCAAGGGAAAAATGCTTATGCGCGAACGATTTTGCGTGAGATTCCAGCAACATGCGGAAACCTCAAGAAAATGAGTCGCTTAGCAAAGCCGAGATTTCGGAGCGAATGGAGAGAGCGGTCAAACGCTCTTTCCAGATGCCACCCAAACCTCACAAAATGATGCGGAAGCCGCGCCGTAAACGGACGGAAACCACCGAATCCGACGCAAAGCCCGAAACTCTTTCCGAGTGATCCGCCGCTTATGCGGCGCGCTTGTTAAGGCGGCGATACGTCAACCGTTTTCCGACTGCGCCCTTGATCGCCCTTTCAGTCCGCATGGCGTCATCAACGCCCAGTTTGGCGCGATTGGAATATCTAAAATCGAACTCGAATAGGTACCGCTGAAGGTGCTGTTCGCCGCAATGCTGATAAGTTCCAACCATTCCCCTTTTGAAGATGGAGAAAAACCCCTCGACCGTGTTGGTCGTCACGGAGCCCCGCGCATACTCGCCAGCTGAGTGATTGACAGCCTCATGTTTGGCGAAGCTGCGGCCTGGAGCCTTGTAGTGCTGTGCTTCGTCAGTGTGAAGCGTGCTATCCAACACAATATTGGAGCCAAGAACCCCCTTGATTGTCTTGATGTTAAGGTCCTCAACTTTAACAGAAATTGATCTGCCGCCACGCTCAACTAGGGACATAATTTTCCGCTTGGATTCGGTTCCCCGCTTTTGCTGCCATCCCTTGCCGCTCACGAAAACATAATCGGATGGCCCGTGAAATGTCTCGTCGGCCTCAACCACCTTGTCCTTGCCCCCTAACGGCGCAGGATCATACTCAGCCATCGCCTCTCTTATCCGGTGGGAGATAAACCAAGCAGTCTTGTAAGAGACTCCCAAAGTCCTGCTAAGCTGATGAGAAGAAATACCTTTCTTGCTTGATGCGAGCAACCGAAATGCCTGCAACCATTTATGTAATGCGACATGAGACCGCTCATAGACAGTTCCGGTCCGCACCGTAAATTTGTCTTGGCAAGCCTCACAATAGAACCATCCCGGTCCCATTGATTCGCCGCCGAGGGAGCGCGACCTGTCTACAACGCCGCAATGCGGACAGACCGGCCCATGTGGCCACCGGGTCTCCTCAAGGTACCGCCGCGCCGCTTCTTCATCGTGATAAATCGCGTGACTCAGATCGAAAGCCATGGCCATTCTCCATCCTGTGGATAATGGCACACATCGTCCTATCAGTCAAGTATACAATCGCCTTTTCTGTTCTCGTTGGAGAAACGTCAACATAGCTTGGTTGGGCTGCCCTTGTTTCTGAAAAAACCGCAAAGGCAGCGCCATCGACTTCTCAGATGGGCGAAGTGTGGAGAATAAGAGAAATTGGAACCTTGATGCGTGCGGCCGACATTTCATCGTTAACGTAAGGAGCCGCAGCGAGCCATCCCAACAAGATTGCGGTATCCAAATTGCGGGATCCGAGAGGCGCGGCCCTTATGGCCAGGTGTTGCAACGAACATTGCAACGGAACGTTGATTGTCGCAGGGGTTCAACCTCTCGACTGGCAGCCCGCAGCGGCTCTCGCCAGCGGTGTTCGTCGACGATGCCCAAGGCCGAGCGCCCCTTCGGATTAGATGCAGGCGAGAGCCGGGCGCGCCCGGACAGCCTTGGACGACGAACCGCGACGCTCGCGCATACTAAGACAGGCCCCTCTGTGAGAGCGCTCTCTCGTTCCGCGTGCGAACTTCTGGCGACTATGTCGCCGACCAATGTCCTCGTATTCACCGCATCGCGGGCGATGACGGCAATCGAGCAGGGGACGAAGGCGACTCGAGGTTGTTCAACGCCCATCGAGCCAGAAAACCGCAACGCTCAAGCGACTATGGATCGGCTTCATCTCGTAGACGCGCTATTTGCCATCCCGAAAGACTATAAATCGACGCCGGAATCAGATCGATCCCAAGCGATTGCGGTGCTGGGTTCAATCGTCAACTTGATAAGAGCAATCGTCCCCGAGAGCGCAAAACGGGTTGCAATTCCTTTGGAACAGAATGCTCAAGGATGGCTGCGCAAGACTCCGCTGTAGCCGTGGCGACCCCACTGTCCTCCGTGCAGAAGGATCCGTACCGACATGACACGCGATCGTCTCTGCGCTGACGCCCTCAAGCCCGACGGCGCGCCCTACCGCAACGACGATAAAATTGGGAATGGCTCCTAGACGCCGCGCAAAACGCGCGATGGCTCGGCTACCTACCTTTCAAGCGAATCGCCGACGCCAAGAACGCGGAGCCTGTTGTGCGCCCGTTTGCGGGCTCGCCGACTGAGCCTTTCGTCTCGTTGTCCGCGAGCGAAGTCGCCTTGGTCGAGGAGTGGTAGTAGACGACAAGGGCGGCGCCGTCGGGTTGAATGCGTGGACCGGTGTTCGGTTTCCGTCGCTCGAATTCGAAGTTCTCACGGTGGCGCTCGACGCCGAACAGGCGCCCGAACTCGGGTTGCCGTCGACACCTCTCAAGGAGACCGAGCGCCGAGCCGACCACTGGAGAGAGTCGCATCGCGGTCTCGAACAGACGCACCTGCGCTTCCTTCCCCTCCTGACGGAACCCATGGCGCAAAGCCCCAAACGCCTTCCTGAAGCGCATTAGCGAACTTGCGATGGGCACGCACCAAGCGCAGAGGACGCTCAAGCTGCTCAAGGCGCGAAAGAAGAAGGGTCAACGCGCAAACGACCACGCAGTCTTCATTCAATGCATTCTTCGGGCCGAGTTCGAAATCGTTTTCGTCGGATTGTCAGCGCCAGAGGTTGGACGCTTACGCGACAGGCGCTGGTTTTCCGTCCGGGGTTCTCAATGGAGGATGCGCTACAAAGGCCGCCCCGCCGCAAAGCCGCGGGCGAGAACGCCTGCTATGGATTCGGTTCGATGAGCGCCCATATCGAACTTAGCCTGTCGCGCAGCGCCTCGAAGACTTGGCGCCGTCGAGCCAGGGTTCCAGACAGCTTTCGGTCGGGTTCGATGCGCCTCGCCACGCGCGTCATTGCGGCGACTGCCGCGTCCAGGTCGGGGTAGATCCCCACTCCCACAGCGGCAACGATCGCTGCGCCCAAAGCGCCAAGCTCATTGGCATCCGACAGTTCCAGCGGGAAGTCGATTGTCGAGGCAAATATTTCGAGCCACGGCCGGCTGCGGGCCGCTCCGCCAGCGAAGCGCGCGGCGCGCGGCCGTTCGCGGCCGCTGAGAAGATGGTCGATATGGCCGCGGTGCTCGAACGCCACGCCCTCGTACACCGCGCGCACCATTTCCGGCAAGCCGTGCCACGACGCGAGCCCAATGAAGCATGCGCGCGCTTCCGGCTGCTCGAGCCGGCCGTTCAGGTAGGGAAGAAAATAGGGGATGTCGCCGTCAGCCCGCGTCCGCAGCACCTCTTCATTGCAGAAGTCGAACAGCGCCTCGCGGCCCCTCCGGCTCAACTCGGCCCGTCCAACGATCGAATCGACAAACCATTCGAAGGCGCTGGCCGAGGTCGGCCCCGCGTCGGTGACGACAAACGCGCCGGGCCGCGGCCCGGCGATGACCGAAGCGACGGTTCCGTCGGTCGCCGGCGTACTCGTGGCGAGTTGGTTGAGGCCCCAAGTGCCGGCGATCACGCTGATCACGCTCTCGTCTGTCGCACCAAGTCCAAGCGCCATCGCAGGGCCATCCGCGTAGCCCGCCGAGACCAGGGTTCCGGCGGCTAGGCCTGTTTCGGCCGCGGCCTTTTCGGTGACCGCGCCAGCGACGGTCAGCGGCTCGACGCCTTCGCCGAATAGCCTCGCGTAGCGGGAGAGCCCGAACGGCTCAAGCACTTCCGGCGTCCAGCGACGAAGGCGTTGGTCGGTGAGGCTTGCCGACGACATATCGCTGATCTCGAGGCCGATTGCGCCGGTCAAGCGAAAGCGGAGGTAATCCTTGCAGAAAAGCGCCCGATCAGCCCGCTCGAGCGCCTCCGGCTCATGCGCCTCGAGCCAGGCGATAAGCGGAAGCGGCTTGCCGGGGAACTGCGAATTGTAGGTGAGCACGACGGAGCGGGCCTCGGCGCCCTCGGCGCGCCACCGGGCCACGATTGCTTGTGCGCGAAGATCGGGCGAGAGGATCGCGTTGCGAACCGGCCGCCCGTGGCGGTCGACAAGAAAGAGGCCGTTGCCGTAGCCGGTAAGGCCAACGGCGGCGATCGAGGACGGCTCGACGCCCGAAGCGGACAGGACCCTGCGCGTGACATTGCAAACAGCGGCCCACATGGCCTCGGGGTCGCGCTCGAGGCAGCCGGGCGCCGGATGCAGGGGCGCCATCCCGACGGCGGCGACGGCGCGTTCGGCGCCGCGCTCGTTGTAAAGGGCCGCCTTGACTGCGCTGCCCCCGGCATCGAAGGCGATGATGAAGCGCTCTGCCATCGGCGCCGCTCAGCTCCGGCTGCTTCGACTAAGGGCGCGCACGGCGGCGATGATCCGCGCGACGTCCGCCAGGTAGGTGTTCTCGGGCGGCGGCGAGAATGGGACGGGCACATCCGCCGAGGCAACCCGCGCTGTGCCGAGGCCGGGCGGGAGTTCGCAAAGGCCCGCTGCGATCATCGCGCCGCCCCGCAGCGCTTCGGACCTTCCGACTCGAGATTCCAACACTCGAAATAATCGACCGCATAGCCTCCTTCTCGCGCCCTTTGCATCATTGTTGGAACCAATTCAAACAGCACCGAAGAGCGCTTCGGCCGGTGTTTGCTGCTACTGGGTGATGCCTAGCAGCGACTGCTCGCTTTTGCGGTCGAACAAATAAACGCAATTGGCGGGAAACGTTGCGTGAACGGCTTGACCCTCCTGGAGCCGGACCTTGCCTTCAAGCAGTACGTTGAGGATGCGTTCCGACGACGTTTTCGCCCGGACGAGGGTCGTATGGCCAAGCGGCTCGACAGTATCGACGGCGCCGGCGATGCTGAACCCTTCGAGCCCCGCCGGCTTTTCGGAGAAGACGATGTGCTCCGGTCTGATCCCGAGCGTGATCTCCGGAGCCGGGGCGCGGGCGAGCGCCTGTTGAAATGCGCTGTTCTTCGCAAGGGTCGTTCCGTCGGCGGGCAGGAGGATGCGGTCCCCCTCGATACGCCCTTCGAAAAAATTCATCGGCGGGCTGCCGATGAAGCTCGCGACATAAGTGTTCGTGGGCTGCTCATAGAGCTCAGTCGGACTCCCGACCTGCTGGATCTTCCCGTCGCGCATGACAACGATGCGATCGCCCATGCTGAGAGCCTCGGTCTGATCGTGCGTGACATAGAACGTGGTCACGCCCAGCCTTTCTTGCAGCTTGATGATTTCCGCGCGCATCTCCATGCGCAGCGCGGCGTCGAGATTCGACAACGGTTCATCCATAAGAAAGACGCGGGGTTCACGCACGATCGCGCGTCCCAGCGCGACACGCTGGCGCTGACCGCCCGACAGCTCCTTCGGCCGCCGCTCGAGGACGCTCTCGATGCCGAGCAGGCGGGCGGTCTTGCGCACGCGATCCTCGATTTCCGCCTTTGGCACCTTGCGCAGCCGCATTCCGAACGCGATGTTCGAATAGACGTTGAGATGGGGAAAGAGCGCGTAGTTCTGGAAGACCATCGCCACGTCGCGGTCGTGCGGCAATTGATCGGTGACGTCCCGACCGTCGAAGAAGACCTCGCCCTCCGAAGCCGCCTCGAGGCCGGCGACGATTCGCATCGTCGTGGTTTTGCCGCAGCCTGAAGGCCCGACGAAGACGACGAATTCGCCGTCCACGGCGGAGAGAGAGAAATCCTCGACCGCGACGATCTCGCCGAATCGTTTCCACACGTGACGAAGCTCAACTTGCGCCATGCGAATTCTCCCTGGCGTTCAATCCGGCTTTCGCCATCGAAATCAGCAAGCGAGCCCGCTCTGGAAAAAAGTCGTCTATCCGGATCGGTCCGTCGTGCGTGGTCGAAAGACGAGCGTCTGTCGGCGCCCCGTCGCTCCTCGCGGTGACGATCACAACTCCAACTGGCGGCGCCGCTTTCAAGCCCTGGTCATCCTCCCACATCAAACTCTCGAATTGATGCACATCGAGCGTCGCGCTGTCCATGCGGGAAAAAGCGTCGCCGCCGCGCCAACGCGGCGCATTGACCGGCCGCTATAGCCGCGTATAGGCTGACATGCCAGTCAGTTCTGCCGAAAGGGGGGTTCTGAGCCTCCAAGTCTCTCAAGACAATTCGTCGCCCGACGAGCCGAAGGAAGTTCGGTCGCTCGTTGGCGGCAATTCAGCAGAAATGTCGTGGATCAACAATAAAGCTTGGCGGCGCGGATCAACCGCGTCGCCGGATAAAGAGGAGGAAAACCCATGACCAATCGCTATGATGACAAGAAATTCGGCGACGTCGTGCGCGGCTACGTGCGCGGCGCCATCAGCCGGCGCCAGTTCATCGTTCGCGGAGCGCAACTTGGCCTGTCGGCGGCGGTTCTCGCGAAGCTGACCCAGCCATCTCGCGCTGCGGCCAATCTCATCGATTCCGATCCCGCATCGCCCTTTGAATCGCCGATCACGTCCGAGCGCGTCGCGTTCCTCAAGACCAAGCCCTACAAAGGCACAACGATCAACGTGATGGTTCTGAAAGCAACCGTCGGGGACGGCCTCAAGTATCACGTGCCGCACTGGGAAGAGGCGACCGGCGGGAAGGTGAACGTCGCCGAGGTGCCGATCGAGACGCTGCACACTCAGATCTTCTCCGACCTCTCGAGTGGCCTTGGCAAATACGACGCCTACATGACCGGAGCCTGGTTCTACGGCGACTTCTTCGTACCCAAGGATCCGTACATCGTTTCGGTCGAGAAATTCATCTCCGATCCGAAACACTCCTATTGGGATCCCGATCAGTGGCTCCCGGCGATGCGCAAGCTCTACTCATGGGACGAGAAAGTCTACGGCGTCCTGTTCGACGGCGACGCGCAAGCGCTGTACTATCGCAAGGACATATTTGGAAAGAAGGGGATTCAGGACAAGTTCAAGGCGAAGTTCAACTACGACCTGCCGGCGCCGCCAAAAACCACCAAGGAATATCATGACGTCGCGGATTTCTTCACCGGCTGGGACTGGAACGGCGACGGGCAGAACGACTGGGGCATCTCGCTGCATGCTAAGGTCAACGAGCAGGGGTTCTTCCACTTCCTGACGCTGTCGGCGCCCTTCGTGGTGTCGCCGGACAACAAGTACTACTTCTTCAACCCCGACACGATGAAGCCGCTGATCAACTCCGAAGGTCATGTGCGGGCGCTGGAAGACTATGTGAAGTTCCTCGCCAATGGACCAAAGGAGGAGATCGCCTGGACGCTTGGCCAGGGCTGGAACTTGTTCCTCGACGGCCATTCGGCGACAGAGCCGACCTGGGGCGATTTGCCGACGCTTGCCCAGGATCCGAAGACTTCGAAGGTTCAAGGAAAGATAGGGGCGGCGCCCCTCCCGGGCACCACCGAAGCGTTCAATCCGATCACCGGCCAGTGGAAGAAGTACGACCTCAACCAGGTCGGCAACACCAACGGCGGCTCGTGGCACTGCGTGATCTCGCGCCTGTCGAAGAAGCAGGAGGCGACCTACGACTTCTTGTCCTTCATGGCCAACAGGAAGAACGCCCTATTTAACTGCACGACCGGCTGGACGGGCGTGCAGCCCGGGATGAAATTCGAATACATCCCGCCGATGGGAACGGGCAAAGTCAGCGACTGGACGGGCGCCAACCCGCCGTGGAACGAGGATGACGTCGTCGAGTACCTCAAGGCCTATTACGCCGTCTTGGCCGCGCCCCTTC
Organism: Roseiarcus sp.; assembly: GCA_036521435.1. Taxonomy (GTDB): domain Bacteria; phylum Pseudomonadota; class Alphaproteobacteria; order Rhizobiales; family Beijerinckiaceae; genus Roseiarcus. The sequence continues at coordinate 8,770 of DATDHT010000123.1, forward strand.
AGCAGGAGTACCTACGGATACCGGGAGCAGCCGAGTATTGGCATGACCTCGACATCAACGTTTCCGCGGTGCTTGCTGGCCAGATGCAGCCGAAGGCGGCTCTCGACGCCACCGCGGCGGCCTGGGAAAAGGTGACCGAACGCTACGGTCGTGACAAGCAGAAGGCGCTCTACAAGGCCTCGTTCGAGTAGGGCGAAGATATGGGCCCGCTCCGGCGCGTCGGGGCGGCCCCTGGTCGGATGGCGTGAATTTTGGGAGGTCCGGTTGGCGGCGCCGCGAGTCGAACGCCTCGAGCATGGAGGCTACTTCAAGTATGCGCTGCTTCTCCCCGCCGTGATCTGGGTCTTCGCCTTCACCTTTCTGCCTCTGCTTTCGGTGATCCGCTTCAGCTTCTCTTCCTACGTGATGGGGGAGGGCATCACCGGGTTTGTCGGCTTCCAGAATTACGTCGACGTTCTGACTTCCGGTGAGTTCTGGCAGAGCATTTTGGTCACCGTTGTCTATGTCGTCGTTGCGGTGCCGATCGAATTGGTCCTCGGCTTTCTCGCGGCGTGGCTGGTCAACCTGGGCGCGCCCGGCTCCAAGACGTTCCGCACCATCATCGGTTCGCCTCTGTTCACTCTCGAGGTGGCGATCGGCTACCTTGGAGTGACGTTTTTCACCGATCAGGGCGGACTGATTGCAGTGCCACTCTCGGCGCTCGGCATCCACGTGCCCTGGATGTCGACGGCTTATGGCGGGATCGCCGGCGCCATCCTTCTCGACATCTGGCGATGGACCTCATTCATTTTTATCATTGTACTGGCCGGACTGGCGGGCATCTCGAGCGAGCTCTACGACGCGGCGGTCCTTGATGCGAAGAACCATTGGCAAGTGATGTGGCATCTTGCGATTCCGCTTGCATGGCCGGTGATTACGATCGCGCTGTTGCTGAGGACGGTCGAGTGCCTAAAAACCTTCGCTATACCCTTCGCGCTGACTTCCGGCGGCCCAGGAACCAGTACGCAGACCTTCAGCGCCATGGACTATCTGACGACCATCCAGTTTTTCGATTTCGGCAAGGGATCGGCGATGGGAATTGTGTTCCTCATTCTGGTGTCGGTCGTCATCGCAATATTCTTCCAGCAGATGCGCAAGCGTCTGGCGTGATGACGGGCGCACGATGATCAACATCCTCTGGACCCGCGCCGGTTTCTGGTCCCGCGTCCTCGTCTATACCTTGCTGATCGCCGCGGCGATCTTCACCCTTATCCCGTTCGTTTGGGCCGCGATCAATTCGGTGAAAACGCTGATGGAGACCTTCCAGCTCGGCGCCTTCATCCCGTTCCTTCAATTCGAGCCCACGCTCGACTCCTGGCGGGAGGTGCTGTCCGATCCGCAGACCTCGACCGCGTTCATCAACAGCTGCGTCATCAGCGCCGGCACGACGATATTTGCGCTGATCCTCGGCGTCCCGGCGGCATACAGTCTGGCGCGCTATGAGTTTCGGATCGGCTCGAGCGACATCACGCTTTGGTTCCTGTCGCAACGCGTGCTGCCGCCGGCGGTGGTGCTGGTGCCCTTCTATCTGCTACTCGTCTATCTGCATCTCATCGACACGTGGACGGGCCTCATCCTCTGCTACTCGACGTTCAACCTCGCCTTCGTCGTCGTGATCATGCGGGACATTTTTCGCGACGTGAGCACCGAGATCGAGGACGCGGCCAAGGTCGAAGGAGCGACCCCCTGGCAGATCTTTCGAATGATCGCGCTGCCATTGTCGCTCGACGGACTGGTCGTGTCTTCGGTTCTGGTGTTTGCTTTCAGCTGGAACGAAGCCTTGTTCGCTTCGGCCTTGACTTCCCAGGCGGCCACTCCCTTCTCCGCGCTCGTGCTCGCTTCGCGCTCAACGCGCGGCGTGGATTTCAATACCGCGGCCGTGAACACATTGATCGGCATCATTCCGCCAGTGATCTTTTATCTCTTCGTCCAGCGCTATCTGGCGCGCGGCCTGTCGTTCGGCGCCGTCAAAGGATAGCGCTCCGAGGATTGTGCGATTGCCGCAGACATCCCCAAGGAAGATCGCTTCTCGCGGCTTACCGTCCGTTCACGGGGCCGATCTTTAAGGCCCGCTTCGGGTCGAGAGCGGTCCCATCGGTGGGCGCTGCGAGGAATGTCTCAAGAGGGCGGAAAGTGCGCCTACGGGAGTCGCCGCGAGAAGGACCGGAGTCCGCACGATAGCCGTCATTCCATATCGAGCCCGAAAATAGGGTTCACCGCCCGAAGCGGGCATCCAACGAAGCGCCGCCCCTTCGCATTGAGTCGAAACGGATGTCCATCCAGGTCTGGTTCACCGGCTCGACGCCGGCGAACTGGGCGTTCCCGCCTAATGGACGGCGGCGAACATGACGGCTTCGGACGTCGCCTCTTCGGGCGAAAGCTCTTCGACGACGCGGCCCTGCCTCGAGACCAAAATCCGGTCCGACAGGCTGAGGATTTCCGGCAGGTACGATGATATCACGACCACCGCGAGACCTTGGTCGGCGAGGCTGCCAATCATGTTGTGGATCTCGGCGATTGCGCCGACGTCGACGCCGCGCGTTGGCTCGTCGAAAATGATCAGCTTCGGCGCCTGGACCAGCGCTTTCGCAATCACCACCTTCTGCTGATTGCCGCCGGAAAGTTCGATCACCCGAGCGTCGCTGTTCAACGTCTTGATGTTGAGCTTGTTCGTCCACTCGGCCGCCAGCGCCTTCATCTCGCCCATGCTGACGACAGCTCCGTGCGAATTGGCGCTCGAGATCTGTCCCATATAAACATTTTCCGCGACCGACATGGTTTCGAAAAAACCGTCGCCCTTGCGGTCTTCGGTAACATAGACGATTCCGTCGACGACCGCATCGCGCGGCGTCCGGTAGCGCACGGATTTTCCATTGAGGCGCACGTCGCCGCCATGAAAGAGGTCGCGCTTGACGACGCCCGCGATGATTCTGGCGGTCTCCGTGCGCCCCGAGCCGACAAGCCCGAACACGCCGGTGACCTGTCCGGCGAAAATCGAAAACGACGTGTTCCGCACCACATTCTGCATCGACAGGTTCTGTACGCTGAGAACCTTGTCTCCGGGCGGCCGCACCCTGGAATTGTCGCGCGGGCGACCATAGAGTTCGTCACTCAGCGATCGGCCGACCATGTGGCGAATGAGCGTCTCGCGCGAGAAGGTTTTCGCGTCCGCCGTGACGATGTGGGCGCCGTCCCTGAGGACGGTGATGCGATCGGAAATATCGAGCGCTTCCTCCAACGCATGGCTGATGAAGATGATCGACACCTTCTCCTTGCGCAGTCGATCGATGAGCGTGAACAGATGATGCTTTTCTTCAGGCGTCAGAGTCGCGGTCGGCTCATCGAAGATGATGACTTTGGCGTTGAGACGCACCGCCCGCGCGATCTCGACCATTTGGCGCTTCGCGGTGCCGAGCGACTGGACAGTCGCCGTGGGGTCGACGGGGAAGTTGAGGGACTGCAGAAACTGCTGCGCCTCGATATAGGTGCCCCTCAAGCGATTGTAGAATTTCTCGTCGCCCAGATAGAGATTTTGCGCGACGGTCAGCGACGGCACAAGACTGGTCTCCTGATAGACCATCGCGATCCCATAGCGCCGCGCAAACGCGGGGCCAGCGATCTGGATGCGCTCGCCGGCGAGACGAATTTCGCCCGCCGAGGGCGCGACCACGCCGGACAGGATCTTGACCAGCGTCGACTTGCCGGCCCCGTTCTCTCCGACGATTGCGTGGACCTCGCCGCGGCGAAGTTGGAAATCGATAGTCTTCAGCGCCGCGACGCCCCGATATTCCTTGGAGACTTTTCTCATTTCCAAAAGCGGTGTTTCTGGAGGCTGAGGATTGTCCGGAAGCGGCGGCTCGGTCATGAAGCCAGTCCTTCGTAGGTCCGGGAGGCGACAATTCCATCGCCTTTGGCGGCAAAGAAAAGCCGCTTGTCCACCATGAGACAGCTCGTGACGCCGTGCCGGCGCCCGTTTGCGCGGCTGTGGAGACTGGCGGTCGGACGAAATGCGGGATCGAGACGCGCGACCAGGCCGTAGGACCGGCTGGGCGACCATGGCTTTAGCACGCCGAGCTGTTTGACGCCGCCTTGTTGCGTCGGCTCCAGCGGCGTTAGGCCCGAGCGAAGACAAGGCGCAACCCAGTAGTCGGCGTCGATCTCGCGGATCATGCGGGCTCGGTAGCCGTTTTCGCTGAGGACGAATTCGACAAGCTGGCTGCGCGGCGCAAACAGCGCGAGCCAGATCGTCATGTCGTCGGCGCGCGACAGGCGGCTTGGATAGGCGGGAAGGTTCTCCAGCACCGGCTCTTTGCGACCGTCGGCGCTGGACGAAATCCGTGTCAGCGCGCACCGCCAGCTCTCCGAGACCACGAGCGAGCCGGCATCTTCGAGGAGACCGTAAGGGTAGGCCAGATCGCCGGCAAGGCATGAGGCGCGGCCCTGCCGGTCGATGCGCCATACGGAACCCGAGGCGTTCTTCTCCATCAGGTCGCGCTTCCACGCCGCCGGCCCATTGGTCGCCGAGCCATTGGCGACGAGCAGGGCTCCATCCGAAGCTGGCGTGAGCGCCGTGATGCAGGCGATATCAGGGTTTTTGGCGAGCGTCGTCCCGCCGCGCTCGCCGCCGACGAATACGATCCGGCCGTCGACCAAGCCGACCGCCGCGCCGCCATCCGGCAGGCCGGTCAGCGCGCTGATGGCCATGTCGAAGGACGCAATCTCTGCGCCGTGGGGCTTGTCGACGCGCAAGAGCGAACGGTCCGAAGAGACGATCACGCCCTGCGTGGTGACTGCGAGGCAATCGGGCGCCGGCGCCTCGAGATTCGACGCCGCGAGATCCAAATGATCGTTGGGGCGGAAGGCGCCGTCCATCGGCGGAATCGTGATCGACGCTTCGCCGCGGCCAAACCAGCTGTCGATCGCCCTCGTAAGTTGGTTCATCGTCGCGTTCCCCAACAGGACTCGCCCCAATAGGACGCGGGGCCGGTCCAGTCCGGATCGACGTCGGCCAATTTGATTCGTCCGATCCGATTGTTGGTGACGCCGCCCAGATAGAGATAGCCGCGATGCTCGCGCATTGACGTGATCGCCGGATGATTGTCGCCGCTTCCGTCCCACAGAGTCTCGATGACGCCGCCTTTCTCATCGAAATGCACGACGCAACCGACGTTGACGTTGGGGAACAGCCACTCGTCGCCAGCCACTCGGCGCGCCATGCGGCGCCGAAAGGCCGGCATGGTCATCGCCATGTCGTAAGAGGGCGTCCGCGTGCCAGCGAGGCCCAGCCAGTAAGTTCCGCGCGACCCGCGGTTGATATTGTCGGGATAGCCGGGAAGGTCGGCGATGACGACCTCGGTCGTTCCCTCTTTTAGGCCTTCCAGCCAGTAGCGGCTGATCCGGCAAGCCCAGGTTTCGGCGAATAGAAACGACTTGTTGTCGTGCGCCATGCAGACGCCATTGGCGAATAGAAGATTGCGAAGGATCGTCCGGGTGACGCCGGTTGTGGGATCGTATCGGATAATCCGGCCGTTTCCGCGACCCTCCAGGGCGTCGACCACCCATTCTTCGAACCCGTAGCGAATCGTGGCCTCGCTGAAATAGACTTTGCCATCGGGGGCGATGTCGAGATCGTCTGCAAGGCGCATGCGAGAATCATCAATGATCGACAGCCGCGAGCGGTTGGTCTCCGCGGTTATTTTTTGGACCTTGCGAAGCTTGTCGACGCGATAGAGACCCATGCCGCCGATGCACACGACGAGGCCGCCGTCCTTGTCGAAGGCCATGCCGAGCGGCCGGCCGCCGACATGCGCATAGACTTCGCGCTCGACATAGTCGGGAGCGAGGAAGCGGACGATGTCTCCCTGCCGCACGCTGCAATAAAGGTTCCCGTCAGGATCGAGAATGACGTCCTCGGGACCGTCAACCTCGCCCAGTCCGATGACCTCGACATCGCGGAGGCGGTCGTTCATCGCATAGGGCGAAGACGGGTCGGACACAAAGAGCGGGGCCCTCGGAAGCGCGAGATAGCCCGGAGAAACATAGACCTTGGCGCGGAGACTTTGTCGCCACCTCGTCCAGCGCACATCGATGGCGATCGCCATGAGCAGGACGGCTCCGATGACCATCGACGACGCCCCGTTCTGCAACCCGAGCCGGACCAGCCCATTCATGAGCAGGGAGACGATGATCGTCCCCATCAGGGCCTTGCCCACCGAACCGCGGCCGCCGCCAACGCTGTTGCCGCCGATCAGCGCCGCGGTGATCGCCGTGAGCTCGAGACCAATGCCGGTGTCCGGGCCGGCGCCGGAGAGCCGCGACGCATACAGGGTTCCGGCGAGCGCGGACAGGATGCCGGAGACGACGTAGGTGAGGCACACAGTGCGCGGCACGGAAATGCCCGCATTGTAGGCGGCGCGACGGGATCCGCCGACCGCCATGATGCGCCAGCCGACACGGAGCCGGGTGAGCACGAAGTGCCCGGCGATCGCAATCACGATCAGAAGCACGAAACTGAAAGGAACGCCCAAAATCGACCCGGCGCCGACGAAGTCCCAGAGCGAGGAGTCGACAGTGCCCGTCGCGATCCTGACCGAATAGACCTCGAGCAAGAGGTCGACGACGGCTCGAATGAGCGTCAGCGTGACGAGGGTCGTCAAAAACGCCCGCAACCTGAGAAAGCCAACGAGGAAGCCGTTGACCAGGCCGACCAGCGCGCCGACGCCAATCGTCGCCGCGATCGCCGCCTCGATCGGCCATTGCGCAACGTTGATCAACGTCAACGCGGTCACATTGGCCAAAGCGAAGTTCGAGCCGACGCTCAGATCGATGCCGCCGGCGAGCATGACGATCGTCAGGCCGACGACGATCAGTCCCAATTCGCCGATCTGCCGCGCAATGTCGGAGATGTTTCCGACCGCGGTGAAGTTCGGAATTGCTGTTGCAAGAAAAATCGCTAGCGCGATGAGCAGGGTGACGGGGATGACATTGTCCATCCACCTTCTGCCGAGCACCTCGCCGACCACATGATCGGGGACATATCGATAGCGTAACCTTGCGGCCCACTCGCCGATCGTCATTTGATTTTTCCGGCGGCGACAAAAAAACGCGCTGAGCCGTTTTTGCGGCTCAGCGCCTTGACGTCCAACGAGTTCTTATTTCTTGAGGTCTTTGGAGCTCCAGCAGAGGCCGGGCCGCAGGGTGTCCTTGGAAATGACGAGTTGCGGGCTGTAGACGACTGCCTTCAGCTTTCCGGGCTGCTGCCCCGATTCGAGCACGGTGACGATCATGTCGTTCAGATCGCGTCCCTGATCCATGACCTGATAGGCGATCTCCTTTTCGAACACGCCTTTCTCGACATTGTCACAGGCCATCTGCTCACCGCCGCCGGAAGTCACCAGCGCAATCGGCTTGCCCGATTCCTTGATTGCCGCGGCCGCGCCTAGATCCATGACGTCCCAGAATCCGACTACTCCGCAGAGATCGGGATTTTGTTGAATCACCGTCGATATGACGGAGTGGGCTTTGGTCGCGTCCCATTCCCCGGCTTGATTGGCGACGACCTTGATTTCGGGATGCTTGCTGAAGACGTTGTCGGCGCCTTTCATCATTCCGCTGTCCGACCCTGAAGTCGGTTGCCCCTGCAGGATCGCGACCTTGCCGCTCGTGCCGGCGCCGCATTTGTCGACGATTGCCTGCGCCTCCGCTTCGCCGATGCCGATCCAGTCGGCGCCGACGTAGACGTCTGAGTTGTAGTTCGACCTCATGTTGATCTGAACGACGTGAATGCCGGCCTCCTCCGCGCGCTTCAAGAGCTTCGCGTAGGACTGGACGTCGGGATTGTGGACGACGAGGACGTCAGGCTTCTCGGCGATGAGTGACGTGATCGCCTGAGCGCCGGCGTCGGCGCTGAAATGCGGGTCGCGGATCTCGAATTTCATGCCCAGCCGGTCGGCCTGTTTTTTCATCACCGCCGCCCACCCTTCGGTGAGGTCGATGCCCATCGTGACCGGCACGAAGGCGATTGTCTTGCCCTCGAACGTCTTGAAGTAATCCGCGCGCCTCGGATCGTCTATTCCCGCGGCGACAGCGTGAGCCATACCGGTCAGCGAGAGCGCGAACCCGAAGGCCACCGCGATTTGTCTCTTTCTCATATTTCATTCTCCCTTTTGAGTTATGGCGTCTTGGAAGTCGCCTTGTTGCCTAGTCTGCTCATCGTGCGGGCTCACCACGCTTTCGGGACGACCGCGATGAGCAGGATCAATTACCGATCTCGTCCTGAATTTCACTTCTTGTCGACGGCGCAAGCGAAATTCGCGGCGACGCTGGTATCTCCCTCGCCTTTGAACCAAGCGCGTTGCGGATAGGGGCAGAGCGGCCGCTGCATCTCGATCCCTTTCGACGCATCGCCGCCGACGTATTTCGTCGCGATGACCTGATCCGGCGCGACGCCGTCCTCAGCCCAGTGCGACAGAGCGGTGAAAATATCGTGCTCGGGGTCGAGAGCCGGTGGCTGCACCCCGCCGAAAGCCGAGGAGTCGAACCCGTTCAATCCGCCGCCGATGCCGCAATGGCCGATGCCGGGAACCATGAACAGCCGCGCGAACTCTTTCGTCTTTTCTTCGCCACCGAACTTGCTCATGAGGCCCTTGTAGAAATCGACGGTCTGCCCGATCGGGACTATCGGATCGGCCCAGCCCTGAAAGAGGATCAGCTTTCCGCCGCGGTCGCGGAACTTCGTGATATCGCCCGTCACGGCGCCGTTGACCGACGGCCCGAGGACGGCGTCGACCTTCGCCATGTCCCGGGCCACGTCGAATGTCCGCCAATCCCAGTTGGGGCCGAACACCCACTTGAAGAGGCCGTCAAATCCCGGCTCGCCGGGGGCGTTGCCGGGCGCCTCGAGGAAGCCCCAATTGAAGACGCCTGCTTCGGCGCCCCGCTGCTCCCCGTAAAACAGCGGCTTGCCGTTCTTGTCGGCGGGCCCAAGATAGATCGCCTTCGCGGTCTCGACCTGTTCAGGGGTCAGGCAATCGTCGGCCGCGGCGCCTTTGCAGGTGAGCACGGCGGGATCGAAGTCGCAGGCCAACGGGTCGGCGATGAACGGATCGGACTTGAGGCCGCCGCCCTTGGCGCCGCAGGCGGCGACCGCCGACTTGGTGAGCAACGCGAGATTGGCGTCGGAGAGCTTGTGTCCGGGTTTCAGGTTCGCGGCCTGGAAGCTGGTCACGGCGACCGCATGTCCCCAAGTCCGGCTGACGACGGGCGCGCCGGCGAGGATGCCGTCGAAGTCCTCGGGGAAATACTCCGCCTCGATGAGTCCCTGCTGACCGCCTGTCGAACAACCGGTGTAATAGGAGCGCTTGGCGTCGGCGCCGTAGAATGCTTTCGTGATCTGTTTGCCGGCGACGGCCGCTTCGTGGGTGCCCAGCATTCCCCAGTCTTTCCACTTATCCGGATGCCCGATAAGGGCGTCGCCATCGAGCGGGGTCGCCGGCGCCATCCCGAGATCGGTCATCGCGGAGGCGTAGCCGCGCTTGATCGCGGCTGCCATCGCGCCGTAATTGTACGCGAGTACGCCCGCGTAACCGCCGTTGCCGTTGACGTGGAAGACGCCCTTCCACCCCTCGTTCGGCATCCAGAGCTCGACTCGAACGTCTGAGTCGGGCGCGTCCTTCACCGAGGCGACGACGCGGCAAAACGCCGGCATGTCCTTGCGCGTCACTTTGTCGGCGGTCGTGAGGTCGCCGGCCGGAACCGCCTCTGCGCTGATGATCGTTGTATCGGCGAGTTGCGCCGATCTTAGCCCGTTGCAGTCGATTGCGAGCGCGGGCGACGACAATGCAAACGCTGACAGCCCGATGGCCGCTGCGACGACAGCCTTTCCCATGTTTCAACCTCCCATTCGAGCCAGCGGGGCTCTAGATGTCGCCTTGCTGCGCGGTTTGTTCATCGCGCGGGTTGACGACGCTGTCGATGACGATCGCGATCAGGAGGATCAACCCCCGGATCACGTTCTGCAGCGTGTACTCGATGTTCATGATGGTCATCCCGTTGAGCAGGATGCCGATGAGCAGCGTGCCGACGATCACGTTGCGAATCCCCCCGCGGCCGCCGGAAAGTCCTATGCCGCCGAGAACGACGACGAGGATGACATCATAGATCATCGAGGAATTGACGACGGCGGTGTTCATGCTGGCGACCGCTGTCGCGGTGATCAGACCGGCCAGGTAGGCGACCGTCGCCGAGATGGCGTACTGCAAGACCATGATCGGGCGCACCGGCGCGCCTGAGATCCGTGCTGCGGCGAAATTGTCGCCGATCGCATAGATGAACCGCCCTTGCTTGGTGTAACGCAGGAAGGCGAAACCGAGCAGCGCGACCAAAGCAAAAAACAGGATCGGCGCCGGCACGCCGAAGATGAAGCCGCCGCCAATCCAGGCCATGCCGGAGGCGCTCGGGGGCATGTACACCACATAGAGGGGCACGAGAAAGAGACGCGCGAAGCCATAAGCAAACGCCGCCATGCCCAAAGTCGCGAACAGAGCGGGAATTTCGAGATATGAGACGAGCACGCCATTCGCCACGCCAACCGCCAGAGCGAACAGATATCCCAACGCCAGCGCGAGCGGTATCGACGCGCCAGTATCCGCTAAGTGTAAGGTCCATGCGGCCGACATCGCATAGATCGCAACGATCGAAAGGTCGATGCCGCGCCCGATCACGACCAGCGCCATTCCGACGCCGAGAATGCCCAGCGTGGAGACGCTGCGCAGGAGCGTCAGAAGATTTCCGGGGCTTAGAAAGCCGTTAAGAGCGAGCGAGAAGATGCAAAACAACGCGAAGGCGATCAAGAGCACGATTTTCTCTTGAGTCAGAGCCACGCCTTGTGATCCTCCAAGAATTTCTTGACCAGGCTGCTGCTCTTAAGTGCAAGAGCGCGGGCGCGGCCGTCGCGTCATTGTCATACCTTGTCAGACCGGCGGCAAGTTCGCTTGCGCGACAGCGCATAGGCTTTGCGCAGCAGCGCAAGAGGCGCGTCCTAAATACAAGGGACCGCACGCCCAGGTCATGCGGACGCGCTGTCGCAGAGGCCCTTGCTTTTCGTGAACTTGGAAAGATACTGGGTGCCCGCGTAGAACAGCAATTTGGGAGGAAGCCATGCAGGTCGTCTTCGATACCAAACCCTTGGCTGCCGCCATGCGCCGCCAGGCTTGGCGCGACGCAATCTGCGAAATCTACCTGCAAGTCGATTGCGCAGCCGAACAAGACGGCGAGTATGCCGGGTTTGTTCGCGAGGCCCGGTTTGGCGATGTGATCCTTACGGATACGCTGCTTTCACCACAGTCGATCCGGCGCCAAAGCCATCACCTCGCCCGCTCAAACAAGGATTGCTATTACGCCGGGATAGAACAAATGGGTAACTTGACCATTTGCCAAGCCGGCTCCTCTTTCCTCCTGCGACCGGGGGTCGGCACCGTGTACTATGCAAATGAGCCTTATGAGTTGCATTGCAATGCCATGTCGCGGCAATTCTGGATAGAGTTGCCACGCCAGGCCTTTGACAGCCGCTTCGATTCCGGGCGCCCGCCTCTTTTCGCCAATCTCGATCTTAGCCGCGGCCTGGGCCGCATCGCCGTCGAATTCTGCACCGTCCTGGCGGCCGAGGATGCGAATGTCGATCCTCAATCCAAGGCGAAACTTGGCGAGGAGTTCATGGACATCCTCGCCGTGGCTTTGACCGGAGAACCCGGCCGCCAGCCGGCTCACGAGAAAAGCGTCCAAAAAGCGCGGCTCCGGTCGGTGAAGGCTTACATAGACGCGCATTTAAGCGAGCCTGATCTGTCGCTGAGCGATATTGCGTGGAACAACGGGATTTCACTGCGCTATTTGCATCATCTTTTTCGTCAGACGGAACTGTCGGCCTCCGAATGGTTGAGGCTCCGAAGATTGCAACGATCCTACGATCTGCTCTCCTCGTCCCACTACGCGGCACAATCAATCACAGAAATCGCTTATTCGATGGGATTCAACAGTTCATCCCATTTCAGCAATCTCTTTCGTGCGCAGTTCGGCGTGCGGCCGTCGGACGTCAGAGGGATGTCTGCGTAGGAGGTTTCTACCGAAAACCGTCGTTCGGAAGGACGTGCCGGATCGCCGGCGCACGCCGCCGATGACCGCCCAGTCTTCCGACCAGTCGAACTGGAACGCTTCGCCCGGCAAAACGCCAGCGGCGCGAACACGCGGCGGCCGCGGGTGTTCTGTTCTCGCTGGCAGGCGGCCTTCCAGTCGCGAGCGAAGGCCGCCACGCGATTGTATGAGCCCTCGCTATGCGGTAGCTGGCGTCAATGACTCGCTAGGCCTATCGCACATAAGTCTTTGATTTTTTTGGAGCGGGCGAAGGGATTCGAACCCTCGACCCCAACCTTGGCAAGGGTGTGCTCTACCCCTGAGCTACACCCGCGTCCTAAAGGCGGCGCCGCCGCCGGTCGCGCTTATGACGCAATGATAACCAGAATGCAACACCCGCCCGTATAAACCCGTTTCTGACGGGGCCGGGGGGCCGCGCACGCGAGGTTGATTTGAACCGACCATGTGTCCGTGCCAAGCGTGACGCGAGATGTGAGCGGTAGCGATGAATGAGGCTCTCAAACCGGACGAAGTGACGCAGCGCGCGGCCCCGGCCCCTGTGGCCCCGACGATCGTGGAAACGGCGCCGCGGCGACGACGGAACTGGCTCCTATGGATCGTGATCGTTGCGGTCCTGGCCGCGGCGGCTTTCTTCGCGTGGAAGAGATACGAGAGCGCCGCTCCATCCGCCAGGCGAGAGGCGACCTCCGGTCGACCGGCGCAACCGCCTCAAACCGTGCGCGTGGCGCCGATCATAACCGGCGATATGCCCCTCACCATCGACGCCTTGGGAACGGTGACGCCGTTCGAGACCGTGACCATCCGCACCCAGATCGCGGGCAAGCTGCAGAGCGTCGGCTTTACCGAAGGCCAGACGGTCAAGCAGGGCGATTTCATCGCGCAAATCGATCCGCGCCCCTATGAGGCGGCGCTGGCCCAGGCGCAGGGGCAATTGGCCAAGGACACGGCGCTCGTGGGGCAGGCGCAGGGCGACCTCGCCCGCTATCAGCAGCTCGCCAAACAGGATTCGATCGCCCAGCAGCAGGTCACCGACCAGATGTCGCTGGTCGCCCAGGACAAGGCGGCGATCGCCGCTGATCAGGCCATGGTCAAGACGGCGGAGCTCAACGTCGGTTACGCCCACATCGTTTCGCCAATCACCGGCAGGGCGGGCTTGAGGCTCGTCGATCCGGGAAACTACCTGCAACCCTCCGACGCCACAGGCATCGTCGTCATCACCCAGATCGATCCGATCAGCGTCGTGTTCACGACGCCCGAGAGCAATTTGCAGCGCATCTCGGCGCGGCTCGACACCGGCGCCAAGCTTCCGGTGACGGTGCTCGACCGGGACAATGTCCATCCGCTGGCGACCGGGACACTGACCACCTTCGACAGCCAGATCGATGTGACCACCGGCACCATCAGGATGCGGTCGACATTCGACAATCCGAAGGGCGTCCTGTTCCCGAACCAGTTCGTCAACGTCCGCCTCCTGGTCGACACGATGACCGGCGTGACGCTCGCGCCCAATGCGGCCATCCAGCTCGGCGCGTCGGGCGATTTCGTCTATCTGCTCGGCGACAATTCGACAGTCTCCAAGCGCGACGTCGCCGTCGGGGCGACCGACGGCAAGCACACGGTGATCACCTCGGGCCTGGCCGCCGGCGACAAGGTGGTGATTGACGGCGTCGACCGGCTGCGCGACGGCGCGAAAGTCAAGGTTGTGGACCATGCAGCCGCAGGCAACGGGCAGGCCGGCGCCGCCGGAGCGGGTCCAGGGTTGGCTGGCGAGGGTTCGGCGTCCGGGTCCGCGAATGGCGGCGGACAACATCACAAGCACCGTCACGACCAATCGGGCGCGCCCGAGGATTCCGCTCCGCCCCCCGCTTCGAACAATCCGGCGCCTGCGTCCGACGCGTCCAGTCAAGGGGCAGCGCCGGGCGGGGCGTCTTCGCCCGCCCCGACGCCCGCCAGCCCGACCACCCCCCAGAGCGCGTCTCAACCCGGCGCGCCGGCGCCGAGCGCCGCTCCCTCCGCCGCGCCGGCGCACGGCTCGGCGCAATGAGCTCATGGGCCTTTAGGGCGGAGCTTTGAACCCGTCCCGCATCTTCATCGATCGTCCGGTCGCGACCAGTCTTCTGATGATCGCGATTCTGCTCGTCGGCATCGTGGCCTTTCGCTTCCTGCCGCTCTCGGCCCTGCCCGAGGTCGACTATCCGACGATCCAGGTCCAGACCTTCTATCCAGGTGCGAGCCCGGAGGTGATGACGTCCGCGGTGACGGCGCCGCTCGAGCGGCAATTCGGCCAGATGGCGAGCCTGAGCCAGATGATGTCGGCGAGCTCCGCCGGCGCCTCGATCATCACCTTGCGATTCGGCCTCGACATCGGTCTCGACATTGCGGAGCAGGAGGTCCAGCAAGCGATCAACGCCGCCGGCAATCTTTTGCCCGCCGATCTGCCGGCCCCGCCGATCTACGCCAAGGTCAATCCGGCCGACGCGCCGATTCTGACGCTGGGCGTCGCTTCGGACTCGATGAAACTCACCGACGTAGAAGACATTATCGAGACGCGCCTTGTGCCGAAGCTGTCGCAGCTCCCCGGTGTCGGGCTTGTCTCAATCTCCGGCGGACAAAGGCCTTCCGTCCGCATCCACGTCAATCCGCTCGCCCTCTCCTCTTTAGGAATCAACCTGGACGATCTGCGCACCACGATCGCCAACCTGAATGTCAACACGCCGAAGGGAAATTTCGACGGGCCGGCGCAATCCTCGGCGATCAACGCCAACGATCAGATCCGCGACCCGAACGATTATGCGAAATCGGTTATCGCCTACCGCAACGGCGCGCCAGTCCGGCTCTCCGATGTCGCGAAGGTTGAAATCGGGGCCGAGAACGGTCGCCTGCGGGCGTGGATGAACACGGCGCCGGCGCTGATCGTCAACATTCAGCGCCAGCCCGGCGCCAACGTCATCCAGGTTGTCGACAGCATCAAGAAGATCTTGCCCTCACTCGGGGAGTCGTTGCCAGCGGCGATCACGATCACGCCGCTGACCGATCGCACGACCACCATCCGCGCTTCCGTCCAAGACGTCGAATTCGAGCTTGCGTTGGCCGTCGGCCTGGTCGTGATGGTCATTTTCCTGTTCCTGCGCAACATCCCGGCGACCTTCATTCCGAGCCTGTCGGTGCCGTTGTCGCTGATCGGCGCGCTCGCAATCATGTATCAGGCCGGCTTCAGCCTCGATAATCTGTCCCTGATGGCGCTGACCGTCGCGACTGGTTTCGTTGTCGACGACGCGATTGTAGTGATCGAGAACATCGCGCGCTTTCTCGAGCAAGGCGACAGTCCCTACGATGCGGCGATGAAGGGTTCGGCGCAGATCGGTTTCACTATCATTTCGCTCACCGTGTCATTGCTTGCGGTGTTGATCCCGCTCCTGTTCATGGGCGACGTGGTCGGGCGGCTGTTCCACGAATTCGCGATCACGCTGGCCTCCGCCATTGTCATTTCCGCAGTGGTCTCCCTGACCCTGGTGCCGATGCTATGCGCCAAGCTTCTGCGCCCGCGGGGTCATGGCGGCGAGGCAAGCGGGGGACGCTTCTTCCAGGCTCTGACCCGTTTCTATGCCGCATCGCTGCGGGTCGCGCTCAATCATCAAGGTTTCATGCTTCTGGTCGCGCTCGGCACATTCCTGCTCACCGGCTATCTCTATATGACGATCCCGAAGGGCTTCTTTCCCATCCAGGACACCGGCGTCATCCAAGGCGTCACGCAAGCGGCCGAGGCGATTTCGTTCGACCAGATGGCCGACCATCAACAGGCGCTGGCGAAAGTGATCCTGACGGATCCGGACGTCGAAAGCCTGTCCTCGTTCATCGGCGTCGACGGCTCGAACGTCACCCTCAACTCCGGCCGCTTGCTCATCAACCTGAAGCCGCATGCGAAGCGCACGGCGACGGCGAGCGAGATCATTCGGCGGATCCAAAAGGAAACCGCGAACGTTCCGGGCATCGCGCTCTTCATGCAGCCGGTGCAGGACCTGTCCATCGACACGGCTGTCAGCGCGACCCAATATCAGTTCACGCTCGAGAACCAGGATCTTGGGCTGCTGCAGACCTGGACGCCGAAAGTGTTGCAGCGCTTGAGTGAGATTCCCTCGATCGTAGATGTGGCGAGCGATCTGCAGCCCGACGGACGTTCGGTGACCGTCGATCTCGACCGCGCCAACGCCGCGCGCTTCGGCATCACTCCAGCAATCGTCGACAACGCGCTCTACGACGCCTACGGCCAGCGCATCATCTCGACCATCTTCACCCAGAGCAACCAGTACCGCGTCATCCTCGACGTCGAGCCGTCAATGGCGCGGTCGGTGAAATCACTCGATTCGATCTATTTGCCGTCAGCCGCTACGACCACCGGCCAGACGCCGCTTGGATCGGTGGCCAATTTCAATGTCAAAACCTCGCCGCTGCAGATCTCGCATCTGAAGCAGTTTCCAGTGACGACGATCTCGTTCAATCTTGCGCCCGGGGCGTCGCTCGGCGAGGCGGTCGATGCAATCGGCCAGGCGCTTCAAGAGATCGACCTGCCGCCGAGCTTCGCCGTCAGCTTCCAGGGCGCGGCGCAGGCGTTTCAGTCGGCGCTGTCGAACGAGGTGTTCCTGCTCGCGGCGGCGATTGCGGCCATGTATATCGTGCTCGGGGTGCTCTATGAGAGCTTCATCCACCCGATCACGATCCTGACCACGCTTCCGTCTGCCGGCATCGGTGCGCTGTTGACTCTCAACGCGGCCGGCGCCGGGCTCGACATCATCGGCGTGATCGGCATCGTGCTCCTGATCGGCATCGTCAAGAAGAACGCGATCATGATGATCGACTTCGCGCTCGACGCGCAGCGCGAGCAGGGGATGCCGGCGCGCGAGGCGATCTATCAGGCCTGTCTCTTGCGCCTGCGGCCGATCCTGATGACGACGGTCGCGGCAATTTTCGGCGCGCTGCCTTTGATGATGGGAACGGGCGTCGGTTCGGAGCTTCGCCGTCCGCTGGGGCTCGCAATTGTCGGCGGTCTCGCTTTCAGCCAGGTGCTGACCCTCTATACGACCCCGGTCATCTATCTGTTCTTCGAGCGCCTCGGCGAGCGGCTGGGCATGGGCTCCACCCATTCCGCCGCAACTCTGGCGACGGAAACGCCGTGAACAACCGGTTTTCCGAGCTCTTCATTCGCCGGCCGGTCGCGACGATTCTCCTCACGATCGGAATCGTGTTCGGCGGATTGCTGGGCTATTCGCAATTGCCGGTTTCGCCGTTGCCGCAGGTCGACTTTCCAGTCATCTCGGTTCAGGCGAATATGCCGGGAGCGAGCCCCGACACCATGGCGACCTCGGTCGCGGCCCCGCTCGAGCGGCACTTGGGCCAGATCGCCGACGTCAACGAGATGACGTCGCAGAGCACGCTCGGCTCGACCCGCGTCACCCTTCAGTTCGGCCTTGATCGCAACATCGATGGCGCGGCGCGAGACGTCCAGGCCGCCATCGTCGCGGCTCGGGTCGATCTGCCGACCACCCTTCGCCAGAACCCCACCTACCATAAAGTCAATCCCGCCGATGCGCCGATCATGGTCATCGCCATGTCGTCGACGACCCACACCGCGGGACAGCTCTATGACCTCGCCTCCAACGTTCTGCAGCAACGGCTGTCGCAGCTTCCGGGCATCGGCGAGGTCGATATCTCCGGCGCGGCGCTGCCGGCGGTGCGGGTCGAAATCAATCCCGGCGCGATCTTCCATTACGGCATTGGGCTTGAGGACATCCGCGCCGCGCTCGCCTCGGCCAACGCGAATAGCCCAAAGGGCGCGATCGAGGACGACGACTACCACTACCAGATCTACGCCAACGACCAGGCGTCCCATGCGGCGCAATATCGCGATCTGGTGATCGCCTACCGCAACGGCGCGCCGGTCAGACTCGGCGACGTCGCGGAAGTCCTGGATTCCGTCGAGGACCTGCGTAACGCCGGCCTTGTCAACGGGAAGCCGGGGGTCGCGGTCGTTCTGTCGCGCCAGCCGGGCGCCAACATCATCCAGGCGGTCGACAACGTTCGAGCAGAGCTGCCCCGCCTGATCGCCTCGCTGCCCGGCGACGTCGACCTCACCGTGGCCGTCGACCGCTCGACGACCATCAGGCAATCGTTGCACGACACCGAGAAGACACTGTTGATCGCGGTCTTTCTGGTGATTCTGGTTGTTTTCGCCTTCTTGCGCAACGTGCGGGCGGCGGCGATTCCGAGCGTCGCGGTCCCAACTTCGATCATCGGCTCGTTCGGCGTGATGTACCTGCTCGGGTTCAGCCTCAACAACCTGTCGCTGATGGCGCTGACGATTTCGACGGGCTTCGTCGTCGACGACGCCATCGTCGTACTCGAGAACATCTCACGCTATCTCGAGCAGGGCGTGCCGCGAGTCGAGGCCGCGATCCGAGGCGCGGGCGAAGTCGGCTTCACCGTCGTTTCGATCACGCTCTCGCTGATCGCGGTGTTCGCGCCACTGCTGTTCTTCGGCGGCATCGTCGGACGCCTGTTCACCGAATTCTCGCTCACGCTAACGGTCGCCGTGCTGATTTCCATGGTCGTCTCGCTGACGACGACGCCGATGATGTGCGCGTTCATCCTGCCGCGCGGACCTCAGCCCGAGCACGGGCGCCTCTATCGAGTGACGGAGCGCGGCTTCGATGCGATGCTCGCCTTCTATCGATCGACATTGCGCATCGCCCTTCGTCATCCCGGACTTGTGGCGATGTCGCTGTTCGCCACGGTCGGGCTCAACTACTACATGTTTCGCTATCAGATGAGCTACGGCTTGTTTCCAGTGCAGGACACCGGCCTCATCATCGGCTCGATCCAGGGCGATCAGAGCATCTCCTTTCAGGCGATGAAGACCAAGTTCACCCAGTTGCAAACCATGGTGCAGGACGACCCTGCTGTCGCCAGTGTCGTCGGCTTTACCGGAGGGCGGGGAACAAATCGGGGCTTCCTCTATGCATCGCTGAAGCCCTATTCCGAACGCAAGGTGACTGCCGACGAGGTCGTCGCGCGACTGCGCCCCAAGCTGGCGCAGGTCGCGGGCGCGCGGCTCTTTATGTTCGCGGTCTCAGACTTGAGGACTGGCGGGCGGCAGAGCGACGCGGCCTATCAATATACGCTGCTTTCCGACGACCCGGCGGAACTCTACGCCTGGTCGCCCAAGCTGACCCAGGCGCTGATGGGGAGCCACATCGTCAAGGATGTCAACTCCGATCAGCAGCTCGGCGGCCTTCAGACCAACCTCACGATCAATCGCGACACCGCTACGCGGCTCGGCCTCACCATCGCCGCTATTGACAACACCCTTTACGACGCCTTCGGCCAGCGTCAGGTCTCGACGATCTACAATGCGCTCAACCAGTATCACGTCGTCATGGAGATCGCGCCGCGCTATTGGCAGGATCCACGCACGCTCGACCAGATTTACGTGTCGACGTCCGGCGCCAATCCGACCGGGGTCCAGCAGACGGGGATCGCAGCCGGCGATTATAAATCTTCGACCGGGCCAGTAAGCACCGCATCGACGATCGCCGCGGATTCAGCCCGCAACCTCGCGACCAACGCGATTGCGGCCAGCGGCCACTCTGCGGCCTCGACGGGGGCTGCCGTGACGACCTCGCTGGAGACCATGGTGCCGCTTTCGGCCTTCGCCAAATTCGCGCCGGGCCATACGCCGCTCAGCGTCAATCATCAGGGGCCGTTCGCGGCGACGACGATTTCGTTCAACCTGGCGCCGGGCCGATCGCTTAGCGAAGCCAAGACGGAGATCGACAACACGATCGAGCGGATCGACATGCCTTCGAGCGTCCGAGGGTCGTTCGCCGGCACGGCGGCGACCTTTCAGCAATCGCAATCGAGCATGCCGCTTCTGTTCGGCGCCGCTCTGGTGACGATCTATATCGTGCTCGGCGTGCTCTATGAGAGCCTGATCCATCCCCTCACCATCCTCTCGACGCTGTTCTCGGCCAGCGTCGGAGCTGCGTTGGCTTTGTGGCTCTTCGACACTCAGTTCACGATCATCGCCGCCATTGGCGTTCTGCTGCTGATCGGCATCGTGAAGAAGAACGCGATTCTGATGGTCGATTTCGCGCTTGAAGCGGAGCGGCAGGGGCGCGATACGCGCGAAGCGATCGAAGAGGCCTGCCTCCTTCGCTTTCGCCCAATCATGATGACGACCTTCGCCGCGCTGTTCGGCGCGCTGCCGCTGGCGTTCGGAACCGGAGAAGGCTCCGAGCTGCGCCACCCGCTCGGAATCACCATCGTCGGCGGGCTCATCGTCAGTCAGGCGCTGACGCTGTACACGACTCCGGTGGTTTTCATCTATCTGGACGATTTCGCGAAGTGGCTATCCGGCTTGTGGCGCCGGTATTACTTGCGTCACGGCGCCGCGCCGATGGCGGGCGCAGCCGAGTGATCACGATCGCCGCCTAGACCGGCAGAGCGTACCGGAGAGCGGTCTCCGCCGCAGCGCGAGCCTCGTCGATCGATATCGGACCGTTGTTGGCGACGCGCGCAGCCTTGACGGCTTCGACCAAGGCGGGCGGTCCCTTGATCTCCGTCAGTTCGCCGGCGCCATCGGCGAGCCGCTCGAGCATCGCCGCCTGCGCGTCGTCGTCGGCGAAGGCCACGGCCTGCATGAGCGCCGTCACCGGCCTTGGCGAGTTCGAACAGCGGGCAAGGCGATAGGCGTTGAGGAATCGCTTGGCGTCGCGCGGCGAATGCGCGGCGAGGGGCGCAAGCGCCGCGAGCAGCGTCGCTTCCGCAGCTGACAGCGGCTCCATCAGCGCAGTCGCAATTGCCGAATCCGGCGCTGGCGCTGGCTGCGCGCCCGCCGACAGAAGACGCGCGACCACGAGTTCGCCATCGGCGTCCTTGCGAGCCGGCAGGTTGACTGTGACCTGCAGCCATTTGCCAAGGCGCCGGCGCGCCTCGCGCGGTCCGCCGAGCGCGGCCGCAAGCCGGCCGGGATCGAAAGCCAGGAGACCGATGCAGCCCGGTCCAATCGCGCCCTGAGCGGCGTCGATCCAGTTGATGGCCGCGGCCGGCGGCAGCGCGTCGAGATTGTCCACGACCACGATGAGCCGATCCAGCGCCGGCCCCGCCGCGGATGGTTGTCCAACCCTGGCGCCGAGCGCCGCGAGGAATTCGCGCGCCGCGCCCGACGGCGCGTGGCTCGATTCCAGAAACTCAGGCCCGGGGGCCCGCATGGACGCCAAGCCGCCGGCGCGTTGACTCGCGGCTTCGGCGCGCTTGGCGGCTGCGTCCGATTCGGCCGTCAGCGCGGCGACCCGCTGATTGAGGCGAGCGGCGCGAGCCTCGAGGTCCTGGCGCCGTTCCCGAGTCTCCTGTGTCAAAAGCCGGGAACCGCGCAACAGAAGGTTCGAGAACCCAAGCGCGCGCCACAGGTTGAGCGCGATGGCCAGCGCCCCGAGGACGAACAGAACTTGCGCGGCTCGATCGAACCACTCGCCGTGCGCCGCCACCCAATCCCCGGCAGGCTTCAGCGAGTCGCTCTCGTGCCCGATCGCGTCGGTCGCCGTTTGGCCGTGCAGAAACCGACAGATGAAGGCGAGCACGAAGGCGACGATCCCCCAGAGGAGCAGCCGCGCCTGACTGCCGTAGGCCCATATCGACCGAATGACGACCCCGATGCGGCCGCCGGCGCCAATGGTTGAGACATCTCGCGCCAGATTGCGGTAGCTCGAGTCGGCATCCGCCCCAGCCAGTCCGAAACGGCGCAACTGCGCTTCGATCTTTCCTCTGTGCGCGCGTGCGAAGACGTCGATACGCGAGCCGGGCGTGTCGAACGCCAGCGCATCCGCGAGACGCGCGCGTTTGGCCTCGACCTCGTCGCGCTGCGCGCGCTCGGCCTCAAGCTTCCTGACGAGATCGTCATGACGATCTGAAGCCGCGCTGGCGGCCCTGTGCGGGTCGCCGCCCGCATGGCGCAGGTCATCCAACAGACCCGAATAGTCCATGCCGCCGGGCTTGTGATCGAGCGCGGCATAGGCGGCGCTGGCGATCGCCACTGGCGCGTCGGAACCGATCGAAGCGTCGACGCGCGCCAGCACGATTCGCTGAAGCGCCGGCCCGCTTGTCGTCGCCGAAGCTCTGAGCTGTTCAATCATTTGCGTGAGACGTCTCAACGCGAAGGTCTTCCCGGCGCCGGAGGGTCCCAGAATCGCCGCCAGAAACGGCGTCTGGATCTGAGGGGTCACGCAAAGATGCGCCAACGGCTGCACGATCTGGCCGGCGTTCAGGAG
>DATDHT010000124.1:0-21538 GCA_036521435.1 Roseiarcus sp.
TAGCCACGTGATGCACATCGTCTCCAACGTCGAGGGCGAGCTACGGGACGGGGTCGACGCGGTGGCGGCGTTGGCCGCCGGCTTTCCCGCCGGCACCGTCTCCGGCGCGCCGAAAGTGCGGGCGATGCAGATCATCGACGAGCTGGAGAAGGACAAGCGCGGCATCTACGCCGGCTGCATCGGCTATTTCGGCGCCGGCGGCGAGATGGACACCTGCATCGTGCTGCGCGCCTCGGTGGTGAAGGACGGGCTGATGCATGTCCAGGCGGGCGCCGGCATCGTCTACGATTCCTCCCCCGCCGCCGAGCAGAAGGAATGCGGCGACAAGGCGCGCGCCTTGTTCCGCGCCGCGGAAGAAGCCGTCCGGTTCGCGGTTCGGGGCAAGCGCGGGCAGTAGGGGCGGGCAAGGAAATTCCACTCCGCCGGATGATCCCGTAGCCCGCGGGGCGCAGGCGCCGCCTCGGCGCTTGCAAGCGGGCTAGGCGCCGACTTGCGCGGCCTGCATCACGGCGGCAAAGGCCGCCTGACGATCGCGGAATCCTCCGAGTTCCGCAGGCAGATAGCTAAATTCGTCCGTGCCGAAAAAACCGTCGACCATATGAAATCCGAGTGCACGGTAGGCTTCGAACTGCTCCTCGGTGAAAAACTGGTCCGCCGTAGTCTCGTGGGGAAAGGCTGCGTAGCGTTTCTTGTAATCGAGAACATAGTCCTTTTCGTCACCGGTCAGCGACGATTTGAAATAGACGATGAGCCCTTGGCAACCGTCCTCGTAAAAGATTCGACCGACCGCACAATGGGGGCCATGAGTCGCGCGGACGCCATGCTCGGCGGTGGCGCCGATGCGCTTTGTCACCCGGGCGATTTCCTCCCACGGCAGCTGGATGCGTACGCCGAGGTCGATGCGAGCGTATCGCTCAAGCGTCAGGAGCGATGGAAATGACATGCTCGGATCCGCTTCGGCGTCAACCACCAGGATAAGTCCGCACCCGCGCTTCAGCAGTTCGTAGACGCCAAGATTTTCGATATGTCCGCCGTCGCTGAGGTAGACATTCCGGCTGTTCTCGTCGAGCTGGTTCAACATTTCCAGCAGGATATAAAATTTCTCTCCCAATAAGCCGGTCAGCCCCCAGATTTTGGCGTCGACCCCGGACGAGCGGGCAATGTCGAGTGGATTTCGCAACCAATAGCCGAGCCGAATGTTGAGGAGGGCGAGAGTTGGGGACAGCAATCTGACTGTGTTGGCCCCCATATTGGCGGAGATCGCCGCCCCCGAGATCGCCATCGCAGTGGCAAGATCGAGTCGCCGATCAATTTTTTCCATGCACCGGGCCTGAGCAGAAGTCTCCCCTGTTGGCGCGAACTTGGTAAGGTCGCTGCCAACGAAATCTCTGGTGAACATGAAGAATTCGGCGTTGCGTCCCCGCCGGTTGGCCTCGACGGAACCCTGTACGTTCATCGCAGTGTTGATGATGTGATAAGGACCTTTACTGCTTTGCAATTGGGAGAGTTTCGTGTCGTCGAGGGACTTCGGCTCAGCCGAGCCTTGCGGGGTCTGGCCGAACAAGAAGGCTTTGCTTAAGCGATCTCGGTAGAGACGGTGCAACGAATACCCGTTGGCGCGCAACGCGAGGACGATCAGCGCGAGGACCAGGAACGTGTACGAATAGAGTTTGAAAACCGAAGATTGCGCCCACGGGTAAAGTTCGAGAATCGGTGATAGCGCGCCTCCGAGTCCGCGTTGCGGCGCGACGATTGGATCGCTAACGATCCATGCCGAGAGATAGAGATAGGCGAACCACACGAAGAGCGGCAGGACGATCGCGGCCAGGAAAATTGCGAAATGCGTCATGCCTCGCAGCACAAAAGTCTTCGAGTCTCTGGAGTGCTGCGTTGTCTTGAGAAAGCGGCTGAGCGGACTGCTCACCAGCGAGATCGTGCTGCTGAAAGCGGCCAGAACGCCAAGCAGAACGTTGATCCACCTGGGCAGTTGCGCCGCCCAGGCCTTGCCGTCGAGCGGCTTGAGCAGACCGATCGCCAGCGGCTGCAGATCGAGAAACGCAACAATGACTGCTCCAACGATCAAGACTCGGGCGATGGCGAGCAGCAAACTTTTGGTGTCCCCCGTGTAATGATCGAGATCCGGGAAAGAGCGCAGCACCGCCCAGATCGCCAGTATAATTGCGACTGCGGCCGCAAACCAAAGAGAGAGGCTGAAGGCCGACGGGCCGATGAGATTATTGAGCTGGAAGGGAACGAAGGGTCGAAGAAGGCCGTCCAAAAGACGCGGCGCAAAACTTCCGCTGTGAAGGGAGTTGGCGTCTGGATAAGCGATCTTAGTGACGAGCGCGCAAAAGATCAAAGTAGCGAGGACGAGGATAACGTTCGCAAGCACCCCCCGAAGCACAACAGCCATGACCTCGGAAACATTCCGGATGCCGCTGCGGCCGCGTGGCAGCAAATAGTTGGAGTAGTTCCGCAAATGGGCTACCGCCTTGCTGTCGGATACGTCATCCCCGAACGGAAACTGGCCTCCGCCCTCCGTAGTCATGGCGGCGCTAAGACACGCGCCGATGTACCCGCCGCCCGACACGGTCGAGAGGTAATCGAGCGGCTTAAGAAAGTTATTGTGATTCAGGGCTTGCAATGCTCCAAGGCAGACGGCCGCCGAACGAATTCCACCGCCTGAAAAAGCAAGGCCGGTCGCATCGCAGGGTATGGGTCTCGGCCGGGTCTTGTCATGGTCCGGATTGGCCGGGATCGGACGTTGAGGCCCCTGCGATGGGCCCCCACCCGGAGGCGAAGAGCCCCCCGGAAAAACGATGTCAGGATCTGGCGATCGCTTCCGCGATTGCGATGGTTCCCGTTCCTCCGACTTGGCGGCGGCCGGCGGCGGCGCAAGGGGGCGGACGCTCTGGCGCTCCCTGAGCCGATCGCGGCGCTCGTTCACCGCCTTGAGCTCGACCGGGAGAACATCTTCGAAATAGCTGAGGTTTAGCTGGCCAGAGACACGCTGTCCGCGCAGCCAGCCGGTCAGGTAGTTAGTGAACGACATTCGCCCCTCCCCAAGCAATGCAGCTATTTTAGCGGGAATCGACGAACTGGAGAAGGACGAGCGCGGCATCTAAGCCGGCTGCATCGGCTATTTCGGCGCCGGCCGCGAGATGGACACTTGCATCAGAAAGAATGCGGCAAAGGCGCGCGCCCTGTTTCGCGCCGGTGGAAGAAGCCGTCCGGTTCGCGGTGCGGGGCAAGCCCGGGCAGTAGGGGCGGCGCTTACGACTCCAGGCCTTATCTATGTGTGACCGCAGTGTGATTTAAATCACAGACGCGGCTGCTCAACTCCTCTATCCCGTCGCAAGCGTCGGGAGAATCTTCCGCAGTTCGGCGGGATTTTCTCTCGATCAGTCTGATCGGGTTGGTTCGTTCCGACTTGGTCACAGAGGAGGGCTCAATGCTTATCAGTAAAATTGCTCAAGCGTCCGCCTTTGCCGTCACGGTTGGGATCAGCTTCTGGGCGTTGGCGGCTTCCGCCCAATCCCAGTCGGTCAAGAGCGAAGGCAAGTACGCGCCGATTGACAGCATCCGCTACGATTTCGGCTCGAAATCCACCAGCGGCTATTTCATGGAACAGGCCAAGAAATGCGTTGTCATGCTGATGGTCTACGAGAAACGCGATCTCGACGCCGATTCTTTGGACACCGCGACGCGCGTTCGGCTCGTGCTCAACCCGGGACAGACCGCGGGCCTCGACAGCGAGGAAGGCCGTTCGCTCAACTTCACCTGCGGCGAAGGGGCGACGGCGCTGCTGGTCGACAGCGGCGATAGGGAAAAGCTTGTCGGGCTTCAGACACTGAGCTTGCGCAAGACCGCCAGCGAATAAACCCATAAATTGACGTTCCGAGCCAGGTTCCGTACGTCTTCGCCGAGGCCGCGGGCTCAAGTGGCGAGGCGAGTGAGGAATCAGGGAGGAACGCCGCTATGTGCCAGATTTGTGAGGCCACCGCGTCGGAACTTGGCACAGGCGCCCCTTCCCGCTTACACACAACATCCGCGAGGGAGCCAGACCTGCGGCAGGGCGCCCCCCGTCAAACTTGAAGCCGCGCATGGCGCGGCAGCGGCCGCCATGCCCGAGGGTGTTGGCGTTCAGGGTCGCCGTACGCTGATCAAGGGCGGGACTATATTGTCGATGGACGAACGCGTCGGCAATCACGCGGTCGGCGACGTCCTCATCGACGGATCGAAAATCGCCGAGGTCGCCGCCAGGATCGACGCGCCCGACGCGGCGGTCATCGATGCGAGCGGGCATATCGTCATGCCAGGCTTCATCGACACGCACCACCACCAATTCGAGACGGCGCTGCGCTCTTTCCTCGCCGACGCCATTCTCATCAACGATGGGCGTCCCGAAAGCGCGCACAATTACTACGAATTCATCCTGCAAAAGCTGTCGATGGGCTACCGCCCCAGGACATCTATATCAACGAATTGTTCGCCGGCGTCGCGCAGATCGACGCGGGCGTGACGGCGGTGATGGACGTCAGTCAGATCCATCATTCGCCGGAGCATTCCGACGCCGCGATCGAGGGCCTGCGGGCCGCGGGCCGGCGCGCGGTGTTCGGCTATTTCGAGGGCTGGGGCGAAAAGGCGGAGTACCCTGGAGACGCCAAGCGCGTCCGCGAAAAGCACTTCTCGTCCTCCGCCCCGGTCAATGTCTGTTAAACTGCAGACGCCGCGTAGCAAGGCGACCGCACGACGATGACGTTCTCACGATTGCGCGACGAGGTCCGGGACATTCTCTGGGCGACTACGCTCGCCGCAGCGGTGGGCGCAGCTTATTCGGAGATACATGTCTTGCAGGGCGGTGAGCAGGCGCTCGCCATCTATGGCTTGTATGCCTTTGCGCGCGGCGCGCTGACCGGCGGTGCGATCGCCGGCATTCTGGCGTCCCTCGACGGCTTCGTTCTGAGTGGGCCGCTGGGCGCGCCGCTTCGCCGGGCGCCCTTTGCGGCGCATGTGGCGGTCAAGACCGTCATCTACCTCGGCGTCATCCTGTTCGGCCTCAAGTTGGGCAGCTCTCTCTTTCCAGCGCCCGGCGAGAACGGCATCGAGAGCGGAGACGTGCTGTTCTCGCTCGCCGCGGCCTTTGTCTTCGCTTTCATCCTCGATGTGAACACCCTGCTCGGCCAGAACGTGCTCATCAACTTCATCACCGGCCGCTATTATGCGCCGCGCCTGGAATCACGCGTGTTCCTGCTGATCGACATGGAGGGCTCGACGGGATTGGCCGAACGGCTCGGCCCGCTCGCCTTCCACCGCCTGGTCAACCGCTTCGTCGAGGATCTCACGCGGCCGATCGTCGCGGCGCGCGGAGAAATTCATCGCTATGTCGGCGATGAGTTAATCGCGACCTGGAAGCTCAAGGAAGGGACGTCTGACGCTCGGTGCGTCACGGCCTGTTTCGCCGCCATCGACAAACTGGGCAGATCTGCGTCCGAGTACCGCCGCGAATTCGGGGCGGCCATCGCTGTCAGAGCTGGGCTCCATTGTGGTCCGGTGGTGACCGGCGAGATGGGCTCGGTCAAACGGGAGATCGTTTTTCTCGGCGACACGGTCAATACCGCGGCGCGCATCCAGGACCTTTGCCGCCAGACCGGCGATCGCGTGCTCGCCTCGGCCGATCTGATCGATCGTCTCGAACTGCCGTCCGGCATCGCCAAACGCTCGCTTGGCGATCTCAGGCTGCGCGGCAAGGGGGCCGACCTCGCGCTCTACGCGCTGACGAAGGCGCCACAAAGGGCCGGCCGCTCCCGCGCCAAAGGGGTCGAGATCGCGCCAGCGGAGACCCCGGCCGCGCTGTCGTAACCGGGGTCCAGAACGGATTCAGCGAAGACAAATGATGGTTCGGCGACAGAGATTTGTCGCAATCGCTCCCGCTGCGCTATATGTTGAGGGCGAGAGTGAGTAAGCATGGCGTCGCGGAATACGCTGATTTGGGTCGGAGCAGCCGCTTTGGCAATCGTGGCCGCCGGAGCGGGCGCCGTGGTTTGGACCCATCCGGATTTTCTCGAGCAGAATCCCGCTGATCTTCTCGTTGGGGTTACCGCTCCCATCGAGTCGAAGCCCCCGATTGTTTCTCCGGCCACTCAGGCTGTCCCTGCAGCGCCGCCGGCAAGCGCCCCGGCTCCTGTCGATAAGGCCCAGACCCAAACCGCGTCCCTGGAGCCCGCCTTCGACATTGTGAACGTCGATCCTTCGGGTGAGGCGGTCATCGCCGGCCGCGCGGCGCCGAACGAGAAAGTCGAACTCCGCGACGCAGGCAAGACTGTGGCCGAGGCGACCGCCGACGCTTCGGGACAGTTTGTCATCATCCCGCCGGCGCTCACGCCGGGCGACCATAGCCTCTCCCTGGCCGCGAATACCGATAAGGGCGAGCCAGCGGTATCAAGCCCGGTTGCGGTCTCGGTGCCTGCGCCAGAGGTAAAGACTGGCGTCGCCGCCGGGCCGCCTGAAGCGAAACCCGCCGTGGCGGTCTCTATTCCAGCGAACTCCAAGACCGAACCATCCGCGTTGGGGATGCGGACCCTAGCGACGCCAGCACCGGTCAGCGGCGCCCGTGTCGCGATCCAGTCGGTCGAGGCCGACGCCCCCGGCGGTCTTGTGGCCAAAGGGTCGGCTCAGCCAAACACCACCCTCCGCCTCTACCTCAACCAGGCCGATCTCGCCGAGGCCAAGACGCAATCCGACGGCCGATGGTCTTTGACGATCAAAGGCGGCATGAGTCCTGGCGATTACGTTATACAGGCCGACGAGATCAATCCGAGCGGCGCGACCGTCGTCGCGAGCGCCAACACTCCGTTCGACTACCCTGATATGCCCGCTGCGCCAGCTTTGCAGGCCGCAGCAGCGCCCGCGAGCCCCGAGCCATCGTCCGCGCCCTCGCCGTCGGACCCGGTGGTCGCATCGGTTCAAACCAAGCGAGTGGCGACTGGGCACACATTATGGGCTCTCAGCCAAAGCTACTACGGCGACCCGACGCGCTACCCGGCGATCGTCAGCGCGAACCGGGCGCAGATCCACAACCCCAACCTCATCTATCCCGGAGAGGTGTTCGTCGTCCCCAAATCGGACTCCAAACCATAGTCCGCGCGCCGATGCCCTCAGACCGTCGCGACGAGACGCTCCCCGAACTTCGCCACAGGACCTTCGATGACGCGCTCGGCCGCCGCATCGTCGATACGCACATCTGGGCAGTGCGCGAGGGCTTGCGCGGCGCCGACGCGTATCACCTATTTGACGGCTATTGCCAACGCCTGGTGATCGATGGAGTCCCGCTGTGGCGGGCGCATGCCGCGATGGAGACGCTGCATCCGCAATGGAATGGCTATGGCTACACCTGGCGGCGCGATCTCAACGCCATTGAGCCCGAGAATTATCCCCACGGCGACGAGAATGAGCGAATCTTTGTCACAAGCCCCTTCTACGCCCTCATGCAGCGCGCTGGCGCCGGTGAGGACACCCCCGCGCTGCGCCGGCGGATCGAGAACGGTCCGGAGGAGCGCGATTTCCCGATTCTGGAGGAGTTCCACCCGCTGGGCGCCACGGACTATTTGGCGCAGCTTTTCGTTTACGGCGAGATGGGCGACCGCTCGCAGGGATCAGGCATCGCCTATTCGTTCGCGACCGATCGTAAGGGCGGATTCAGTGACGACGATATGACGCTCGTGCAAGGGACCCTGCCCGCGCTGTCGCTGGCGATGAAGGCCCACGCCGGCCATGTCATCGCCTCGGGGCTGCTTGGCGCCTATCTCGGAGAAGACGCCGGACGGCGGGTGCATGCCGGCTCGATCATGCGCGGCTCGGTCGACAATTTGCGCGCGGTGATCTGGTACGCTGACATTCGCGGCTTCACCCCACTCAGCGACACGGCCCCCGGTCCGGTCGTCATCGAACTCCTCAACGAAATATTCGAGATCCTGACCGCCTCGCTCCGCGAGCGCGGCGGCCATGTGCTCAAGTTCATCGGCGACGCCATGCTCGCCATCTTCCCGTTCGACGACCCGGATCGGGCGGAGACTTGCCACCGCGCGCTCGACGCCGCAATCGAGGCGATGGGCAAGATTGAAGCGCTCAGCGCCGCGCGTGTTGCTGAAGGCTTGGCGGCCGCTCCTGTCGATCTCGCGCTCCATCTCGGCGACGTGCTGTACGGCAACGTCGGCGCAATCGATCGGCTCGATTTCACGGTCATCGGTCCGGCGATCAATGAGGTCACGCGCATCGAAGCGCTTTGCCAGCCGCTGGGTCGCGCGGTGCTGGTTTCCGCCGAGTTCATAGAAGGAATGAAGGGCGCCGATAGCCGGCTGAAGTCCCTTGGCAGCCACGCTTTGCGCGGCGTCAAGGAGCGGAAAGAGATTTTCGCGCTGGAGGTGGGCGCAAAAGGTGAGTTGCCATAACTACGCCAAAAGCGTAGTTCATTGTAGTTGTGAAATGCGCCTTCGATCCCGTCAAAGACGCGCTGAACCAAGAGAAGCATCAAGTATCGCTGGCGTTGGCTGAGGTCTTATTTAATGGGCCACACACGAGCGTCGGCGATAGCCGCTTCGACTATGGAGAGACGAGGCAAATCGCGTTTGGCTTCATTAACAGGCGCCTGTTCGTTTGCGTGTACACCGACCGCGACGAAGAGCGGCGCGTCATTTCCCTTCGAAAAGCCAATTCGCGAGAGGTGAAGCGGTATGGCGAAAAAGTTGAGTAAGGCGGCTCGTGAGGCGCTGAGGAAGACGGACTGGCGACGAGTGGACGCAATGACAGACACGGATCTTGCGCGCCAAATCGCCGCTCATGCCGATGCCGCGCCGGACATGGCCCCCGTCATTGACGTGCGCGCGATACGCGAAGCCATTGGCATGACGCAGGTCGAGTTTGCCGCCGCTTATGAATTCAGCGTGCGGACAGTGCAGGAGTGGGAGCGTGGCGCCAAGCGGCCGAGCGGGCCAGCGCGAACGCTTCTGCGCGCCATCAAGTGCGACCCCGAAGGACTGCGAAGGGCGCTGGCGGCGGCTTAGAAGCGCTCTCGCCTTGCTCCGCTGTTCGACGGCGAGACGCTCGGGCGACGCGACGCGCATCAGACCAAGGCGCCGCGCCGGCATAACCCATTCCCCTCACCGCTCAAGAATTCCGGCGCGGCGCATGTCGACAATGACCCTGGCCCGCTGCTCAAGATAAAGGGGGTTGTCGCTCGATACGGCCGATTGAAAATTCGCGATTGTAAACCCGGGATCGAGAGCCAGTCCCGCCGCCAGCTCCGACCGCGCTTCATCCGTTCGGCCAGCGTTCGTCAAGACCGTGGCGTGAATGAAACGACAGAGCGCAAAATTTCGATTGGCCTCGATGGATCGACGAAACCAGGACGCTGCTTCTTCATTGCGGCCAAGAAGACACGCGGCGAAGCCGGCCGTCAGCAACCAGATATAGGCCCAAGGATCACGCGGGCTGAGGCGGAGCGCTTCCAGGACGTGCGACTCGGTCTGCTCGGCCAGACCGATGAACAGCTTGTTCTGCCCGATCAGCGCGTGAGCGCCCGCCATGTTACGATCCAAGGCCAAGGCTCTCTCATATTCGGCGATGCCCGGAGCGGCGCGGTTGGTGAAGCCCAGGACCATGCCCATGCACACGTGAGCAAGAGCATGGTCGGGAGCCAGCGACAAAGCCTTAGTCGCGGCGACTTCAGCCGCGGCGAACCGCGCAGCTTTATCGTCCGTGGACAGACTGATCGCGAAATTGGCCTCAACCTGCGAGATGCCAGCCAGCGCATCGACATTGGCGGGATCGAGGGCCAAGGCGCGATGGAAGAAGCTGCGCGCCTTGGTTAGGTTTTCAAACGTGACTCCCCTGTTGACCCAAGCCTCGCCTTGAAAATACAGATCGAGGGAGTCCGGCGTAGGCGCGCGCTCCGCCCGCCGGGCCTCGACCGCGATCAGCTGCGCATTGAGGGTGTTCGCGATGCGCGCTACGATCTCGTCCTGCATCTCGAAGAGATCGGTCACCGGCCTTTCGAACCGCTCAGCCCAAAGATGACTGCCGCTCTGCACGTCGATGAGCTGCGCGTTTATGCGCATACGATTGCCGCTTCGTTGGAAACTTCCTTCGAGCGCGTAGCGGACATTCAACTCGCGCCCAATTTTGGCGACGTCCACGGCCTTGCCTCGATAGGTGAACGCGGTGTTCCGTGCGATCACGAATGAGCCGCGAATCCGCGACAGATCCGTGGTCAGGCTCTCCGTGACCCCATCGATGAAATAGTCCTGCTCCGAGTCGCCGCCGATATTGGCGAAGGGAAGCACAATGATGGAGAGGCGGGGCGGGCCGGCTTCGGAGGGCGGCGCGTCCGGTGTGCGCCCGGAAGGTCCGGAGTCGAGGCGAACGGCATAGACATGCACCGGCCGCGCGATGTTCTTGAGCGCTTTCTCTCCGAGATCGATGAACTCCGCCTCGACCCGTCCCCGCACATGCTCGTGCGCCGCGCCCGAAATGGACACGCCACCGGGTTCGGCGATGCTTTCGAGCCGCGCCGCAATATTGACGCCGTCGCCGAGGATATCCTCGCCCTCGACAAGCACATCGCCGAGATGGACGCCGATCCGGTAGAGGACGCGCCTCGCCTCGAGGGCGCCGTCATTGCTGGCCGCCATTTGCCTTTGTATCGCCAAGGCGCATTCGACCGCCGCGACGACCGACGGGAATTCGACGAACATCCCGTCGCCCATGATCTTGAACAACCGCCCGCCGTGCGCGGCGATGATCGGCTGAGCGGCCTCTCGCCGCTCGCGCACGAGGCCTGCCGTGCCGGCCTCGTCCTCACCCATCATCCGCGAATAGCCGACGACATCGGCGGCGAGGATCGCTGCGAGCTTGCGGGAGGCGGTCATATCTCAACGTTAACTCAGGCGGCGGCTCCCTTCTTATCACCGCCGCCGGTCGAAAATCGCCTACCTTATCGGCGGAGCATACTGCAGGCCGCCCTTGTTCCACAGCGCGTTCAAGCCTCGAGCGATCTTGATCGGCGAGCCCTGGCCCACATTGCGCTCGAAAATCTCTCCGTAATTGCCGACCGCCTTGATGATGCGATAGGCCCAATCGTTGGTAAGGCCGAGGCCCTGGCCGAAACTGCCCTCGACGCCGAGCAGACGGCGTATCGCCGGATTGTCGGATTTGAGCTTCTCGTCGACGTTGGCTTGGGTGACGCCCAGCTCCTCGGCGGTGAGGAGCGCATAGTGGGTCCATTGCACAATCTGGAACCAATCGACGTCATCTTTGCGCACCGAGGGGCCAAGCGGCTCCTTCGAGATGATTTCCGGCAGTACGATATGGTCATCTGGATTGGACATCTTGAGACGCTCTGAATAGAGGCCCGAGGCGTCAGTGGTGTAGGCGTCGCAACGGCCGCTGTCGTAGGCCTTAGTGGCTTCCTCGTCGGTTGCGAAAACCACCGCCTCGAGCTTCATGGCGTTGGCGCGGAAATAGTCGGCGAGATTGAGCTCGGTGGTCGTCCCCTGCTGGACGCAGATCGACGCGCCGTCGAGCTTGAGCGCCGAATCTACGCCAAGCTTCTTGCGCACCATGAAACCCTGTCCGTCGTAGAAGTTGACGCCTGTGAAGAACATCCCTCCGGTCTGGCGCGACAGCGTCCAGGTGGTGTTGCGGATCAGGACGTCGATCTCGCCGGAAGCCAGAATCGTCGGACGGTCCTTGGCGTTGATCGGCAGGTATTTGACTTTGTTCGGATCGTTGAAGATCGCTGCGGCGATCGCCTTGCATTCGTCGACGTCGAGGCCCTTGTACATTCCCTGGTCGTCCGGCAGACCGAAGCCGGCAAGGCCGGGGTTGGCGCCGCAGATCAATTGGCCGCGCGCTTTGACCTTGTCGAGCGTGCCGGCGCTTGCGGAAAACACGGCCATGGCGCTAAGCGCCGCCCCGGCAAGCCAAGCAATGTGCAATCGCATGACAATCTCCTCACTGACGCCGAATGCTAAGGGCTCTCGCCCAAGATGATGGAGGCATAGTCGGGCGCCGTGGACGGAAGTCAATCGGCTGCCAAGGCCCGCGAAGCATGCTAGGCAACGGCCCAAATCGACGTTCGGAGCCCGCACGACCCCAATGGCCAAACTCACTGACGAAACTCGCGCGTCCCTGAGGCGCCGTTCGCGCCTCGTGAATCTCGGTCGCGACGCCGAGTTCTCGCAAGGCTTCATCAACGTCCCGCCTTTTCGCGGCTCGACCGTGCTCTATCCCGATGTCGCGACGCTCAAGAACCGTACGCAGCGCTTTACCTACGGCACCCGCGGCACGCCGACCACCGAGGCCCTATGCTCCGCCTGGACCGACCTTTCGGGCGCCGCGGGAACGGTGCTCGTGCCGTCGGGGCTGGCCGCGATCGTCGTTGCGCTGATGACGGCCTTGAGCGCCGGCGATCACATGCTGATGACCGATTCTGTGTACAGGCCGGCGCGCGCGTTCGCCGACATGACTTTGAAGCGAATGGGGATCGAGACCACTTACTACGATCCCACAATCGGCGAAGGCGTCGCCGCGCTGACGCGGCCCAACACCAAAGTCGTGTTCACCGAGTCGCCGGGCTCGGAGACCCTCGAGGTCCAGGACATTCCCGCGATCGCTGCAGCCGCGCACGCGCACGGCGCCTGCGTCATCATGGACAACACCTGGGCGACGCCTCTCTTCTTCTCAGCCCACGCGCACGGCGTCGACATGGTGGTCGAAGCTGGCACGAAATATCTCTCCGGCCACGCAGACCTTCTGCTGGGCCTCGTCTCAGCCAATGAAAAATGGTTCGAGCGTCTTCACAGTTGCGTCCATCTGATGGCCATTCCCGCCAGCCCCGAGGATGTGTTCCTTGCGCTGCGCGGTCTCCGCACCATGGAGCTCAGGCTACGAGAGGCGGAGCGGCAGGGGCTTGCGCTGGCGCAATGGCTGGGCGGCCGTCCAGAGGTCCTGCGCGTCATCCACCCCGCTTTGCCCGATCATCCAGGCCACGCGCTTTGGAAGCGCGACTTTACCGGCTCGTCCGGCCTTTTTTCGATCGTGCTCAAGCCCGCGTCGGAAGTGGCAGTCGCGGCGTTCCTCGATGGCCTCGAACTGTTCGGGCTCGGCTATTCCTGGGGCGGCTACGAAAGCCTCGCTCTTCCCTTCGACTGCACAGCCGTACGCACCGCGACGCACTTTTCGCCCGAGGGGCCGACGGTGCGCTTCAGCGTTGGGCTCGAGGATATCGAGGACCTCAAGGCCGACCTCGAACGGGGCTTTGAGCGGCTGAGAGCGACGGCCTGACAGACATGCGCAACTTTCTCATCGACACGGACACCGCCTCCGACGACGCCGTCGCGATCATCATGGCGCTCTCCGAGCCCAACGTAAGAGTGCTCGGCCTGACGACGGTCGCCGGCAATGTCGGCCTTGAGCAGGCGACCCAAAACGCGCTGCTGACCGCCGAGATTTGCAATTCCAACGTTCCGGTCTTTGTTGGCGCGGACAAGCCGCTCACGCGGGCGCACGATCACGCGCATTGGTTCCACGGCAAAGACGGCCTCGGCGATCGCGGCTTTCCTAGACCGAAACGCGGGCCCGAGCGTGAAGACGCTGTGGACGCGATCGAACGGCTTTCGCACGAAAAGCCGGGTCTTACCCTGGTGACGCTCGGTCCGCTGACAAATGTCGCCCTTGCGCTAAAGCGCGATCCAAAGCTCGTGGAGCGCATTGGCCGCTGCGTCGTGATGGGCGGCGCGCCCTGTTGCGAGGGCAACGTCACGCCGGCGGCCGAATACAACATCTGGGTCGATCCGGAAGCGGCGCGCGCGGTCTTCCGCTCGAAGCTCAACATCGAGATGGTCGGCTGGCACGTCTCGCGTGGGGACTCCGTCCTGCAGGACGACGAAATCGCGGCGATCGAGGCGCTTGGCACGGCGAAGGCGAAATTCGCCCTCGAATCGAACACGACCGCCCGCGAGGCCTATCGGGTGCAGACTGGCGAAAGAGGCCTCTCGCTGGCCGATCCGACCGCCATGGCGGTGGCGCTCGACCGCTCGATCGGCCTGGCGTGGTCGCGCCATCGCGTCGCGATCGAGACCGGGAGCAGGCTCACCCGGGGCATGACTGTGGTCGACCGGCTGAATGTGCACCATGACGACAACAACGCCCATGTCTGGCGCGAGGCGGCGGGCGACCACGAGGGCGCAGACATCCTGTGGACCCTCGACTCGCGCCGGTTCAAGGCTATGCTGAGGGCCGCGCTCGCGGCTTGAGGGGCGATGAAACTCATGCGGAATTCACCTGGTCGACTCGCCTTCCCGAACAACAATAGGTTCGAGGCGCGCCGGCGATCGGTCAGGCGCCACTTCTGGCGCCGCGCCGGCGATTCCAATGGCTTAGGCGCCAAAATCTGTCCGTACGAACGATTCCTGACCTTGACGCCGAAGCTCCGCTCGCGCCGCCCATGAAAGGGGAGGCCGCGCCGCCATCTTTCTGAAAAACGATACAGGATCTCAGCCGTCTTGGCAAGGAATTGTCGATTTTTCCTAAGTTGGCTCCCGGCCCGCCGCCGGGTGCTTTCGCGGCCCTCAGGAACGGCGAGCGAAGTCATCAAGCGAGTCCCGTATCAGTTGTGCGTTCCGGGTCATCGCAATTCAACGTCGTGTCAGCGTAATTTTACGCACTTGCGAGCGAGGATAGAGTCGCAAAGGATAGCGAACTGAAGGATCAGTTGAAGGGTCGTAAGGCTCGAGTGGCCGTCACTGGCCCCTTAAGGGCGAACCCGCTCTATCAGCGGGCGAGGAGAGGGACATAGACGAGTACGTTCGGAAATATCACGCTGGCTTAGCTGAAAGGCTTGAGAAGTTCTTTGAGCACCCGAACCCGGCGCGGTCTGTCGCGATGCGACCTTGAGAAGACAGACTGCGATCGCAGTTTGAGACCCCAAGCCTGACGGCGGAGGAACGTCAATAGTGTCCAGCCGCAATCTCCTTGGGCAGGAGACCTCGCCCTACCTGCTTCAGCACGCTCACAATCCAGTGCATTGGCGCCCGTGGAGCGCGGAGGCTCTGGCCGAGGCCCAGCGGCGCGATTGTCCCATCCTGCTCTCGATCGGCTACGCCGCCTGCCACTGGTGCCACGTGATGGCGCACGAGTCGTTCGAGAACGCAGAGACCGCGCGTCTCATGAACAAGCTGTTCGTCAACATCAAAGTCGACCGCGAGGAGCGGCCGGACATCGACCACATCTATATGACCGCGCTTCATGCGCTCGGCCAGCAGGGCGGCTGGCCGCTCACCATGTTCCTGTCGCCGGACGGCAAGCCGATGATCGGGGGCACCTATTGGCCGCCCGAGCCGCGCTATGGCCGGCCCTCGTTCGGGCAGGTCATCCAATCGATCGCTTCCGCCTGGCGCTCGCAGCGCGATGAGATGGAGAGCCGGGGTCTCACGCTCGCTGACCATCTGGCGAAACTCTCCGAGTTGAATGCAGGCCCTGGCGTCTCACCCGCCGACCTCACCCGCGTCGGCGATGCGCTGAGGAGCGCCGTCGATCCCGTACATGGCGGTTTGAGCGGCGCGCCGAAATTTCCCAATGCGCCGATCTTCCGCTTCTTCTGGAACGAGATGTTCCGCGGTGGCGATCCGTCCTTCGGCGAGGCGTTACGCGCCATGCTCGAGGCTATGAACGCAGGCGGCATCTACGATCATCTCGGCGGCGGCTACGCGCGCTATTCGACCGACGCCGAATGGCTCGTGCCGCATTTCGAGAAGATGCTCTACGACAATGCGCAGATCCTCGAATTGCTCGCGCTCGTTCATGTCCTGTGGCCCGATCCGACCTTCGCCGATCGCGCGCATGAGACGGTTGGGTGGTTGATGCGCGAGATGCGGGTCGGCGACGCCTTTGCCGCCTCCCTCGACGCCGATCAGGACGGCGAGGAAGGCCTGTTCTACGTCTGGGACGAAGACGAGGTCGACGCCGCGCTGGGTGACGCGGCGCGCTCGTTCAAGACAGCTTACGATGTGACGCGGGGCGGCAATTGGGAAGACCGAACCGTATTGCGCCGCGTCACGCCGCGCGGCTCGCCTGAAGCCGAGGCCAGGCTTGCGGACGCGCGTGCGAAACTGTTCGCGCTGCGTGAAGCGCGTTCGAAGCCCGGCCGCGACGACAAGGTACTGGCGGACTGGAACGGCCTGACCATCGCCGCGCTCGCTCGCGCCAGCGCTGTTTTCGACGAGCCAGCGTGGCTTCAAACCGCTCGCGCCGCGTTCGATTTTGTCATGGGCAAGCTGCGCGGCGCGGACGGGCGGCTTCTGCACGCCTGGCGCGAGGGGCATCCCGGCGCACGCGCGCTCCTCGATGATTATGCTTCGATGGCCCGCGCCGCGCTTGGCTTATTCGAGGCAAGCGGCGAGCCGGGCGACCTCGAAGCCGCACGCCGATTAGCGAACGAGGCTGTCGATCTGTTCGGCGACAGCGCGGGCGGGTTCTATCTCACCGCCAGGGACGCGGCCGACGTGCCCGGCGCGCGCCCGCGCCAGGCGCATGACGGCGCGACACCGTCCGGAATCGGGCTTCTCGCCGAGACGTTCGTGCGCCTCTGGCATCTGACCGACGAAGCGCGCTGGGGCGAGGCGGCCGAGGGCCTCATCCGCTCTGTCTCCGGACTTCCCGAGGGGCTCGGCGGCAGCCCGCTGACGCTCATGAGCGCCGACATGCTGGCGCGCGGCGGCTCGGTGGTCATCGACGGGGCGCTGGGCAATCCGGGGAGCCAAGCGCTCGCCGCGGCCGCATTGCGCGCGCCCGATCCGTCGCTGACCGTGCTGCGCCTCGATCGCAAGCTGTGGCCGAACGGGTCGCCGCGCGACAACCTGCCGCGCGCTGAACATCCCGTCGCGATGCTCTGTCAGGGGCAGACTTGCAGCCTGCCCCTGTCGGCTCCGCAGGAATTGGCCCGCCTCATGAGCGAGCGGATGGGCTCAGCCTAAAAGCGAATGGGGGCGAGCTCCGCGGTTTCGTTACAGGCGCCGAGGCGGCGGCCGCGCACCACCTCCGTCATGGTCATGTTCTTACCGCCCATCACCATCGCGACACGGCCGTCAAACCCGTTGTCCGTCGCGCGATAGCTGGCATGCGCTCTCGCGGAGTCGCGGCCGGGGCAAGCGATGTCGTATTCGATCGTACCGGCGCCACGCTCGATATGGTCGGCCGCGCAAGGGGTGAACGGATGGTTGGCGCTTTCAACCGGCGCCGGAATCGCTTTCGTCGCCCATCCGCCGGTAAAGCAGACGCGGTGCACGGAATCGACCGCATAGCGCTCCAGATGTGGCAGCTCGAGCCGGGTGATGATTTCATACGTCCCATCCCGCAGCCAAGGGTCGCCGGCGAACGCCGGATTTGCACAAAAGCTGATGGCCGCGAGCATGCAGCCGCCGGTCGCGTTCCGCCAAGGCATCGATCCGCCTCCTTCAATCGCGCCGCGACAGGGCGGCGATGCGAGGCTCAAGCTTCCCGCAATGCGCGTCACTCCGATTCTTGCTGTCACCTCAATCGATCGGGTCCGTCCTTGACGAGCCGACAGGCCTGCTTGATCCGCGCCGGTCGTCAGCGCCCGTTGACGGCGGCCCTCGGGCGATGCACCCCTGCTCCCGTATCCCCACGCCAAACCGGAAAGCTGCTCGTGTCGCCTGAAGACTTCCGCCGCTATGGTCATGAGCTCATCGATTGGCTGGCCGACTATCACGAAGGCCTGGCCGACCGCCCGGTGATGGCGAAAACCAGGCCCGGCGAGATCCGCGACGCCCTGCCCGCTGCGCCGCCGAACGAGCCGGAAGATTTCGGCGCCGTGATCGAGGATCTGAATCGGATCGTCGTTCCCGGCTTGTCGCTCTGGCAGCATCCGCGCTTCTGCGGCTATTTCCCTGCCAATGCGCTGCACGCCGGAATCCTCGGCGATCTTGTCAGCACCGGCCTCGGCGTCATCGGGCTCTCTTGGCAATCGAGCCCGGCGGTGACGGAGATCGAGGAAGTCGTCACCGACTGGCTGCGGCAGATGCTGGGGCTTTCGCCCGCCTTTAGCGGCGTGATTCAGGACACGGCGTCCACGAGCACGTTGGTCGCGCTCATTTGCGCGCGCGAGCGGGCGACGAATTATGCGCTGGCGCGCGGCGGCCTGCAGGGCGAAGCGCGCATCCCGCGCGTCTATGTATCGGCACATGCGCACAGCTCGGTCGACAAGGGCGCGCTGCTCGCCGGCTTCGGCCGCGAGAATCTGCGCCTCGTTCCGTTCGACGCCCAATATGCCATGCGCGCCGAGGCCCTCGCGGAGATGGTCGAAGCGGACCTCGCCAACGGCGACCTGCCTTGCGCCATCGTCGCCACTGTCGGCACGACGGCGACGACGGCGATCGATCCGATCGCGCCGATTGCCGAGATCGCGCGGCGCCACGGCATCTGGCTCCATGTCGACGCAGCGATGGCGGGCAGCGCGATGATCCTGCCCGAATGTCGCTCAATGTGGGAGGGCGTCGAGTGCGCGGACTCCCTTGTGATCAACGCGCACAAGTGGCTCGGCGCGCCGTTCGACTGCTCCGTCTATTATGTGCGCGACCCGGAGCATCTGATGCGGGTGATGTCGACCAATCCGAGCTTCCTGCAATCCTCCGTCGACGGTGAGGTCAAGAACCTGCGCGACTGGGGCATCCCGCTCGGGCGCCGCTTCCGGGCGCTCAAACTCTGGTTCATAATCCGCGAACAGGGGGTCAGCGGATTGCAGAAGCGCCTTCGCCGCGACATCGCCAATGCGCAATGGCTCGCAGAAAAGGTGGCCGCGACGCCGGGCTGGCGAGTGGTCGCGCCGGTTCCCTTGCAGACGGTGTGCGTACGGCACGAGCCTGCGGGTCTCGAGGGCGAAGCGCTCGACGCGCACACCACCGCCTGGGTCGAGGCGCTCAATCGCTCGGGCGCCGCCTATCTGACGCCGGCCGTCCTCGAAGGGAGCTGGATGGCGCGCGTGTCGATCGGCGCGCTGGCCACGGAGGAAGCGGACGTCGCCGCGGTCTGGGCGGCGATGCGTAAGGCGGCGGAGACATCTGCGGCGGGTGCCACGCGGCCAACGTAGGTTGGCGCGACCGTCATCGGTTTTGCGCGGTTGGTCGCGTCCCTCTCGCGTCCAATAGAATACATCGTGCGCGCTGATCAGACAGTCGTGAGGAGTCTGGAAAGAATCGCACAGAACCCCCACGATGGTGCGCGGCAAATTCTGATTTGACGGCATGTTTATGAGCAAGCAGCCTCAAAGGCCGCTAGTCAAGGGAGACACGTCATGCAATCGGAAGACATCCTGTTCGATCTCTTCAAACGGAACCTCGACACCAGGCGAACCGTGATTTTGGCCGTCCTCGCCACGGTGACCGCCTTTGGAGCGTGGGTCATTCAGCAGGTCTCAGCGGAGAAACCGCTCTTCAACTTCGAGACGGCAGTTGGATGGGTCCATTTCGTTTTCAGCACATTCGGCATCGCTGTCGCTTGGCTTATCTATCTGTATATGGTCAAGAATCTTGACTACGTTATCGACACGACACTTGATCGCCTCGCAATTCAGTCGAAGTTGCCAGCAGACGATAGGGCCTTCGTCGGTGCCCGCCTTAACAAAAGCGCCAAATGGGTGCCGCTAGTTCTTGGTGTTGTGATCTGGATAGCGCTAGCCGTCACAGACCTGTGGCGATCCACGCAGCATCCCGGCGACGCTTCTTCGGCGCGCCTCGCACGCATGGTATGCACCCCGGAGGGATGAGGCGCGCGCCCAGTGGATAGGACCAGGCACTTCATCCTCGGTCCTCGGTCTGCCGCCAAGTCAAAGAGATCTGTGACACTGCAGGGGGCTCTGCCGATTGTCTTAACCAGTAGCCGCGACACAAAGCGGCAAACCGAGCGTGGTTCAGGTCAGAGCCGGGGATGTCAGACCGGAAAACGGCGGGGCCCACCCTAATCGCGGTCTTACGACAAATGGCTGCACAGCTGGAGGGAGGCGCGCTGCTCACAGTCGATCCGACTCGAGCGAGATTGCGCCCACTACCGATGGGTTCGAAATAACCTACGACGGCGTACGCCGTCGCGCCTGCGGAGGAATGTCATGGAGCGCCGACTCAAATTCTACGGCTGGGGGCGTGAGGGCGAGGGCCTCGACGAGGCCGAGCGCGTGCGCGTGTTTCGCTTCCTCGCGGAAAAACTGGGGGTCGAGCCGCACGCCACGGCGTCGCCGCCGCAAACCTCCGAGATCACGCTGCGCTCGCCCCGCATCGTTGCGCCCGCCTCTCTCGCCCACATTCTGACCGAAGATCTGCACGAGCGGCTTCTGCACACCTACGGCAAGTCCTACCCTGAAACCGTGCGCGCCTTCGCGCGCGATTTCGCCAACGCGCCCGATTTCGTCGCGCTGCCCGAGACCGAAGCCGACATCGCCGCGGTCTTCGACTGGGCGAGCGGGGCGAAAGTCGCGGTCGTGCCGTTTGGCGCCGGCTCGTCGGTCGTGGGCGGCGTCGAACCCGTCGTCGGCGATGGCTTTGCCGGCGCCGTCAGCCTCGACATGCGCCGCCTCAACCGCGTGCTCGAAGTGGACGCGACGAGCCGCGCCGCGCGCATCCAGGCTGGCATCCTTGGACCTGCGATCGAAGCGGCGCTGAAGCCGCATGGCTTCGCCCTGCGTCATTACCCTCAGAGTTTCGAGTTCTCGACCCTCGGCGGCTGGATCGCCACCCGCTCGGGCGGTCACTTCGCCACGCTTTACACGCATATCGACGATCTGGTCGAAAGCCTACGTACGATCACGCCCGCGGGAATCATGGAGTCGCGACGTCTGTCGGGCTCCGGCGCCGGCCCGAGCCCCGATCGCATGATGATCGACTCGGAGGGGTCGCTGGGCGTGATCACCGAGGCATGGATGCGCTTGCAAGGGCGGCCGCGCTTCCGCGCCGATGCCGTGTTCGGCTTCCCTGATTTCTTCGCCGCCGCGCGGGCCGTGCGCGCCGCTTCGCAGGCCGGGCTTTATCCGTCAAACCTGCGCGTCATCGACAATCACGAAGCGGGCGCCTATGGCGTCAATGCCTATGAGGAGAGCCTGCTCGTGCTCGCCTTCGAATCCGCCGACCATCCGGTGGACGCCTGGATGGCTCGTGCAATCGAGCTCATGGCTGATCACGGAGGGCGCCGCCACGCCGACGAGGCCGCAGGCTTGCGCTGGCGCACCGCCTTCATCCGCATGCCCTATGCGCGCGAACTGACCGTGCCGATGGGAATCATCAACGACACCTTCGAGACCGCCATCACCTGGGACAGGTTCGAACCGTTCCACGAGGCCGTGCGCAAGGCGACGGAAGACGCGCTCATCGAGGCGACCGGCGCCAAGGGAACCGTGTCGACCCGCTTCACGCATGTCTATCCGGACGGCCCCGCCGTCTATTACACCTTCAACGTCCGCGGCGATCCCGGCCGCCTC
>DATDHT010000125.1:0-3274 GCA_036521435.1 Roseiarcus sp.
CGCATGAAGGACGAGGACTGGGATACTGTGCTTGCGATCAATCTGACCGCGGCGTTCCGCCTGTCGCGCGCCTCGTTGAAAGGCATGCTGAAACGGCGCTTTGGCCGAATCATAAACATAACGTCGGTTGTCGGCGTCCAAGGCAATCGGGGCCAAGGGAACTATGCCGCTGCCAAAGCGGGCATGATCGGCATGTCCAAGGCGCTCGCGGCCGAGGTCGCGACGCGGGGCATCACTGTCAATTGCATCGCCCCCGGCTTCATCGACAGTCCAATGACCCGGGTTTTGAACGAGAAACAGCGCGAGACAATTCTCGCCTCGATCCCGACCGGACGGTTCGGTTCCGACAAGGAAATTGGCGCGGCGGCCGTGTATTTAGCGAGTTCCGAATCGGCCTACATGACCGGGCAGACGCTGCATGTGAACGGCGGAATGGCGATGATCTGATGGCTCGGACTCGCCCGCAAGACCGCGCCGCGACGGGTTTTGCGTTCCTCTCGCATTGCCCAAAAAGATATGCTATCGACCCCGTTTGTCGCCAGACGCGGGAGGGGCGCATCATCCGAGCGTCGGCGAACCCGAGCGATCCTGTCGCCACACCGCGGCGGGGAGCGGACGCCCAAATCATGGGCCTTGCCGTCGGCGGGGTCGATCGGGAAATTG
This sequence comes from Roseiarcus sp., assembly GCA_036521435.1. Taxonomy (GTDB): domain Bacteria; phylum Pseudomonadota; class Alphaproteobacteria; order Rhizobiales; family Beijerinckiaceae; genus Roseiarcus. The sequence goes on from DATDHT010000125.1 coordinate 664, forward strand.
GTCACAGGTCGGGCGGCGAAGCCCGATGCATAAGGGAAAAGATGACATGAGCGATGTCGCAGAGCGCGTAAAAAAGATCGTCGTAGAACACCTCGGCGTGGAGGCGGACAAAGTCGTCGACAGCGCCAATTTCATCGACGATCTGGGCGCCGACTCGCTCGACACGGTTGAGTTGGTGATGGCGTTTGAAGAAGAGTTCGGGGTCGAGATTCCCGACGACCAAGCCGAAACCATTGTAACCGTCGGCGACGCGGTCAAGTATCTTGAAAAGGCGTCGACCAAAAAATAGGTGCGCAACGCGCTGAGCTGGCCGGCCATCTTTCGTCGAGACGCTTTTTTTCCTTGAGTGCGGGCCGGGCGTCTCGTCCGGCCCTTGTCGTGTCGGACGTCGCGTTCCAATTGGCGCCGAGGTCGTGGGCGGGAACAGCCAGAGTGCAGGCATGGGACAATTGAGGCGCGTCGTCGTTACAGGCCTTGGGATGGTCTCCCCGATCGCGTGCGGGGTCGAGGCGACCTGGCGCCGGCTTCTCGCCGGCGAGTCGGGATTGGCCCGGGTCGAGAACTTCGACGTTTCCGACCTCCCTTGCAAAGTCGCCGCACAAGTGCCGCGCGGCAGCGACCCGGACGCCTTCCATCCAGACGACTGGATGGATCCTAAGGAGCAGCGCCACGTCGATGACTTCATCATCTACGGTATGAGCGCCGCGACCCAGGCGCTGCGCGACGCAAGCTGGAGCCCCAAGTCCTACGACGAGGAGATCGAGACCGGAGTCCTGTTTGGCTCGGGGATCGGCGGCCTCGGCGGGATTTACGACGCCTCGGTCACCTTGCACGAAAAAGGACCGCGCCGGATCTCGCCGTTCTTCATTCCGGGAAGGCTGATCAACCTCCTGAGCGGGCAGGTTTCGATCGCCCACTCTCTCAAGGGCCCCAACCACGCGGTCGTCACCGCCTGCTCGACCGGCGCGCACGCGATCGGCGACGCCGGGCGGCTGATCGCTCTTGGCGACGCGAACGTGATGGTCGCTGGCGGCGCTGAATCGGCGGTCAACCGGTTGGCGCTCGCGGGCTTCTCCGCCTGCCGCGCGTTGTCGACCGGTTTCAACGACAGGCCGAAGCAGGCCTCGCGGCCCTACGACCGCGATCGCGACGGGTTCGTGATGGGCGAGGGCGCGGGCTGCGTGGTGCTTGAGGAACTCGAGCATGCCAGGAGCCGGGGCGCTCGGATCTATGCCGAACTGACGGGTTACGGCCTGTCCGGCGACGCCTATCACATCACCGCGCCAGCGCCCGATGGCGACGGCGCCTTTCGCGCCATGTGCGCGGCGCTCAAGCGCGCCGAGATTTCCGCTTCCGAGATCGACTACGTGAATGCCCACGGCACCTCGACGATGGCCGACGAGATCGAATTGCGCGCGGTCGAGCGCCTGCTCGGCAATTCGGCCGCCAAGACGACGATGTCCTCGACAAAGTCGGCGACTGGCCATCTGCTCGGCGCGGCCGGCGCCGTGGAGGCGATCTTCTCGGTGCTCGCCATCCGGGACCAAGTCGCGCCGCCAACCCTCAATCTTGACAACCCCTCCGTCGAGACCGCGATCGATCTCGCGCCTCATGTGGCGCGCAAACGGGCGATTCAGGCGACGCTGTCCAATTCCTTCGGCTTCGGCGGCACAAACGCTTCGCTCGTCTTCCGCGTGTTGAACTGACCCGGCAGACCCTGGGCGATTGGGTGTTTCCCTGCGTCGCCCGGTCGGCTAAGCTTGGCTGAAGCGCGCGTCCGGTGGCGCAGCCTCGCGCGAGATTTGGACCGCAGCATCAGCGGCGGAAAGCGAAAAAGCGGCAAGCGACATGAGCGGAGATCCCGATTCCGGCGACGGAGACGCCCCTCGGCCGCGCGTAAGCCTGTTCGGCCGCGCAACGAAACCCAAGCTGAACGATCCGGCTCCCCCGCCGGCCCAACCGCCACGCAAGCCGCGCCGTATGGGCTTGTCGAGCCTGAGCGGATTGCTCACTTTCGTCCTTCTCGGAGCACTCGCGACGGTCGGCGGGCTCGTCTGGCTCATGAAGGAAGCGCGGAGCCCTGGGCCACTTACCGAGAATAAGGTGGTCATGCTCGAGCGTGAGGACGACGGGGCCAGCATCGCCGAGCAGCTTGAGCGCGCGGGCGTTATCGACAGCGCGCTGTGGTTCAACATTCTCACCGTGCTCGACGGCAATCGCGGCGCCCTGAAACGTGGCGAGTACGCCCTCAAGGCGGGCATGAGCATGAACGATATCGAAAATGAGCTCCTTGCGCACCGCGTGATTCGATACAAGATCACCATCCCCGAGGGTCTCACCAGCGAACAGGTTGTCGACCGGCTCCGCGACGATAGTGTTTTGACCGGCGACATCAGAGAGAACCCGCGCGAGGGTTCGCTGATGCCCGATACCTACTATTTCGAACGGGGCGACACGCGGCTGTCGATTCTCTCGCGCATGGCGAAGATTCAGGCGAAGACGGTCGATGAGATATGGAAGGGGCGCTCTCCGGATTTGCCGATCAAGTCGCCCTGGGAAATGGTGACCCTCGCCTCGATCGTCGAGAAAGAGACGGGCAAGCCCGATGAGC
>DATDHT010000126.1:0-5637 GCA_036521435.1 Roseiarcus sp.
GTTCCGGGGCGTCCAGATGATCGCGGTCACCGCGACCGCGGACGAGCCGACACGGGGCGAAATCGCGGAAAAACTGTTCGTCCGCCGCCCAAAAATTTTCGTGCGCTCGTTCGATCGCCCGAACCTGTTTCTGGCCATGCGCCCGAAAGCGAACGCCACGCGCCAGCTCATCGACCGGCTCGATGCGCATAAGGGCGAAACAGGCATCGTCTATTGCGCGTCGCGGCGCCGGACGGAGGAGCTGGCGGCCGAATTTACGCGCGCCGGCCGGCGCGCGCTCCCCTATCACGCCGGGCTCGATCATGACCTTCGCGCCCGCAATCAGGACGCCTTCCAGCGCGAGGACGATTGCATCGTCTGCGCGACCGTCGCCTTCGGCATGGGGATCGACAAGCCTGACGTGCGCTTCGTCTTTCACGCCGACATGCCCTCGTCGATCGAAGCCTATTACCAGGAGATCGGCCGCGCCGGCCGCGACGGCCTGCCCGCCGACACGTTCACGCTCTATAGCGCCGGCGACATCGAGCTCAGGCGACGCCAGATCCTCGACAACGGTGCCCCCGAGGAGCGCAAGCGCGTCGAGACGATGAAGCTCGACGATCTCGTGGCGCTCTGCGAAACCGCCCGCTGCCGCCGCCAGACGCTTCTCTCCATGTTCGGCGAGGATTCGGCCCCATGCGGGCATTGCGACGTCTGCCAGGGCGGGGTTCGGCTGATCGACGGGCGGGTCGAAGCGCAAAAGGCGATGTCGGCGATTCTGCGAACCTCGGGCCGGTTCTTTTTCGGCCATCTGGCGAATATTCTCGCCGGCAAGGCGACCGAGACGGTTCTGCGGCACGGCCACGAGGCGCTCAAGACTTTCGGCGCGGGCAAGGATCGCGCGCCCGCCGAGTGGCGCGGCGTGCTCAGGCAATTGCAATCGGGCGGCCTGATCGGGCGCGACGGAGACGACCGCGACCGGCTGACGCTCACCGAAGAAGGCGTGCGTGTGCTGCGCGGCGAGGCTCCGTTCGCCTTGCGCGAGGACGTGGTGAACCCGAAAGCGCGCCGGCGCCGCGTCGCCGAGGCGGTCGCAGCGGGGGACGCGGATGCGGAACTCCTCGCCGCGCTGAAAACCCTGCGCGGCGCGATCGCGACGGCGCAGAAGCAGCCCGCCTATGTCATTTTCCCCGACCGGACGCTCATCGAAATCGCCAAGCGGCGGCCCGGCAGCCTTGACGAACTGGCGAGCATTCATGGCGTCGGCGCGGTCAAGCTGCAAAAATATGGGCGGGCTTTTTTGGCGGTGATGGGGGACGCTGGCGGCGACTGAGCGGGCTGACGTCGAGGCTTGACCGGTGCCGATTGCGTCTGGGGTTGACTACAGTGTCGCCATAACCGGCAGTAATCGTAACTCCGCTCCGACGTTCACTGACGCGACCGTCCGGCCCAGGGACGAGGCCAGCTCAAGGAATTGATTCTCATGACAAAAGCGCGGCCGAACTGGGGCAATGCGAAAAAATTGTCGTTAAGCCGTTGAAATAGCAGCTATCCGCTGCCTTGCAGCGGCGAAATTACCTGTCGAAACCCCTGATTTGCACCCCAACGCACTACTGAGCGCGCAGCAAAACATGAGCGCTTGGAGACGCCCGGTTTCCCTCGATTTTTTCTGATCGCTGGGGATAAAGCGTGCCCTTTGTTTACAACAGCCCTCGACGCAGGTCGGCGCGCTTCGCATAATTCCCGTCGGAAGCAGCAAGGCCCCGTCTGATCAACGAAAACGCCTTGCTCTCTTCCGGCGAGGGCTACGCCCCCCTGAAGGGACGCAGGTGCTGACAACATCTGCGTCCCCGAAGCGCCCCAAATTGGGCCTCCTTGCGAGCCCTCGTCAAGACATTGGCTAGCGTGCAGCGCTACAAAAAAAAGTTTTCCCGCTGCCGCGAGTTGCTCAACGGGACGCGTGTAGAAAACCATCGTCCCGTGGAATCACGCTGGCGGTCTACTCAATCCCTAATTTGTTGCCCGATGTCTGACTTCGGTCGCTAGGAAGATGCCAAGCGCGGCCTCAGCGCTGTCGGACCATCCGACGGCCGCGCGACAATTTCTTGCCAAGCTGGCGGGAGATGATATTGTTTTTCAGAAATGTCAAAAACTCGGCTGGCGTTTTCTCATGGGCGAGGCGCGATGGCGCCTGCGAAGGCGGGACGCACGCGCCCGCGAGAGCGGCGAAACGAAAAGGGGAGCTAAGTCATTGGAAACAAACAACCCGTGAAAACGGCGAAACGAAAACCGAGTTAAGCCACTGAAAACAAACAATCCCGCGAAACCAGCGATTCGCCGCATATAGGGATTTCAAAGACTTACGTCATGTCCTGCGAAACGTTTCGTTTCGCTTCGCGAAATGAGCGCGTCGCCGTGGCCATTTTCAGGCTTCGTCCAGGCCTCCCAACCCCCTCGCCCTGAGGCGCCGCGAAGCGGCCTCGAAGGGCGCTCCAGGACGCCCCATCCTTCGAGACAGGATGAGGTCCGTGGAGTTCGGCGCCATTCTGAAAGCTGCACCCTTGGCGCCAACAAAGTTGCGCAAAAGCGCACTCAAGTCCTTGCAATCATTGGCGCGCGTAACTTTGTGCGCGTGGGCGCGCCTCTTCTCGCGCATCGCTGTCCGTCGCCCTGGTCCCGCGGGGGTTGTCGCAGGCCTTGGGTCTCACTATAGGTGCCCCGCTCAATTTTCCTTACCGCAACCGAAAGGCGCCAGTCCCGTGGCCTTCCTCGCCGACGTCCTCTCTCGCGTTAAGCCATCCGCGACCATCGCGATGACGCAGAAGGCGCGCGACCTCAAAGCCAAAGGACGGGAAGTGATTTCGCTTTCGGTCGGTGAGCCGGACTTCGACACGCCCGACAACATCAAGCAGGCTGCGATCAAGGCGATCGAGCGCGGCGAGACCAAGTATCCGCCGGTGCTCGGCATTCCGCCCTTGCGCGAGGCGATCGCGGCCAAGTTCGCCCGTGAGAACGGCCTCGACTACAAGGTCGCGGACACGATCGTGGCGACCGGGGGAAAACAGATCCTCTACAACGCCTTCCTCGTCACCATGAACGAGGGCGACGAGGTCATCATCCCGGCGCCCTACTGGGTGAGCTATCCGGAGATGGTGGCGATCAACCGTGGCGCCCCGGTCGTCGTGCCGACCACGCTGGAGAACGGCTTCAAGCTTCAGCCCGAGGATCTTGAGCGCGCGATCAATCCGCGCACCAAATGGCTCGTGCTCAATTCGCCCTCGAACCCGTCCGGCGCGGCCTATACGGAAAGCGAGTTGAAAGCGCTCACCGACGTCTTGATGCGCCATCCGCATGTGTGGGTGCTGACGGACGACATGTACGAGCATCTGGTCTATGGCGACTTCAAGTTCACGACCCCGGCCCAGGTCGAGCCGGGCCTGAAGGCCCGCACCCTCACCATGAACGGCGTCTCGAAATCCTACGCCATGACCGGCTGGCGCATCGGTTACGCCGCCGGCCCGACCGAGCTCATCAAGGCGATGGACATGGTGCAGGGGCAGCAGACGTCGGGCGCCTGCACGATCGCGCAATGGGCCTCGGTCGAGGCCCTCAACGGGCCGCAGGATTTCATGCCCGTGCGCCGCAAGGCGTTCGAGGAGCGGCGCGACCTCGTCGTCTCGATGCTCGGCCAGGCGAAGCATCTGCAGTGCCCGAAGCCGGAGGGCGCGTTCTACGTCTACCCGTCCTGCGCGGGCGCGATCGGCCGGAAAGCGCCGTCAGGCAAGGTGATCGAGACGGATGAGGACTTCGTCACCGAGCTTCTGGACGAGGAGGGCGTGGCCGTCGTGCACGGAACCGCCTTCGGCCAGGGCCCGAACTTCCGCGTCTCCTACGCGACGTCGCTCGAGCAGCTCGAGAAGGCGTGCAAGAAGATCCAGAAATTCACCGCCGAGCTGCGGTGAGGGGCTCGCTAAGCGTGATGCGGTTCGGTCGAGCCGTCTTCGTCATCGCGAGGAGCCATAGGGCGTCGAGGGACGCCCGTCCTTCCGGACGGACTATGGCGACGTGGCGATCCAGAGTCGTGGGGCGCCGGACGTTCACTGGATTGCTTCGGTTCGCTCGCAATGACGACCCCTGTTCGAGGGTTCCGTCTCACCCCTTTGCGAGTTGCTTCTCGAGGCCGTCCAGCACCCGATAACACGGCAGGACCTGCGCGACGCTGGCGTTGGGTTCTCTGCCCTCGCGGATCGCGGCGAAGAACTCGCGGTCCTGCAATTCGATGCCGTTCATGCTGACATCGACATGGGCAACGTCGATCTTCTCGTCCTTGCCGGTGAAGAGATCATCGTAGCGGGCGATGTAGGTCGCCGTGTCGCCGATGTAGCGGAAGAAGGTGCCGAGCGGGCCCTCGTTGTTGAACGACAGCGACAAAGTGCAAATCGCGCCGTTCTGCGCCTTCAGTTGGATGCTCATGTCCATGGCGATGCCGAGCGTCGGATGGATCGGTCCCTGCAGGGCGTTGGCCTTCACGATTGGCGAGCGGCATTGGTAGGCGAAAAGGTCGACGGTGTGGGCGGCGTGATGCCAGAGCAGGTGGTCGGTCCATGAGCGCGGCGCCCCGAGCGCGTTCATGTTGGTGCGGCGGAAGAAAAAGGTCTGCACGTCCATCTGCTGGATATGGAACTCGTCTTTCAGAATGCGCTGGCGCACGAACTGATGGCTCGGATTGAAGCGGCGGGTGTGGCCGACCATGGCGACGAGCCCGCTCTCTTTCTGCGCTTTAACGACCGCTTCCGCGTCCTTCAGGTTGTCGGCGAGCGGGATCTCGATCTGCACATGCTTGGCCGCCCTGAGGCACTGAAGCGCTTGCGCCGCGTGCATCTGCGTTGGCGTCGCCAAAATGACGGCGTCGAGGCCCGGCAGCTTAAGGGTGTCGGCGAGATCCGTCGTGACATGGCCGACGCCATATTTCGCCGCCGCTTCCCTTGTCTTGTCGAGTTCGCGCCCGACCAGCGAGACCGCCTCGACCCCGTCGATCGCCTTGATCGCGTCGAGGTGCTTCAGGCCGAAGGCGCCGGCGCCGGCAAGCGCGACTTTGATGGTTTTGGTCATGAGGGCTCCGAAGGTTACAGGTCAGCCTTGACCGTCATTGCTAGGAGCGTAGCGACGAAGCAATCCAGGGGCCGAAGGGCGCCTGACGTTCCCTGGATTGCTTCGCTTTGCTCGCAATGACGAGGGTGGTTTCACCAAACGAAGCGCTACGGCCCGTTCTCCAGAATGAGGTGCCCGACAGCGGTGTTGGACGCCGGCACATGATAGAACCGGTGCGCGACTTTCGGCTTTGGGCCGCCGGCGACGGCATCCGCCATCGCCCCTCGCGCAACCAGCCACATCACGAGCTCGATGCCTTCGGATCCCGCTTCACGCACGTATTCGATGTTGGGCGTCTTCGCCAGGCCTTGGGGGTCATCGATCAGCCGGTCGAGGAATGCGTTGTCCCACTCTTTGTTGATCAAACCGGCGCGCGGTCCCTGAAGCTGATGACTCATGCCGCCGGTGCCCCAGATATGGACGTTGATGTCCTGAGGATAGCTCATGATCGCTTTGCCGATCGCCTGGCCAAGCGCGAAGCAGCGCGCACCTGATGGCACGGGGTGC
>DATDHT010000127.1:0-7279 GCA_036521435.1 Roseiarcus sp.
GAGAACGATCTGCCCCCTGCCCCTCGGCTCAACATCGACGACGCCGCAAGGCGCACCATGCCGTTTTTTGGCGGACCGCGTGGGATCTTTACGATCACTGATGACGACGACGCCTCATGACTCAAGTTACGCCTTCGAGACAGCGCCAAGGGCCTCGGCGACCGTGGTCGAGAGCGGCGTCGTGGGTCGGCCGATCAGGGCCGAGAGCTGGCGGCTATTGTCGAACAGCGCCCCGTCCGCCGCGTCGGCATCCCAACCGGCGACGGCTTTTGCTATCGCCTCCGGGAGACCAAATCCGGCAAGCGCCGTCGCATATTCGGCGATTGGCAAGTTCCTGTAAGGGATGATCCTGCCTGTCTGCCGCGAAACCTCAGCGGCGAAGTCCGAAAGGGTATAGGCGTGGTCGCCGGCGAGCTCATACGTTTTGCCGTCATGACCTGTCCCGGCGAGCGCGGTGACGGCGGCCTCCGCGTAATCGGCCCGTGTCGCGCACGAAAACTTACCGTTCGCAGCGCTTCCTATGACGGCGCCGCCCGCGAGCGCGCCATCGATCGAGGCGGCATGGTTCTCGGTGTACCAACCGTTCCGCAGAATCGCGTGCGGAATGCCGGAGGCCTTGAGTTGAGCCTCCGTCGCCCTGTGCTCGACGCCCAAGCTCATTGGCGAAACGTCCGCATGGAGGAGACTCGTATAGACGATGCGCTTCACTTCGGCTGCTTTCGCCGCCTCGATCACATTGTGGTGTTGCGCTGCCCGCTCGCGAATTTCGCTCGAAGAGATGAACAGCAGCACATCGACCCCTGCGAGCGCCGCTTCCAGGGTCGCGGGTTTGGCGTAGTCGGCCTCGCGAACGGCTACGCCGAGCCCTCTCGCGTTCGCGGGCGAGCGAACGAGCGCGACGATGGCCTCGCCGGTCTTGGCTTTCAATTTGTCAACGACAAGGCGGCCGAGCTGGCCTGTGGCTCCGGTGACGGCGATGGTCATAGCCGACTCTCCTGGGTTGACGGTGAGGACCTCTATCAAAGCCCTCTAGTCTGTTTGGCGCAGTGTATGCGCGAACGTACATGTGGCGAGGTTGTATAACGTCTCCCTCCCGCCGCCTCTCCTAGCGAAGGCCTAAAGCCCGCCCTCGACGCAGCGAAGAGCGAAGGCGAACTGGCGGGCGACGTCGTCGAGGCGGTCGTAGCGCCCCGACGCGCCCGCGTGGCCTGCGTCCATTGCGGTGCGCAACAGAATTGGGCCCCCGCCCGTCATTGTCGCGCGCAGGCGGGCGACCCATTTGGCGGGCTCCCAATAGGTCACGCGCGGGTCGGTCAGGCCGGCGAGCGCCAGGATCGCGGGATAGGCTTGAGCCCGCACGTTGTCGACCGGGCTATAGGCGCGGATGGTCTCGAACGCCGTCTGGTCGTGGATCGGATCGCCCCATTCGAGCCATTCCGGCGGGGTCAGCGGCAGGCTCGCGTCAAGCATCGTCGCCAGCACGTCCACGAACGGCACATCGGCGATGATTCCGGCGAACAGGTCGGGCGCGAAATTGGCGATCGCGCCCATCAGCATGCCGCCGGCGCTGCCGCCCTGCGCCACGACTTGGCCCTCGCTGGTAAAACGCTCGGCGATGAGGAACCGGATGGCGGCGAGGAAATCGCGAAAAGTGTTCGGCTTCTGGCCGAGCTTGCCGTCCTCGTACCAATGCCAGCCTTTGTCCGTGCCGCCGCGGACGTGGGCAATCGCGAACACGAAGCCGCGGTCGACCAGCGAGAAGCGGTTGGTCGCGAAACTCGCCTCGGCCGCGTAGCCATAGGCGCCATAACCGGTGATGAACAGCGGGGCTGATCCGTCGAGATTCACGTCCCGCTTGTAGAGCAGCGACACCGGCACGCTCTCGCCATCCTCGGCAGGCGCGAAGATCAGCCGCGCAACATAGGCCTTCGGATCGAAGCCGCGCGGCATGGCCTGCCGCTTGACGAGCGTTCGGCGCCGGCTCACGACATCGTAGTCGTAGGTCTCCTGCGGCGTCGCCGGCGATGAATAGCTGAAGCGGATGAGCGAGGCGCCAAATTCATAGACTGGCTCAAGCCTGAGAAAATAGGTCTCTTCGTCAAACGCGATCTCGTGCGATTCCGCGCTTTTCAGGTCGAAGACGACGAGATGCGGCCGGCTCATCTCGCGCATGAGCAACACGAGATGGTCTCTGAAGAGCGTTGCGTCGGCGATGAAGCGCCCATCGCGCTTGGGCACGAAATCGCGCCAGTTCGCCTCCTGCGGCGCATCGCGCGGCGCCACGACGATCTTGAAGTCGGGCGCGTCCGCATTGGTGCGGATAAAGAGACGATCGCCGTGATCCATTACGTCGTAGTGCAACCCCGGCCGGCGCGGGGCGACAAGCCGGGGCGGAGTTTTCGGATGATCGAGATCCACAATCAAGGCTTCCGAGGCGTCGTGGCCATGCACCGAAATGATCGCAGCGCGCCCGAGGCGGGTCGGCTCGATGCCGATGAACCAGGCCGGGTCGGCTTCCGCGAAGATCTCGAAATCGTCGGTCTGCGCATTCCCCAGGCGATGCAGCATCACGCGGCAAGGGCGATGGCTCTCGTCCTGCTCGACATAAAGAAACGCCTGTGAATCCCGCGTCCAAACGATGTCCCCGGTCGCCCCGACGACATGGTCGACAAGGTCCGTCTCGCGCTCAAGGTCGCGGACTGAAATTCCCAGCATTTCGGAGCCGAGGTCGTCGGAACTCCAGGCGAGTTTGGAATGATCGGGTGAATGACGCGCGCCAGCGAGATGAAAAAAGGCCTTTCCCTCGGCACGCGCATCGCCGTCAATCAGCACCGTCTCCGCGTCGCCTTCGCGAGGCCTGCGGCAATATACGCGGCGTTGGCCGCCGGCACGAAAGCGCGAGTAATACGCCCACGGCCCATCGACCTGCGGGGGCTCGCTGTCATCCTCTTTGAGACGCGCGCGCATTTCGCGCTTGAGCTCCTTCTGCAAGCCGAGCGTCGGCGCCAACACCGCGTCAGCGTAAGCGTTCTCGGCCTCCAGGAGAGTCCGGATGTCGGCCGGCAGCTGGCTTGGATCGCGCAGCACGTCACGCCAATTGTCGGCCCGGATCCAGGCGTAATCGTCCACCCACGAAAGGCCGTGCGCGGAGAGCGTTACGGGCCGGACCTCGGCTCGGGGCGGCGCCGGGATCGCGGCTGGCGAGCCCGGTCCACGCGCCGATCGCTTGGCGGTCATGACGCTTGGGTTCTCTCAGAGCGTGGAAGCGCACGGAAGGCTGCAGGAACATGCGACGGCGATTCGCATAGGGCCGCCGCGCCCGCGGCGCGAAGCTCATCGGCGCCGCCGTAGCCCCAGAGCGCGCCAATGGTCGGGATTCCGTGCCGGCTTGCGGCCAGCACGTCATGCGTGCGATCGCCCCACATGCAGCAATCGCCGGCCTCGAGCCGCTCACGCTCAAGAATGTGAGCAACCAGGTCCGCCTTGTCCTGAAAGCGGCCGCCAAGCTCGTCGCCATAAGTCCCCTCGAAGTGACGATCGAGGTCTAAGTGGCTGAGGATCCGCTCCGCGTAGACCAGCGGTTTGGCCGTGCAAAGGAAGAGGCGCGTTCCTGCGACGCGCAAATCGGCAAGCGTCTCCTTCACGCCGTCATAGACGACAGCTTCGAAAAGACCGTCGGTCGAATACCGGCCACGATAGATCCTGAGCGCTTCCTCTGGATCACCTTCGCCGTTAAGCGCCTCGGCGAAACATCGCCGCAGAGGCGGCCCGATGATCCAGTGCAGTTCGGCGGCCGGCGGGGCGATTCGGCCTAACGTTTCGAGCGCAAGACGGAAGCAGCCTACGATGCCCTCGGCTGGGTCTGTCAGCGTCCCGTCCAAATCGACCAGGAGCGCGCTTCGCCGATTGGGCTTAGCCGTCAGCGTTCCGGCACGGCGCGACGATTGGGGTGTTTCCTGCTGCGCGGATGCAGCCCCACTTTCCTCGACGACGATCTCGGAAGGCAATCTTGGCGGCAAGCGTGCGACCGGCTAGCCGCGGATCGGCTCGTGCGCGACCGCCGCCCGCAGAAAATAGAAGAGCCCGGTCAGAGCCATGAGAATGAGCAGGCCTTCCAACGCGCGGGTGAGGGGCTCGCCAAGCTGGAACAGGCCGCCGATCGCCCAACCCGCGGCCGTGCCGGCGCCCACGAGCTCCGTGCCCACCAGAATCGCGACGCTGATCAGCGTCATCGTATTGGTCCAGTTGATCGGCGCGGCCTCCGCCAAGCGCTTTCTCCTTCAGATGTTCACGAAGCGGTCGCGGATATACCAACGCGCCCGGCGGCGCAAGCGTCACCCGTTTCCGGCGATCTCGCCGCGTTTCCGTGCCGCTTCGTAGGCTTTCAGGTGGAGGGTGGCGACGCGCAGCAGCGAAAAGTCGTCCGGCTTCGCAGCGCGGCGCAGCAGGTCGCCCAGGATCTGATCGCCTTCGGCCGGCTTGCCGCCTTCGATATCCCGCAGCATCGAGGCCTTCAGCGGCGAACCCGCGGCGGTTAGCGCAGCCCGGCCCCGCTCGAGCGCAGGCTCGCGGAGGGGAAACCCCTGAGAGGCCGCGATCGAGGCGCACTCGTTGAGAAGCCCAAGCGCCAGATCTGCGGCGCCGGCGGCGACGTAGTCGCCAACAGACCCGCGCATGAGGCAGGTTATGCCTGCCGCCGTGGCGATGAACACCCACTTTTCCCACATTTCCTGCCGAATGTTGTCGGCGAGGCGCGCGTCGAAGCCGGCGTTGAGCAGCGCTGCGGCGATGGCCTCGATCCGTGGCGAACGAGAGCCGTCGAGTTCGCCGAAGCTCAGCGCGTGCCAATCATTGAGATGGACGACGGCGCCGTCGGCGTCGAGGGTCGTGGAGATTGCGCATTGCCCACCGAGCACGCGCTCTGGCCCGAAGCGTTCGGCAAGCCGGTCGATGTGGCGCATGCCATTCAACAGCGGCAAAATCGACGTCGCTGGGCCGACCGCGTTAGCGAACGACACCATCGCGCCCTCGAGGTCAAAGGCTTTGCAGCTCAACATCACGAGGTCGAACGGTTTCGCGAGATTTTTTTCCAGAACAATGGGCGGCGAAGCGCGGTGGATGTCGCCGACCGGGCTATGAACGATCAATCCGTGCTTCGCAAGCTCGGCCGCACGCCGCGGACGAACGAGAAACGTCACGTCGCGGCCTGCCTCCAGCAGACGTCCGCCGAAATAGCCGCCGACTGCGCCCGCTCCGACAACAAGAACTCTCATGTCACCCGATTCCTAAACAAAGAGAGAGGCCGCCGCCCAGTCCCAGGCGCCGCCCAAGGCAGACTACGGCACGAGACCAGCTTGAACGCGGCGAAGATGACGAGAGGCGCCGCGCCCTGCGGCACGGTCGTGCGCCCGGCGCCGGGGGTCAGAGCGGAGATGTGAGGTTCGACTGTGCAAGAGAATCGCGTCACACGCAATTCCGGCGCGCGCTCGTCGGTCGCCACGTTGACGCTCTCATCTCCGAGGTTATTCTCCCCGATATGCGGCGCGCCGCGCGCGCTGCACTCTCGTTCTCCGGCAGGATCGTGGAAGCCCAGACGATAAATGTCGCCGCGCTCGACCCAGCGGCGTTCGCGAATGCGGTCGAACGGCTCGCCCAGATCCTGCAGGCTTGCGTGCACGAGGGCGCGAGCATCGGCTTCGTTATGCCGTTCGAGCGGAGCGAAGCGCGCGCGTACTGGCTGGACAGGGTCGCGGGGCCGCACGCGGGCGGCGCCAAGCTTGTCCTCATCGCGACCCTTGGCGACGACATCGCCGGAACGGCCCAGCTCGATCTCGATTCGATGCCGAGCAAGCGTCATCACGCCGAGGTTTCGAAAGTGCTCGTCGATCCGGCCTTTCGCCGCGCCGGCGTCGCCCGGGCGCTGATGCAGGGAATCGAACGACGCGCGGCCAAAGAGGGCCGCTGGCTGCTCACGCTCGACACGGCGGGCGACGCGGCCGAAGCTCTCTATCGCTCGCTGGGTTACAGCCTCGCCGGCGCGATTCCGAATTACGCGCGCAATGCCTTCGAGGAACGCTACGACGCGACGCGGCTTATGTACAAAGACCTGCGTCGCGGATAGCCTCGTTCCTCAGCACTGATCTAAGGAGTCCCTCGTCTTGCCCCGCGGAGCATCGGCTGATGAGTGACCGGAAGGGCCTCTTCGGCCGCATCCTCCTCCTGCTTTTGACCGTCTATGCGCTGGCGATGATCGTTCCTGACCTGCTTCGGGTCGTTCACCCACTGGGCTCGTTCGGTCTGGCGATGGACGGTGACGGGCGGATTTACGATGTCCAGGGCCCGTTCGAAGCTGAGCACGATTCGCCTGCCTGGCGAGCAGGCCTGCGCGCGGGCGATCGGGTCGATCTTGCCGCGATGTCGTGCGCGCGCGTCGACACCATCGTGTGCGCGAGTCTGCTGTCGCAATGGGGCGGCGTCACCTACGTCACGGCGGGACGCGAGGCGACGCTTGTCGTCGCGTCGGCGACAGAACACTCGGGGCGCGAAGTCAAGCTCACCGCCGAGCCGCGCCCCATGAATCGCCTGCTGGACGCCGTCGTTGTGCTGGACACGATCGCCGGAGTTCTGGTGGTGCTTGGCGCGGCCTGGCTGGTGTGGACGCGTCCAGGCCTCATGACCTGGGGTTTCTTCATCTACGTGATCCAATTCAATCCCGGCCAGGCGTTTCAGTTCTGGGCCTGGCTCCAGCTTTGGCCCCGCGCGCTTCTGGCGCAGAATGTCATTTTCCTCGTGATGCAGGCCGCCGCTTATACCGGGCTCCTGATGTTTGCGCTGAGGGCGCCGGTCGACCGAGCCGAAGGCCGATGGCGGGCGATCGAGCGCGCCCTGCCCGCTCTGGCGATCGTGTTCCTGGGCGTGGCGCTCGCCAGCATGGCGACCATTTTCGGCTATCCGGCCGAAATCTGGGCGCGAGCCATGCTGTTGATCGGTTTCGCGGTTAGCGTCGGCGCGCTGGCGATCCTGATCGGGCGCCGGCGTGATCTTTCGCCCCGCGATTATCAGCGCATCCGCTGGGTGATCTGGGGCTGCCTGATCGGCCTTCCGGCCTATCTGCTCGCCCAGCTCTCTCAGCAGACCTCCCTGTTCGGCGATCTGCTTGGAAACGGCCAAGCGCCGGAGGAAGTCGCCGGCGCACTTTCCCTCGTCAATGGGATCCTGTGCCTGTTCGTCGTCGAGGCCGTGCGGCGGAAATCCGTGGTCAACGTCTGGATCCCCCTTC
>DATDHT010000128.1:0-6666 GCA_036521435.1 Roseiarcus sp.
TAGTTGAGCGCGATTGCATCCCACTCGTCGCCTGGCGCCGTTCGCTCGTAAGCCTCGTCGCCCTCGCCGATCAGGACCTCGTAGTCGAAGCTGCCCAGCCGCTCGCCGGGGCCGTCGTATTCGGGGTCGTCGTAGTCGATCACCAACGGCCGGACTTTGGCGCGCTTGAGCGCCGCGCCGACGACCCCGGAGAATTCACGGTCGACGATGAGCGCCTTGGCCTCGCCGTGATCGAGCATGAAGGCGATCGAGGCCGCATCGAGCCGGGTGTTGAGCGCGTTGAGCACAGCGCCGCACATGGGGACGCCGTAGTGGCATTCGAGCATCGCGGGCGTGTTGGCGAGCATCACCGCGACCGTGTCGCCGCGCACGAAACCTCGCTTGGCGAGCGCGGAAGCGAGCTTCTTCGTTCGCGCGTGGAACTCGCGATAGTTGCGGCGCAAGGCCCCATGAACGATGGCCAGCCGATCCGGAAACACCGCGGCCGAGCGCTCGAGGAAGGTCAGCGGCGTCAGCGGCTGAAAATTGGCCGCGTTGCGATCGAGGTCGCGGTCATAGGGCGAAACGGACATCTCGCGGAGCTCCCACAGCGCTTCGAGGCGATCATAGCGCGCCTCTGCAAGCTTTGGGCGAGAGAATCGCAATCCTCACAATCGAAAGGCGAAGAACCGAAAGCCCAGGAAGGTCAGAACCATCGCCGCTCCGCTGCCGGCGGCGACGAACAGCGGCAGGATCGCCGGCGTCACCCCGATTCCGATGCGGGGGGCCAAGGCGACACAGACCGAATAGACGGAATAATTGACCGCGAGCCCAATGGAGGCAACGCCGCAGTAGCGAAGGAAGGACCGGAAGAGCGGCGCGCGAGAGTGGCGGAAGGTGATCAACCGATTGAGGGTGAAATTGACGATCGTAGCGACGACGAAGCCCGGCGGCCTAGCGAGTTCCGGCGACAGGCCGAGATATTTGGCGCCCAAAAAGGTGATCCCGGCGTCCACGAGATAACCGAAAAAGCCAATCGCCGCAAAAGCGGGAATTTGCTCGGCGATGCGCGGGTGGGCGGTGACAACCGGCTTGACCGCGCTCATTGGCGCTTCATTCGAATCGGTTCCGGGCGCGGATAGGCGCCTTGGCCCATAATTTTCTCCATCAAGCAAGCGCCCGAACGGCGTCATAGGTCAATTTCACTCCGATGAGGAAGGTCAGCGCGAGAATAGTGGTATAGAACCGGTCGGGCGACACCCGCCGCACCACCCACACGCCGGCAAAGGTCGATAGAACCGCCACCGGCAGCAGCCAGGCGGACACGACGAGGTTGTCGGGGCTCAGCTGACCGAGGAAAAAATAGCCCGGAAGCTTTAACAGGTTGACAGCGGCAAAGAATATGGTCGCGGTGCCGGCGAATATTCGCGGCTCCAGATATTGGGGCATGACATAGACCTGGAACGGGGGCGCCCCGGCATGGCTGACAAAGCTCGTGAAGCCGGACAGCGAACCCCACAGAACGCCGCCCGGAACGCCTGGCTTCTCCACCGGAGCGCGGCCGAGCCGGTCGCGGATCAGCATGTAGGCGACGAAAAGAATCGAGATCACGCCAATCGTCAGGCGCACCGCATCGTCGCTGACGCGCGCCGCAAGCAGCCAGCCGATCCCAACGCCGATGACCGCCGACGGAGTGAGGATGACGAGGTTCCGGAGCGAATAGTCGCGCCGGAAAGCCCATACGCTCACCCAATCCTGCACGATCAGGATCGGGAGCACAATCGCAGCCGCTCTGATCGGCGAGGCGACAAGCGACAAGATCGGCATTCCCAGCGTGCCTAAGCCCGAAAATCCCCCCTTTGACAGGCCGAACAGGATTACCACCGGAATCGCCACGAGGTAGAATTGCGTATCGCCCGACATCCATCCGTTTCCTGCAAGGGCCATCGGATTGTTTGCCCGGCCGCCACGGCTCACGTTGCGTTCGGACGCGCCGGGCGCGACAATTCGCGCGCGACAACGACACGCCTGAGTTCGGTGGCGGAGGGAGCGAAACGATGACCAGCGGCTATCGGCAGACCTATGATCGCTGGCGCGCCGATCCGCAAGGCTTCTGGGCGGAGGTCGCGCGCGAGATCGCCTGGATAACGCCGCCGGAGCGGATTTTCGATGCCCAGGCGGGCGTCTACGGCCACTGGTTTCCCGACGCGCGCCTGAACGCCTGCTTCAACGTGCTCGACCGGCATGTCGAGGCCGGCCGCGGCGGCCAGGTCGCGCTTTATTACGACAGCCCGGTCACCGGGACCAAGCGGGCCATCCCCTACCGCGAACTGCTCGACGAGACGGCGACGCTCGCCGCTGTGCTCCACGACCTCGGGGTCACGGCTGGGGACCGGGTGCTGATCTACATGCCGATGATTCCCGAGGCGATCGTCGCCATGCTCGCCTGCGCGCGCATCGGCGCCGTGCATTCGGTGGTGTTCGGCGGTTTCGCCGCCAAGGAGCTCGCGACCCGGATCGACGACGCCGAGCCGACGGTCATTCTCACCGCGAGCTGCGGCGTCGAGCCGGGCCGGATCGTCGAATACAAGCCGCTGCTCGATCTTGCGATCTCTCTCGCCCGGCACAAGCCGTCGACCTCAGTCGTCTACCAGCGCCCGCAGATCGAGGCGGGCATGAACGAGGCTCGAGACCGCGACTGGACCGCGCTCGTCGACGCGGCCCGAGCAGCAGGCAAGCGGGCGCCGTGCGCCGACCTTGCCGCGACCGATCCGCTCTACATCCTCTATACGTCCGGCACGACAGGGACGCCGAAAGGCGTGGTGCGCGACATCGGCGGATACATGGTCGCGCTCAAATGGTCGATGTCGGCGATTTACGACCTCAAGCCCGGCGAAACCTTCTGGACCGGCTCCGACATCGGCTGGGTCGTCGGCCACTCCTACATCGTCTATGCGCCGTTGCTCCAAGGCTGCGCCAGTGTTCTCTACGAGGGCAAACCGATCGGGACGCCGGACGCCGGCGTTTATTGGCGGGTGATCCAGGACTATAACGTCTCGGCGTTCTTTACCGCGCCGACCGGCTTGCGCGCCGTTCGCAAGGAGGACCCGCAGGCCAGGCTCATCAAAAACTACGACATCACGTCGCTGCGCACCTTGTTCCTCGCCGGCGAGCGCGCCGACCCGGACACGGTCGCCTGGGCTCAGAGGGTTCTGGGCGTCCCGGTGGTCGATCACTGGTGGCAGACCGAGACCGGCTGGCCAATCGTGGCCAATCCCGTCGGCTTGGGGATGCTGCCGGTCAAGCTCGGCTCGCCGAGCGTGCCGATGCCGGGCTACGACGTTCGCGTCGTCGACGAGGCGACGAAGCCCGTGCCGGCCGGGACGATGGGTTCGATCGTCATCAAGCTGCCGCTGCCGCCGGGCTGTTTGCCGACGCTCTACCGCCAGGACGAGCGGATGCGCGAGAGCTACCTGAACGAGTTCCCCGGCTATTACAAAACCGCTGACGCGGGTTTCATCGACGAAGATGGGTATCTCACCATCCTCGGACGGACCGACGACATCATCAATGTCGCCGGCCATCGCTTGTCGACCGGCGGCATGGAGGAGGTTATCGCCGGGCACCCGGACGTTGCGGAATGCGCCGTGCTTGGCGTCAAGGACGAGGTCAAAGGCGAGGCGCCGTGCGGGTTTGTGGTCCTGAAGGCGGGCGTCGATCGGCCTCCGCATGAGATCGAGAAGGAGGTCGTGCTCCTGGTGCGCGACAAGATCGGCCCAGTCGCCGCCTTCAAGATGGCTTTCGTCGTGCCCCGGCTGCCAAAGACCCGCTCAGGCAAGATCCTGCGCGGCACGATGAAGAAGATCGCCGACCGCGATCCGTGGTCGACTCCCGCGACGATCGAGGATCCGAAGGCCTTGGACGAGATCAGGGAGGCGCTGGAGGCTAGGGCCCATTGAAGGCGCGCGCGCCCCGCCTAGCGAGAAACCTTAAGGCGCTCTATATGTCGCGGGACCGTCATGATCGCGCCGCATTGCGGCCGGTCATGCGGGACCCGCCAGCTTCGATTGGACCGCGATGACGTCTTCCACTTCTACCGCGCCGCATGTCGTTAATTTTACCTTGGCCAACGGCCTCGACGTCGTGGTCATTCCCGATCATCGCGCCCCGGTCGTCACCCATATGGTCTGGTACCGCAACGGCGCGGCCGACGATCCGCCGGGCAAATCCGGCATCGCCCACTTCCTCGAACATCTGATGTTCAAGGGCACCAAGCGCCATCCCAAGGGCCAGTTCTCGGAGTTCATTTCCGAGGTTGGCGGCATGGAAAACGCCTTCACCGGCAACGATTTCACCGCCTATTTTCAGCAGATCGCCAAGCAGCACCTTAAAGCCTGCATGGCGTTCGAAGCCGACCGCATGACTGGCTTGACCCTGACCGACGACATCGTTGCGCCGGAGCGCGACGTCGTTCTCGAGGAGCGGCGCATGCATTGCGACACCGACCCCGGGGCGCAACTCGGCGAAGCGGTGCAAGCGGCCCTCTTCACCCATCATCCCTATGGCATCCCCGTTATCGGCTGGGGGCATGAGATCGAAGGCCTGAACCGCGAGGACGCGCTCGCCTATTACAAGCGCTTCTACACGCCCGAGAACGCGATTCTGATTGTGGCGGGCGACGTCAAACCGGATGAGGCGCGCGCGCTGGCCGAGGAGACTTATGGCAAAATCAAGCCGCGGGGAGCGAAGCCCCAGCGCGTGCGTCCCATGGAGCCCCCGACCGTCGCCAACCGGTTGGTGAAGGTCGCCGACGACAAGGTCGAGCAGCCAGGATGGCAGCGGCACTATCTCGCGCCGTCGGCCCGCACCGCCCCCGAGGGCGAAGCCGAAGCGCTCGAATTGCTCGCTCACCTGTTCGGGGGCGGGCAAACGAGCTTTCTCTATCGAACGCTGGTCATCGAGGAGCGGGTCGCCGTCTCCGCCTGGGCTTATTACCATGGCGCGGCGGTCGACCAGAGCCGGTTCATCGTCAACATGACTCCCGCGCCGGGCGTATCGCTCGACACGCTCGATAAGGCGTTTGACCAGGCGCTGGCGAAGTTCGTGCATGACGGGATCGACGCCGGCGACCTCGCGCGTGCGAAAACCCGCATGGTCGCAGACGCCATTTACGCCCGCGACAGCCAATCGGACCTCGCGCGCTGGTACGGGTCGTCGCTCGCGATCGGGCAAACCCTGCGCGACGTCGAGGAATGGCCGGCGAGGATCGAACGTGTGACCGCCGAAGACGTGATTGGGTCGGCGCGGCGCTGGATTGATCACAAGCCCGCGGTGACAGGATATCTCATGCCTCTGGTCGAGGAGGCGGCTTAGGAGCCGCGACCTCGCTGCTCCGGGTTCGGGGCCAAGAAACAAAGCTTATGGAAACGCTCATGCAAAAGCACCTCGCCGTTTCAACTCCTCATTCCGCCGTCAATGTCGACGTCGTCATGAGCCCGCGCGGATTGAAATTCTGGCTCGTCCCCTCCCACGCGGTGCCGCTCGTTTCGCTCGAATTCGCCATGCGCGGCGGCGCGGCGCAGGACCCGGCGGAAAAAGCGGGCTTGAGCGCCCTGATGTCGGGGCTTCTCGACGAGGGGGCGGGTGAACTCGATTCACAGGCGTTTCATCGCGCGTTGGACGAGATCGCGGTCGAAATGTCGTTCCATTGCGACCGCGATCATTGGAGCGGGCGCATGCGCACGCTCACCAAGAACCTGGATCGCGCCGCCGAGTTGCTGCGGCTTGCCGTTAACGGCCCCCGGTTCGACCAGGAGCCGTTCGACCGTGTGCGCGAGCACATGAACGCGCGCCTGCGCCACGACGCCAACGATCCGGGAACCCTCGCCAGCCGTAACTGGAAGGCAAAGTCGTTCCCCGATCACCCTTACGGCCAGCCCGCCGATGGGACGCTCGAAACGCTCGCGCGCATCGAACGGGGCGATCTCGTCAAGGCCGCCAGCCAAGGGATCGCGCGCGATCAATTGTTGATCGCGGTCGTCGGCGCGATCGAAGAAAAGGACGCGGCGGCGCTCGTCGACAGGGCGTTCGCCGATCTGCCCGCGAAGGGCGATCTCAAGCCCGTTCCCGCCGCTGCTTTCGCGGGCCTCGGCGCGATCGACCGGATCGATCTCGACGTGCCGCAATCGACGATCCGCTTCGGGCGGCCGGCGCTCAAGCGCGACGACCCGGATTTCATCCCCAGCGTCGTCGCCGCCCATGTGCTGGGCGGCTCAGGTTCGATGACCTCGCGCCTGTTCCGCGAGGTGCGTGAGAAGCGCGGCCTCGCCTATACCGTGTTCGGGACCTTCTATTCCCTCGAGCACGGCGCCTATTTCTACGGCGGCACGACGACCAAGAACGAGCGGGCGCGCGTCGCCTTCGACGTCGCCTCGGCCGAAATCCGCGACGTGGCGCTGAACGGGCTCAATAAGGAGGAGCTGGAGAAGGGCAAGACCTATCTCATCGGCTCCTACCCCCTGCGCTTCGACACCTCGGCCAAGATCGCCTCGCAGCTCGTCCATATCCAGCTCGAGCGCCGCGCGCCCGAGTGGCTCATCGAGCGCAACCGCGAGATCGCCGCGGTGACGATGGAGAGCGTGAAGCGCGCCGCGCATCGCGCGTTCGGCGACGGCTCGCTGCATACGA
>DATDHT010000129.1:0-15274 GCA_036521435.1 Roseiarcus sp.
CATGCAAGGCGGGCCGAACGCTCGTCCGGCCGCAGCCCGCTGCCTGCCGGGACGTGAATCCGCCTGATCGATTTTCATTGTCATTCTCGACGGCCGCAACCCGGCCGATCGGGAATCCAAAGCGCCATCGGTCGCGGTTGAGAGGGCTCGATTCCCGGTCAGACCTTCGGTCTGCCGAGGATGACAGAACGGCCCAACGGGACTTCCCGTGAGCCGGCCGCCGTCGCCCCCCGCGTTGGCGGACCCACTCGCCGACGATCGCCGTGCAGCTCTCCGCATCGTGCCTGTTTCACGTGAAACAGAGGATCGGTTCGCCATCTTAGTCCAGCTGCTGGATCGCTGGCGGCATAAGATCAACCTTATCTCCAACGCGACCTTCGCGGCTGTTTGGACCCGCCATATCGCGGACTCGGCCCAGCTCCTTGCGCTTGCCCCAGAGGCCAAACGCTGGATCGACATGGGCTCCGGCGCCGGCTTCCCCGGCCTCGTGATCGCCATCCAGCTCGCGGACGATCCCGGCGCAATCGTCCATTGTGTCGAGAGCGACGGGCGGAAATGCGCCTTCCTTCGCGAAGCAGCCCGCGCAACCGGCGCGGCGGCCCAGATTCATCCCGCCCGCGTCGAAGCCATCGAACCCCAAAGCCTCGGAGCTGTGGACGCCGTGACCGCGCGCGCCTTCGCCCCCTGGCCCCTGACCCTCAACTTGGCGAGACCGTGGATCGAGCGCGGGGCCATTGCCGTGTTTCCGCGCGGCGAATCAGCTAAGGACCAGATCGCGGCGTCGCCCGAGGCAACGGCTTATGCAATCGAAACGATGTCCAGCGTCGTCAACCCGAAGGCCGCGATCCTGCGCATTCGCCGAGGCTGAGACTTGAACACCATGACCGAGACGCAGCCCCTCGTTCGCGAGCTTGACGGCGGGGCGCGCCCGCGCGTTTTCGCCATGGCGAACCAGAAGGGCGGGGTCGGCAAGACCACCACCGCCATCAACCTCGGGACAGCGCTTGCCGCCATCGGCGAGCGCGTGCTGATCCTGGATCTCGACCCACAAGGCAACGCCTCGACCGGGCTCGGCATCAATCGGAACGCTCGAACGACTTCCAGCTACGAGATGCTGGTCGGCGAGAAGCCCCTGCGCGACGTCGTCGTTCCGACCTCGGTGCCCCGCCTGTTCATCGCGCCCTCGACCATGGATCTTCTGGGGGTCGAGCTCGAGATCGCCGGCCATTCCGATCGCTCCTATAAATTGCGGGATGCGCTCCGTGTCTATGGCGCCTCAAGCGCGGATGATCCGGAACGGGTGACCTATGTGCTGGTCGATTGTCCGCCGTCGCTCAACCTTCTCACCATCAACGCGCTCGCTGCCGCCGACGCCGTCGTTGTCCCGCTGCAATGCGAATTCTTCGCGCTTGAGGGCCTGTCGCAGCTCCTGACCACGGTCGAGCAGGTTCGCAGCACCCTCAACCCGAACCTCACTATTCATGGCATTGTGCTGACCATGTACGACCCCCGCAACAGCCTTGCCGGCCAGGTGGTCGCGGACGTGCGCGCCTATATGGGCGACAAGGTCTATGAGACCGTCATTCCCCGCAATGTCCGTCTGTCCGAAGCCCCGTCCCACGGCAAGCCGGCGCTGCTTTACGACCTCAAATGCGCCGGCAGCCAGGCGTACCTGAAACTCGCCTCCGAGGTCATTCGGCGCGAGGGACGGTGGCGAGCCGCTTAAGTTAGGGAAAAACTCCATGGCCGAAGACGCAGTCGCCCGCACCGAAAACCGGCCCCGCCTGGGGCGCGGACTTGCAGCTTTGCTCGGCGGGGCGAACCCGCAGCACGCCGAAATCTCGCGCGGAACCCGCCAGACGCCGATCGAGTTCCTGCGCCCGAATCCGCGTAATCCGCGAAAGTCTTTCGACGATGCGGAGCTCGATGAACTCGCCGCCTCGATCAAGGAGCGCGGGATCATCCAACCGATCGTCGTCCGCGCCATCTCGGGCGTTGCGGACGCTTACGAGATCATCGCCGGCGAGCGCCGCTGGCGGGCCGCCCAGCGGGCAGGGCTGCACGAGATCCCGGTCATCATCGTCGAGGCGGGTGACCGGGAAGCGCTCGAAATCGCGATTGTCGAAAACGTGCAGCGCGCTGACCTGAACGCGCTCGAGGAGGCCGCCGGCTACGCCCAGCTCGGCGCCAATTATGGCTATTCGCATGGCGACATCGCCCGCGTGGTCGGCAAAAGCCGGAGCCACGTCGCCAACATTTTTCGCCTGACCAACCTGCCCGAACACACGCGCAGCCTTCTTGCGGGCGGGCAGATCTCGGCCGGGCACGCGCGCGCCCTTCTCGCCGTCGCCGACCCGGACGCGCTCGCCAACCGTATCGTCGCCGAGGGCCTGACGGTCAGGGACATCGAACGCCTGGGCGAGAATTCCGGCAAGACAACGCGGCCGCGAAAAGGAACTGCGCCTGTCGACGCCGACACGCGCGCGCTTGAGGAGAAGCTTGCGCTGGCGCTGGGCACGAAGGTGACCATCCGGCATGGCGGGGAGAGCGGCGAGATCCGCATCGCCTTCCGGGACTTCGACCAACTCGACGACTTCTGCCGGCGGCTGGGCCAATCAGCGGAGCGCTAGCTCGCGCGCTGCGTCACCATGCGGCCTGCCCCGCATCAGTCGTCGACACATTGCCCGTCCGGAGCGCTCCGCCTTTACAACCTGACATGACGTATCTCAGCTGATAGGGTTGTGGGCGGACGCGCTTTGGCCCCAAAGAAGACGCGGGGTTCCGCCGCCGCCCGTGCCAGGAGCAAAAAAATGCCCCCTATGGAGGAAGACGTCGTCTTCTCGACCCTGCGCGACAAGCTGTTCACGGCGGTCGTGGGCGATGTGCTGGACAAGATGGGATGGCGGCGCCAGTTCCTGCCGCAGGCCATCGGACCGCTCAAGCCTGAGATGAAGGTGATCGGCCGGGCCATGCCGGTCCTCGAGGCCGATATCTTCGATGACAGCGCCCAGTCGCCGGGCAGCCTCGCCCCAAAGCCATTCGGGCTGATGCTGGAGGCGCTCGACGATCTCCGCCCGAACGAGGTCTATGTCGCGACCGGGGGTTCCTTCCGCTACGCGTTCTGGGGCGAGCTCATGTCGACCCGGGCCCTCTACCTGCGCGCCGCGGGCGCGGTGCTCAATGGCTTCGTCCGGGACGCGGCGGGGATCGAAGCGCTTGGCTTTCCGACATTCTCCCGCGGAGTCTACGCGCAAGACCAGGGGCCGCGCGGCAAGGTGATCGACTTTCGGGTGAGCATTGAAATCGATGGCGTCCGGATCGCGCCCGGCGATCTCATTTTCGGCGACCGCGAGGGGGTCCTGGTCATTCCGTCCGAAGTGGCCGCCGACGCGATCCAGGCAGCCCTGGAAAAGGCGTCCACCGAGAACAGGGTCGCAACCGCCATCCGGCACGGCATGGGCGCGCGGGAAGCGTTCGAGACGTTCGGCGTGCTTTGAGCGGTGGATTTAGGCCCGCTTTTGGATCTCCTTATCTGCCATCCGTCCTGCGCGTTCCGCGGGATAAGGCGGCGAACGGCCATTGTTAACCTGGTTAAACAGCCTCAAACTGTGACTTGGAGGCCAACTGGATATCGTTGAATCTATCTTGGCACTGCCGAAACGGAGCCAAACGACTCCACCAAGTCAAAGCGGGACGAAGCAGATACAGCAGTTTGTTTTGGGTAAAAGCGCTTTCTCATAAACAGTATGTTAATAATATGAACGTCCGGCAAACCGCACGCATTTTTCGGGGGGAAACTAAACGGGGTCCTAACCCCCTGATTCCGTTAGGGGGCGCCGGTAAAATGGCGGCTACGCATGCGCCTGCTCAATCTCAGCGCACAGGGCCAACTCCACCCCGTTGCGGTACCGCCCTACCGTCTTCGGCCGGCGAACGCCTTGGCGAGGAAAAGGCCGCCCTGGCGCAGACCCTCGGCGTCGATCCCATGGCCCACGCCAAGCGAGAGATGCCACTGGGTCGGGATCGAGGCGCCGGCGAGCGCCTCCGCCGCCATGAACATCGCGTCAAACGGAATCATCGGATCCTGATCGCCGTGGACGAGCAGGATGGGCGGAGCCGCGCCACGCGCATCGCGCGCCGTCGCTTCGCCGAGATGCTCGGGGCCGACCAGCAGGCCGGAAAAGCCAAGGATCGCCGCCGGCGCCCCCGGACGGCGGAGACCGACATGCAGCGCCATCATGCAGCCCTGGCTGAAGCCGACCAGCGCCAGCTTCGAGTCGTCGAGGTTCAGCCGCTGGAGCTCCGCGTCGAGAAAGGCGTCGATCGCGCCGCGCGCCTGGGCCGCCCCCGTCCACCGCTCCCCGCCGCCGGCAGCATCGTCCGGCGGCCGGTTGGAAAGCGCGAACCATTGCCGGCCCATCGGCGCTCCCGGGGCGCGATCGGGCGCGTGTGGCGAGACGAAAGCAGCCTCGGGCAGAAGCGCGCGCCATTGGCGCCCAAGCTCGATCAGGTCGTCGCCGTTCGCCCCGTAGCCGTGCAGGAACACCACCAGCTGGCTGGTGCGGCCTGCGGCCGCGGGAATGCGGGGTCCGTCCAGGGCGGCGCTCATTCGATACAGGCTCCAGGGGTGAACTTGTCTCGCTTATCGCGAACCGTCGGCAAGAGCCATCCCCGAGCGCGCCTTGACGCCCCGATAATAGGCCCACAGCATGCGGGCGGCGACGCCCCTGAGCGGACGCCAGCGTTCGGCGATCCGCTCGAGCCGCGCGGCGTCCGGACGCTGCTTCAGGTTCAAGGCGAGCTTCGCCGCTTCCTGCAGCGCGACATCGCCGGCCGGAAAGGCGTCTGGATGGCCGAGGCAGAACAGGAGGAAAACGTCGGCCGTCCACGGACCGACCCCTTTGACCGCGACGAGCGCGTTGTGCGCTTCCTCTGCGTCGAGACCGCCAAGGCCCTGAAGATCGAGGCCGCCTTCGACGATCGTTTGGGCGAGCGAGCGCAACGCGCGGATTTTGGCGTTCGACAACCCGCAGGCGCGCAAGTCCTCCTCCGTCGCCTTCGCGATCTCAGCCGCCTCGAGTGGAACGATGCGCGCGTGCAATCGGCCAAAAATCGCGGTGGCGCTGGCCGTCGAAACCTGCTGCGCCACAATGATTGCAGCAAGCCCCGCAAAGCCCGCCTCCCTGCGCCTAAGCGGCGGCGGACCGCCGATCGCGATCAGACGCTCGATGAGCTCCGAGTCTTTGGTCAGCAGGCGCTCAGTGGCTTCGCGCAGCGTCGCCTCATCGTCGATCGGTGGACCGGGATGGTAGATCCTCGTCTTCGCTGGGCGACGTTTGACGCGCCGGGTTGCTCGGACCCCTGGCTTAGGTATTCGCTTTGCCCCCATGGCCGATGAAATCCCCGCGAATGGCCCCGTCCTCCGCTTTGCGCCGTCGCCAAACGGGGCGCTTCATCTTGGCCACGCCTATTCAGCGCTGATGAATGAACGCATCGCCGCCGAAACCAACGGTCGCGTGCTGCTGCGCATTGAAGATCTAGACCGCGTCCGCTGCAAGCCGCAATTCGTTGCCGCCATTATCGACGACCTCGCCTGGCTCGGGCTTCACTTTCCGGCAGCGCCGCGCCGGCAGAGCGAGCATGGCGACGATTACGCCGCGGCGCTCGCGCGCCTCGATCAGCGGGGCTTGGTCTACCCCTGCTTTTGTAGCCGTGCGGAGATCGCCCGAGCGTCTAACGGACGGCGCGACCCGGACAGCGCGCCGCTCTATCCCGGAACTTGCCGCGCGCTCTCTCCGGCAGAAGCACGCGCCCGCCGTGCGCGAGGAGACAAGGCCGCATTCCGCCTCGACATGCGGCGCGCGATCGACGCCGGACCGGCTCGTCTCGGCTGGACCGAATATGGCGAGGAAGCCGTTCCGTCTGTGCGCCCGGCGGCGCCGGAGGTTTGGGGCGATGTCGTCCTCCGTGGGCGCGATCTGGCGGCAAGCTATCATCTCGCGGTGGTGGTCGATGACGCACTTCAAGGGGTGACTGACGTCGTGCGGGGAAGGGACTTGCTTGCTGCGACTGCCGTCCACCGCCTGCTGCAGGCGGTGCTCGACTTCAAAGAGCCGCGCTATCGGCATCACCGGCTGGTTCTCGACCAGACCGGAGAGAAGCTATCGAAAAGCCGTCAATCCTGGTCGCTTGCCGAATTGCGCGCGACAGGCTTGGCGCCGGAGGACGTTCGCGCCGCGTTGGGGTTCTCTTCCGGCGCCAGCGGACTTGCGGTTGAGTTCGGTTGAGGCTCCGTGGTGGCGGGGATCGACGCGGACGCGGGCCTCTCCGCCGACATCGCCACGGCGGATGGCGCCTCGCCCATGAGCTGATCGATGCGGTCGCGTTCGCGCTTGAACGCCGCAAGCATTTTGCCGTCGAACTCGCGCGTGCGCGGCAGCTTGATCGCCATCGGGTCGACAAAGTTGCCGTTGATGATCACCTCGTAGTGGAGGTGCGGGCCAGTCGCCAGTCCGGAATCGCCTACATAACCCACCGTCTGGCCCTGAAGGACATGCGCGCCCTCCGCAACGCCGCGGCCGAAACCGGACATGTGATTGTAGGCCGTCACATACCCGTTGGCGTGCTGGATCTCGACCCGCCGTCCGTAGCCACCGTCGTACGCCGCCTTGATGATGACGCCATTGCCTGCGGCGTAAATCGGCGTGCCGACCGGCGCACCCCAATCGACCCCCGTGTGCATGCGCGCATAATGCAGAATGGGATGATAGCGCATGCCGAATGGCGAAGTAATCTCGCCGTCAGCGATGGGTTTCCGGACTAAGAACTTCCGCATCGAACGACCGTTCACATCGTAGAAGTCGACCATGTTGTCGTCGGTCGTCTGGAAGCGGTAGTATCTGAACGTCTGATCCCGAACCGTCATCGAAGCGCGTAGCAGCTCGGGCCGGGGGTTGATGTCGTCGGGATCGGAGAAGAAGGCCTCGACCGAGTCGCCCGGCGCCGTTGCGCGCTGGAAATCGACATCGTTGGCGAAGACCCTGGTCATCACGTCGATGATCGATCGCGGCAGCCCCTGTTTGAGCGCCGTCTCGTAGAGGCTCTGATAGAGGCTCATGCCGCCGCCCGAGCCCTCGTCGTCCGCCGCTTTCGGCTTTCGCGGCGGCGATGCTGCGCGCAGCGCGACCGGATTGTATGCGCCGCTGTCGGTGACTGCGACCGTCGCCCTGAGCTGGCCGTCCGCATAGACCGAGATCCGGGCTATTCCCGGCTTCTCGCCGCGAACGGCAGGCTCCTCGGAAAGGAGAAGGATCTTCTGCCCCTCGCTCACCGGGGATTCGCCGCGCTTGACGCCGAAGGCCGCCAGGATGCTCACGATAGCGTCGGGGCTTGCGCCGTTGGCCTTGAGCACGTCCTCGAAGCTCTCGCCGTGATGGATTTGAACAACCTTCTCGCTTGGAGACGCGTCGTCGGGGCTCGCCTTGACCACGTTGCTCACGTTCTCAGGAATCATCCGCACTTCGATCGAGGCGAAAGGCGTGCTGGGACTAACGTTGCCCACGGTCGCATAGGCGGAGAGCTCCCGCAGGGCCTCGCTGGCCCGGCTCGTTCGCATCAGCAAGAGCTGCGGGGGCAGAGATTGGGAAGCCGCCTTTTCGGTCGGCGCTTTCAGCGTTTCCACGACCTGGGCTTCGGCCTCGGCCTGTGTCAATCCTCCCGAGATCTGCTCCGCGTCGCTCGGACTAAGATCCTCGACGCGAAACGTCACCTCCGCGCTGTCTTGCACCGGACCCGGGTCGGGCGGCGCCTCGGCGACGTCCGTTCCGCCGTTCACGATCTTGAGCGGGTTGAAGGGGGGCACCGCGTCGGCGAACCCGGTCGGAGTCATGGTCAAGGTCGTTTCGAGACGGGTGAACGGTCGCGTCTTCACCACTTCCTTGTCGCCGACCTTAATGATCGTCGGGGCCTTAAATGTCTGTTTGTCCGAGACAATGTCGACAGGCCGGAGAAGCCGATCGCCTTTGGCGGGGTTGACGCCCGCTTCCTGCGAATCTGCCGGCGGCTGCGACGCGGCGAATTCAGGCGCCTCGGCGAAATCGTATTGACTGTCGAGGTCGAGATACAAAGCCGCGCCGATCAGGGTCACGCCGCAGAGCCCGGCCAGCGTCGCGCCCGCCAACCATCTCAACGACGCGAGGCGCCGCTGGTTGCGGTCAAGCCGATCGTCACCCAATCGTATCGGCGGCTCGACTCCGAGGTCGGGTCCGACCGTCGCGCGGTCGCCGCGGGAGCCCAGCCGCGGAAAAGCAGCCGCCAAGGTCGTCAAAACAGTTGCTTCGCTCGCTTTTGACGCCCGCGTTGAGTCGGACGGGCCGTGAGATGAGTTACCGCGCACGGCCTGAGAGCGCAAGCTATCGTCCCCGGTCGCTTTCTTCCCTCCTCCCGACGTCCCTTGCATTTTGGCTGTTTCCTCCCCTAGTACCCGGCGCTTGAGCGAGGAAACCTCATGCAACTGATCGGAATGCTTGATTCGCCCTATGTGCGCCGGGTCGCCATTGTGCTGATCATGGCCAAAACTCCGTTTATACATCGGCCAATTTCCCTCTTTCGGCACATTGACCAGTTCTCAAAGCTCAATCCGCTCCTGAAAGCGCCAACCCTCCTTACGGATGACGGCGTGGCGCTGATGGATTCAAGCGTGATTCTCGATTATCTCGCCGGCGTCGATCCGCGCATCGCCGCGCTGACCCCCTCGGCGGCGCCCGAGCCTCGGCGCCTAGCGGCGCTGCGGGCAACCGCCCTTGCCCTGACCGTCATGGAAAAAGCGGTGCAGCGCCATTATGAGCGCATGCTGCGGCCGGTGGAAAAGCAAGATAGGCCATGGGTCGATCGGGTCATGGGCCAATTGACCGCCGGTTTGAGCGCATTGGACGTCGAACTGCCCGGGTCGGGGTGGATCGCTGGCGAATTGGGCCTCGCCGACATCACTGTCGTCTGCGCCTTCGGCTTTACGCACTCTGTTCTGGCCGACGTCGTCGATACCGGCCGCTATCCCAATCTCGGCGCGTTCTGCGCCCGCGCTGAAGCGCTTCCCGCGTTTCTCGCCGCTCCCGCGATGGATGGGGCGACAGCCTCGATGATCGGCGATTGACGACAGCCGGCTGGCTAATAAATGTGTGTGGCCCGGGATGGGCATGCCGAGCAGGTCGGCAAGGTCGTGTTGACAATGTAAACACCCTGCCGAACGGCGAGCTTGAAATGCGCATCGGGAGGTCGCATGTTTCGTGTACGCGGCCGCGAATCGACCCGCGCACGAGGAATGCCACACTGAACTTGACGCCTCACCCCGCGGCGCCCGCCGCCGGCAGCCCGGCCGCCTCCGGGAGGGCGCGAACAGCCGACGTTCTATCGCGAATTATCGTTGAAGGACTTGAGGACGCCAAGGCCGAGGACATCGTCTCGATTGACCTCTCCGGTCGGACGACGCTGGCCGATCGGATGATCATCGCCTCCGGCCGCTCGAGCGTGCATGTCGGCGCCATCGCCAACCGGGTGGTAAAAGCCTGTCGTGACGCCGGTTATCCCTCACCGAAAGTTGAGGGAATGCCGCTTTGCGACTGGGTGCTGCTCGACGCACAAAATGCGATCGTGCACGTTTTTCGTCCAGACGTTCGCCGGTTCTATAACCTTGAGAAGATGTGGAGCGCCGATCGGCCTGGCGAAGCCGCCAAGAGCTGAAGCGGCTGATTCCTGACCATGCGCCTCGCGCTGATTTGCGTGGGCAAGTTGAAGGCGGGGCCTGAGCGCCTGCTGTACGATCGCTACTTCGAGCGATTGGCGCAGAGCGCGCGGGGTGCTGGTCTCGTTGGCGTTGACTTACGTGAGATTGGCGAATCCCGCTCGCGTCGGCCGGACGAAAGGCGAGCCGAAGAAGCCGCCGCAATCCTCGCGGCCACGCCCAAGGGCGGCGCTTTGGTTTTGCTTGACGAGCAAGGGCCGTCGGCGACCAGCGAGGAATGGGCCGCCGACATCGGCCGGGAGCGTGACGCGTCGCGACCGACCTATGCGGTCGTGATCGGTGGCCCGGACGGGCTCGACCCGTCGCTTCGCGCCGTGGCCCATCGAGTGCTGAGCTTTGGCCGAATGACCTGGCCCCACCAGCTCGTCCGGGTGATGGCTGGCGAACAGTTGTATCGCGCCATGACAATTCTCACCGGGCATCCTTATCACCGCGGCTGACGGTCTCCCGATGGCTGCCGGCAAGTCGGGAGGACATTATTGCCTCGACCGCCTAGATATTACCTAAATTTGATGATCCATGCCCCCGTGCACAGAAGGCGAACATGGACAAATCGCGCCGGGGTGGCCGCCTTGGCTGCCTCGTTTGGCGCGTGCAACGCGCTCGCCGACCCTGCCCCGCCGAATCCCCCGGCTGCGGCGGATCAGCAACGCGCCGACAAGGAAATGGAGCTCCGCGGCGTTGAAGACACGCTGCGCCAGTCGGACGAGCAGCGGCGGGCGATCAAGACCGAAATCGACTCCGTTCGCGCCGATCGGGCCCGCCTTTCCGCAGCCCTTATCGAAACCACCGCCAAGGTGCAGGACGCCGAGCGCGGCGCCGCCGCGGCAGCCGAGAGATTGTCGAGCCTCAACGCAACCGCCGACGAACTCTCGCGTTCGCTCGAGCGTCGGCGCGGAATTATCGCCGACGTGCTTGCGGCCCTCCAGCGGATGGGAAGCAATCCTCCCCCCGCCATTCTCGTCAAGCCGGACGACATGTCGCAGGCGGTCCGCGCGGCAACCGTTATGGGCGCCCTCATACCGGAGCTGAAATCGGAGGTCGAAGCGGCTCGGCGGGATCTCGACGATCTCGCCAAGACCCGCGAATCGATTGCGCGGGAGCGCGACGAACTGACCGAGAAGGGCAAAGGCCTTGCGGCCGACAAAATGCGCCTTGCGGCGCTCATTGACGCGCGCCAGCAGTCTCTCGCCTCGGCGCAGGACGCGCTCGGCTCGCAGCAGCAACGCGCGGCCGACCTCGCCAAAAAGGCAGGGTCGCTCAAGGATCTCATCGCAAAGCTCGACAGCGAGAGCGCCGCTCGTAAAGCCTCGGCAGCGGCGGCACATGCGACCGAGGTTGCCGTGGCGAACGAAATCGAGGCGCGAGCGCAAGCCGCTCACGGCGCCGAAACAGCGCGCCTCGAGCCCGAAATCGCCTTCGCCGACGCGAAAGGACGCGTGCGGCTGCCCGCCGCGGGCGCGATTCTGAAGACATTCGGTTCGTCGGACGACTTTGGAACGCTCGAACGGGGGGTCTCCTTGGCGACGCCTGCCGCAGCGACCGTCTCCGCGCCGGCGGACGGCGCCGTGCTTTTCGCCGGAGCATACCGGAGTTACGGACAACTCTTGATCATCGACGCGGGCGGGGGATATTATGTCCTGCTTGCCGGAATGGATCGAATCAATGTTCAATCCGGCGAGTTCGTATTGGCGGGAGAACCGGTCGGCGTAATGGGCGACGGGTCCGCTCGCATGGCGACGGCGGCCGCAGTTGGCGTGGGGCGGCCGGTTCTCTATATAGAGCTTCGCAAGGACGGAACTGCAATCGATCCGGGGCCGTGGTGGGCAAAGTCAGACATCGAGAAGGCGCGCGGATGATTCGTAAAGCTGGTTACTTGGGAGTTGGAGTCGTTTTGGGAGCCGCAGCCGCGGCTACGGCTCCGCAAGCGCTGCTGTTCGTCAGTCCGGCGGCTTACGCTGCGGCCGCCGACACCTATCGGCAGCTCAATCTGTTCGGCGACGTGTTCGACAAGATCCGAAACGACTATGTCGAGAAGCCAGATGAATCTAAAATGATCGACGCCGCGATTAACGGCATGCTGTCCTCGCTCGATCCACATTCGAGCTACATGGACGCCAAAGCGTTTCGCGACATGCAGGTCCAGACGAAGGGCGAGTTCGGTGGCCTTGGCATCGAGGTGACGCAGGAAGACGGTCTTCTCAAGGTCGTAACCCCGATCGATGATACGCCAGCCGCCAAGGCAGGCGTGCTCTCGGGCGACATCATAACGGCCATTGACGACACGTCCACACAGGGGCTGACACTCGATCAGGCGGTCGAGAAAATGCGCGGCTCGATCAATTCTCCGGTGAAGCTCAAGGTCGTCCGCGGACCCAGGAAGGACGTCAAGGATTTCACCATCGTCCGCGATCTCATCCACGTCCAGTCGGTCCGCTCGCATGTTCAGGATGGCGACATCGGCTACATCCGCATCACTCAGTTCACCGAGCAGACCGGGGACGGCCTGAAGAGTGCGATGGAGAAGCTGCACAGCGAGATTCCGGCCGACAAATTCAAGGGCTATATCCTGGATCTGCGCAACAATCCGGGGGGATTGCTCGACCAGTCGATCGACGTCGTCAATTCGTTCGTCGACAGGGGCGAGATCGTCTCGACCCGCGGCCGCACCGCGGATGAGACCCAACGCTTCGACGCTAAGCCGGGCGGCGACCTATCGGGTGGCAAACCCCTTGTGGTCCTTATCAACGGCGGCTCAGCGTCGGCCTCGGAAATCGTCTCGGGCGCCTTGCAGGACCACAAGCGCGCGACGCTGATCGGCACCCGGTCATTCGGCAAGGGGTCAGTGCAAACGATCATGCCGCTTGGCGAGAACGGCGCGCTCAGGCTCACGACGGCGCGCTACTATACGCCATCGGGCCGATCGATCCAGGCCAAGGGCATCGAGCCTGACGTCAAGGTGCTGGAGGACGTGCCTGACGACCTCAAGGGCAAGGACGACATGAAGGGCGAGGCTTCGCTCAAGGGCCATCTCGCCAACGGCGCCGAGGATACATCGGCTTCCCAGGCCTATGTCCCGCCGAACGAGAAGGACGACAAGCAACTCACCGCCGCCGTCGACCTGTTGCACGGGATCAAGTACGTCGAGCCGGCGGTGAAGGCCGAGGCGGCCCCGGTAAAGAGCGATCCGGCTACGGCGCCGGCGACGTCCCTGGCGCCGACCGACCCGGGCAAGGCGACTCCCGCCAAGCCGAATTGATGCGCTCGACACGAGCCAGGGAGCTGAGCGTACGCCGATGAGGAAAGGTCTTTCCTATCTCGCCTATGGAGTCGCCGCCGGCGTTGTGCTGGTCGGCGCCTCGCATGATGTGCTGCGCGCCGCCGGCGCCAGCACGAATGACAAGCTCGCGCTCTTTGCCGAAGTGTTCAACAAAGCTCGCGACAACTATGCCGAGAAGCCTGACGACCAGAAAATGATCAAGTCGGCGATCGACGGGATGCTGGCGTCCCTCGACCCGCATTCAAATTATTTTGATCCCAAGGCCTTGCAGGACTTCCAGAGCAGCATGAAGGGCGAGGAATTCGGCGGCCTGGGCCTCGAAGTGATGATGGAGAATGGGCTGGTCAAGGTCGTCAGCCCGATCGACGATACACCCGCGGCGCGCGCCGGCATGATGTCCGGCGATCTGGTCACCCGCATCGACGATACGGCGGTGAAGGGCCTGACCCTCAAGGAAGCGGTCGACAAGATGCGCGGCCCCGCCAAGTCGCCGGTGAAGCTGACCGTCGAGCGCGGATCGAAGGGGGACCTCAAGGAGGTCACGATCGTCCGCGAGATCATTCATGTTCAATCCGTGCGCTCGCATCTGGAGAGCGGCGACATCGGCTATATCCGCATCACCCAGTTCAACCAGGAGGCGTACGACGGGGTGCGCAAGGCCTTCGATCATTTCCGCGCCGAACCCGGCCAGGCGAATGTGAAAGGCTACATCCTCGACCTGCGCAACAATCCCGGCGGCCTGCTCAACCAGGCGGTCGAGATCACCAACGCCTTCGTCGATACCGGCGACATCGTTTCGACGCGGGGCCGAAATTCCGACCAGGGGCAGCGTTACTCAGCCCGCCCCGGCGTCAATCTGTCGCAGGACAAGCCGGTGGTGGTGCTGATCAATGGCGGTTCGGCGTCGGCGTCGGAGATCGTCTCCGGCGCTCTTCAGGATCTCAAGCGCGCCACGCTGATCGGCACGCGGACATTCGGCAAGGGTTCGGTTCAGACCATCCTGCCGCTCGGCGAGAATGGCGCGCTCAAGCTCACCACCGCCCGCTACTACACGCCTTCCGGCCGCTCGATCCAGGCCAAGGGCATCGATCCGGACATCCGGGTGCTGGAAAACATTCCCGATGACCTGAAGGGCAAGGTCTCCAGCATGGGAGAAGCCTCGCTGTTCGGTCATTTGAAGAACGTCGGTGAGGAGGAGAAGGGCTCTGACGCCTACGTGCCGCCGGAGCATGACAAGGACACGCAGCTCGCGGCCGCCGTCAAGCTCCTGCACGGCGCCAAAGCCGAGACGCTGCAAAGCCCCGACCAGCCTGCGAAGGTGACAACTGTGCAATGACCTTTGGCCGATGGCTCATAGCCGCGGCCCTGATAGCCGCGCCTGGGTTCGCTCAGGCGGAGGACGGGTCGGGCTGCAACGCCTTTAAATGGCCGCTTGACCACGAGCGCGCGGCGCTCATGCGCGCGGACAAGGCTTCGCTTCCCAACAGCGGAGCGCTTGCCTACGACGTCGGGATGACGCTCGAGCTCCAGCCGCTCGCGGCCGCTGGATTGCCGAAGGCGCCCGAGCGGGCCCCCAGGTCGCCGTCCGCCTTCGCCGGTCATTTTACGCTCGCCGCGCCGGCAAAGCCGGGCGTTTATAGGGTTACGATCTCCTCGGAAGCCTGGGCCGACGTCCTCGATGGCGGGGCATACCTGCATCCGATCGGGTTTAGCGCCGCCAAGGGATGCGAAGGCGCCCGCAAGAGCATCAAGTTCGACCTGCCGGGCCGGCCGCTTGCGCTTCAGTTCAGCGGCGTCGCCAAGGATCAAATCTCCGTCATCGTTTCGCCCGAGCCATAGCCCGTAAGCGCACGCTCGCCGCGCCGCCCACGACCCGGCCTTTGCGTGAGCGGTTTCGGCCGATGATCCGTCAATGCCGGAAATGCCGCATGCCGGTGAAGACCATTGCTACGTCCGCTTCATCGGCGACGGCGATCACCTCGGCGTCGCGCACCGATCCTCCTGGCTGAATGACCGCGGTCGCGCCGGCTTCGATCGTCGCGACGAGACCATCGGCGAACGGAAAGAAGGCGTCGGAGGCGACGGCCGAGCCTCGCGTGAGGGGCTCGGGCAAGCCGGCCATCTCGGCCGCCTCCTCGGCCTTACGCGCGGCGAGGCGAGCGGAATCGACCCGCGACATCTGGCCCGCTCCGATG
>DATDHT010000130.1:0-8168 GCA_036521435.1 Roseiarcus sp.
CGACAGACAAGCGGATCGCGCTCGTGATCGGAAACGGCGCCTATCAGAACGCTGTTCGCCTCGACAATGCGGTCTTCGACGCGAAAGCTGTCGCCGACTCGTTCCGAAAGCTTGGCTTTCAGGTGGTCGATGGCTACGACCTCGACATCGGTCAAATGAGATCAAAAGTCTCGGAATTCTCCGCCGCTTTGTCTGACTCGAAATCTGCGGTGATTTACTACGCCGGTCACGGCATATCGGTGGACGAGGAGAATTACCTCGTTCCGACCGATATCGTCCTCAAGAGCCCGACCGACCTCGATTTGAACGCCATCAGCGTCTCGCTTCTGCTCAAGCAGATGAAGCGCGACGACCGCGTCAACATCGTCATCCTCGATGCCTGCCGCGACAATCCTTTCGCCGCGGTGCTAGCAAGGCAAAAGACCCGGGCGCTCGTGGTCGAGCGCGGATTGACCCCTATCGACGGCGATCTGGCGCGCGGCACGCTGATCGCATTCGCCAGCGACCCAAAGAGTTCGGCCCTCGACGGGCCAACTGGTGCGCACAGTCCGTTCACGGCGGCATTTCTCGCGCATCTGTTCGATGCCGGAGTTCCCATCGACACCGTCATGAGCCGGGTTCGAAACGACGTTTGGGAGAAAACCGGCCACCATCAATTGCCGTGGGTCAACACGTCGCTGATCGGCGAATATGAGCTTAACCCACAACCGACCTCGGGACCGGCGGCGGAAAACGCGAAGCCGTCGCCAAGTCTTGCGGAACCCTTGGCGGATTCGCGGCAGGCGCAGGAGAACCTCTTGTGGGAATCCGCGCAGCATTCAAACCTGGGGGCCGATTATCAAGCCTATCTGAGCGCCTTTCCTGGCGGCGTTTTCGCGCAAATGGCGAAGAACAGAATTGCCAGCATGGAGAGCGCCAGGACCTCCGCCCCGGCGCCCACGCCGCAAACACTCGCCATGACCGAGCCGACCGGTCCCAAGACGGACGAGTTGAAAGACAATCTCGGGACCGCCGACACCGAAAGAGCGCTGAACCTCGGCCCGGCGGGCGAGAAGGAAGTCCAGCAGCGTCTTGGCGCACTTGATCTCTATAAAGGGCCAATGACCGGAGCGCTGGATCCGGCGACCCGGTCCGCGCTCGCGGAATGGCAAAAGAGGAGTGGCTTCGCGCCGACATCGTTCCTCGATACCGCGCAAGTCACGGCGCTGAAGGCGGACAGCGAGATCGAATATCAGAAGTATCTTGCGGCTCAGCCGGCGACCCAACCGGCCGCGGCCGAGGCGCCCCGCCGTGCTTTGGCCAGACCCTTGCCAAAGGCCCCGGTTGTGCGGGCGGCGAAACCTTCGGCGCCAGCGACGCCCGCTCGACGCGTCGTCAAGCGAAAGAACTCGAATCGATCTGAAACGGCCGATCAGGCGCCGCCGCCGTCCCCCTTCGCGGATCAAGGCGGAAGCCCCGCCTGGAGGCA
Source organism: Roseiarcus sp. (assembly GCA_036521435.1). GTDB lineage: Bacteria > Pseudomonadota > Alphaproteobacteria > Rhizobiales > Beijerinckiaceae > Roseiarcus. The sequence continues at coordinate 1,469 of DATDHT010000130.1, forward strand.
CGCAGCGGGATTGCCGGAACTGCCGAGTGACCCCGGCATGGGCGGGCGGCCCCCCGGATTTTGGCTGGGCTCAAGCGGCGGCCTGTTGATCGGAGGCTTCCGGCGCCACTGAGGCCGACGATCCGACCAAACCTCGGGAAGGGACTCGTGGTCTGGCGTCGAAATCAGCTCGCTGAGGCGTATCGGCGAGCCAGCGATGACAATCCGACTGCGAGGACCAGCACTCCGCCCTTGAATATCGGCTGGAAATAGGTCGGCGCGCCGAAAATGCTGAGGCCATTGAATCCAACTGCCAGGATCAGCACGCCGATCAGAGTGCCGGTGATGTGAAACTGACCTTCGCGCAAGGTGGCCGACCCAAGAAACACCGCGGCGAAAGCATCGAGAAGATAGCCGTCGGCCGCAGCGAGGGTTCCGCTGCCGAGGAGAGAGGTCAGCAGCACGCCTGTCAGAGCCGCGCAGAAACCCGCCGTCGCAAACGCGAACATCTTCGTTCGGTCGACGCGAATTCCTGAGAGGCGAGCCGCCTCGATGTTGCTGCCGACTGCCTGCATCCGCTGGCCCAAATCGGTCTTGTTGAGGATCGTCCACATGACGACAAGGAGCGCCGCCATGATGAAGACCGGATTCGGCACGCCGAACAACACGCGTCCAAGCGAGATTTCGGTGAACGCGCGCGGAATGCCGATCGCGATCGGAAAGGCGCTGTAGGAGAAGCCCAGTCCGGTCAGCATGGTGCCCACGCCGATCGTCGCGATGACGGCGTTGATTCTGACCTTGGTTACGAGAAAGCCGTTGACGAGGCCGATGAAGGCGCCCACCAAAAGCGCGAGCGCCACGCTTACGGGGATCGGCAGACGCTCCTTGGCCATGAGGCCAGCAACGACGAGGCCGATGAAACTTGCGACATTGCCGATGCTGAGGTCGAACTCGCCGACCACCAGCGTGAATGTGAGCCCGGCGGAGATGATCGCGGTCAACGACGCCTGACTGAGGATGTTGAGGAAATTCGCCCGCGATAGAAATGTGCCAGGCGCGTTAATCGCAAAGAAACAGATCATCGCGAGGAGGCCGATGATCGTGCCGTAGCGCGAAATGAAAGTTAGCGCCGCCCGCCGGCGTCGCCCTGAGTCCAGCTCCGGCGTCTTCGCTTTCGCACCCTGCGTCGCGGCCGTCACGTCCTCTCTCCTTGAGCGCCGACCTCGTGGTAGCTCATTTCGACGATCTGCGCCTCTGTTATGGCGTCCCCGGCGAGCTCGCCGACCACATGGCCCTCGCGCATCACCACGATCCGGTCGGCCAGGATCGCCAATTCCTCGACATCTGACGAAATGACGATGACGCCGACGCCGGTCCGTGCGAGTTTGCGAAGCGTCTCGTGAATCTCTTCGCGGGCGCCGATGTCAACGCCGCGGGAGGGCTCGTCGAGTATCAAGAGCTTGGTGTCCGGACGCAGCCACCGCGCGATCATCGACTTTTGCTGGTTTCCGCCCGAGAGGCTCGCGACCCTGGTCGAACCGCTCGGCGTCTTGACGCCAAGCTCCTTGATCAGGCGATGCGCCTGGCTCCGCATCTTCTGCGACGAGACGAAGGGCAGAATATCGACGACCCGCAGCGACTGCAGCGACGCGATGTTGATGTTGAAGGCGACCGACTGTGCGAGCATCAGCCCCTGAGAGCGGCGCTCCTCCGGCACAAGCGCGATCCCAAGCTCAATCGCCTGGGTTTCGCTGCCGATCGTCACGCGCCTTCCGTTCATCTCGAAATGGCCGCGCTGAAGGCGGTCGACGCCGAACGCCAGACGCGCGACTTCGGTGCGGCCGGATCCGACGAGGCCGCCGAGGGCAAGGATCTCGCCCCGGTAGAGGTCGAAGCTGACCCCTTTGACCGCGGCGCCGCGAGCCACATCGCGCGCCGAGAACAGCGGAACGCCGCTTCTGTCCGCTTCGATCCTGCGGCGGCCTTCCGCGCCTTTGACGTCATGACCGACAATCGCGCGGATGAGCCCCCGCTTGTCCAGGCTCCCGCGTGCGGCACGGTCGACGACTTGGCCATCGCGGAAGACGGTGATGCGATCGCAGAGGTCGAGCACCTCATCCAGCCGATGCGAGACATAGAGGATCGCAACGCCGCTTGCCGCGAGGTCGCGTATGATCGAAAACAACTGCTCGCTTTCAGGACCCGACAAGGCCGCGGTCGGCTCGTCCATCGCAATCAGCGAGGCTTCTCGAACAAGGGCTTTGCTGATCATGACGAGCCAGCGCTCGCCAACCGACAGGTCCGAGACTTTCGCGTCGAGGGAAAACTTGATTCCCACTCTTTCCGCGGCGGCCCTCGCGGGCCGGCTCGAGCGTTTCCAGTCAATCAATCCGAGACGCGTCGCCTTGGGCGCGCCCAGCAGCATGTTCTGAAGGGCGCTGAAGTGGGGAACCAGATTGAGTTCCTGATGGATGAAGGCGAGTCCTGCTTTCTCCGACGCCTGCGGAGAGCCCGGACGAAGCTCCTCGCCCGCAACCAGGATCTTGCCCTCGTCGGGGACGGTGACCCCGGCCAGACACCGAATGAGAGTCGACTTGCCGGCGCCGTTCGCTCCGACAAGCCCGTGCACCTCGCCACGCGCGATGCACATGTCGACATCGCGCAGGGCGACTTCCCCGGCGAAGTGTTTGCCTAAGCCCCGAATATCGATCCAGGCGTCGGGGATCCCGTTTGCGCCGGGGTCCCCGCGAACAGCGCTTACGCCAGCCGCCTCAGAGACCATTCGGGTGGTCGGCGAGGAACTTGTCGACGTTGTCCTTGGTCACGACGACGCCCGGGATCGCGATGGTCTTGGGCTGCCAGGATTTTCCGGCCGCGATCGAGTCGAGGACCGCCTGGAACATGGCCTTGCCCTCCGCGTAGGCGGGCTGCCAGACGGTTGCAGTCATGTCGCCGTCCTTGACGAGTTGCAAGGCTTGAGGGCTGCCATTGATGGCGACGGTGGTCACGTCGTCTCGTCCGGCCTGCCGAAGCGCGGCGACGGCGCCCTGCATCGGCTCGTCCCAGCAGGCCCAGATCGCCAGCGGCTTTTTGCCCCCCGCCGGATGCGCGGTGAGCCACGGCTGGGCGATGGCGTTGCCGTTCTGCACCTGACCGGGCACGGTCACCTCGTTGTATGTGATCGAAAGGCCGGCCTTGCCCTTGACGGCGGCGTCGAAGGCGTCCCCGCGGTCGATGCAGAGCTTCCCGGGATGGAAGGTCATCGCCAGAATGTCGGCGCTGTCGCCGACCTTGCCGAGCAGATACTTGGCCGAGTCGTCGCCGACCGTCCGGCCGCTGGTTGTGACGACGATGCCGGGAACGATTTCGCCGCCCCAGCTCGCGACCGGGATGCTTGCAGCGTTGGCGGCGGCCAGGCCGGAGCCGATCGAGGTGCTCGCGAACGCGAGAACCATGATCGCATCGACTTTCTGCACCGCAAACGAACTCATGCCCGCGTTTGCCTGGTCGGCGCTCGCCTGCGTGTCGACCACTTTAACGTCCCAACCCGCGGCCTTCGCCGCGTCGGTGGCGCCTGCAATGACGGCGACGTTGAGCGCGTCGTTGGCGATCAAGGCGACAATCCCGAGGGTCTTCGCCTCGACGCCTGAGACCGTGGAGATCAGCGCCGCCGAAACGGCGATGAACAAGGATAGCGCGGCAGCCAAAACGCGTGTCATTTTTTATCCTCCCTTATTTGATCTTTTTGCTCTCGCGCCCGCGAGGAGAGCCTCCGCGAGCGCTTCGACCCGCCCGGATAGGAAGTTAGAGGTATCAGAGGAGCGTCGAGCGGGATGAGTGAGGGCGTGATTATAACAGTTATGGCGAATCTGCTCGGGCAGATTGTTTCCATTCTTTCGGCGCATTGCGCAAAGTAGCGAGGCCACATTGAATGGCTTCGGCCAAGTGGGCCGAACAACGCCGTAGAGGAGGAATCTGGCGATGCAGGTGACCTACGACTTTTCCGGCAAGAGCGTCCTTCTCGTTGGGGGAACAACCGGGATCGGGCGCGCCACCGCCAATGCTTTCGCCAAGGCGGGGGCGAACCTGTTCGTGGCCGGACTCGGCGCCGCTCAGGGCGCGAGCCTCAAGGAAGAGATCAAAGCGACAAAGAAGGGGGACGTCGAATTCGCGGAAGTCGACGTGCGCGACGCGAAAGCAATGGCCGACCTCCATAAACGGGCCTTCGACCGGTTCGGCCGGATCGACATCGCCTTCAACAATGCCGGCGTGCCGGGCAAGACGGCGCCGGTCCAGGACCTGGACGAGGACGACTTCAGTTTCCTCATCGATGTGAACCTGAAGGGCATTTTCCTGGGTCTCAAACATCAGGTGCCGCATATGATCGCTCACGGCGGCGGCGCGATCGTGAACACCTCGTCGCTGTTCGGCGTCATGGGCTTCGCCACCACGGCCGTTTATTGCGCCAGCAAGTGGGGTGTCATCGGCCTCACCAACTCGGTCGCCCTGGAAGTGGCGCGCAAAAACATCCGCGTGAACGCAATCGCTCCCGGCTCGGTCATGACGCCCCTCTTGACTGGCATGTTCGGCAGCGAGCAGAGCGCCAAGGACACGGTCCTGCCGATGATCCCGATGGGGCGCATCAGCGATCCCTCGGAGATTGCGCAACTCGTCCTGTTCCTGTCCTCGGACGCCGCTTCATTCATCACCGGACAGGCCGTGGTCATCGACGGCGGCGGGTTCGTCGCGGGGGCCGGCGGGTAGCAGCGAGCCTCAGGCGTCCGGCACGACGGCGACGGCCTGGATCTCGACCTTGGCGCGGTCCTCCATGAGGGCCGCGACCGCAACCGCGGTCATAGCTGGGAAATGACGGCCGATCGTCTCGCGGTACGCTTGGCCAACGCCCTTGAGGTTGTCGAGATACTCGCGTTTGTTGGTGAAGTACCAGGTCATCGAAACGATGTGCTCGGGGTGCGCCTCGTCGCAGGCGAGCACCGCGACGATATTCTGCAAACTCTGTTTGACCTGTCCGACGAAATCGTCGGTCTCGAACTTGGAGTCCTTGTTCCAGCCGATCTGGCCGGCGACATGAATGACGCGTCCGCCCGCCGAGACGCCATTGGCGTAACCGGCTGGCTTCGCCCATCCATTGGGTTGCAGCGTTTTCTGCATGGCCCTCTCCGAATTCAGACCGCGATCATGACGGCCGCGCCTTGATCAGCTCGCGCGCGACGATGAGCTTCTGGACCTCGGTCGCGCCTTCGTAGATGCGCAAAGCGCGGATCTCGCGATAGAGGCTCTCGACGATCTCGCCCCGTTTGACCCCGCGACCGCCGAACATCTGCAAAGCGCGGTCGATGACGCGCTGAGCAGTCTCCGTCGCGGTCATTTTCGCCATGGCGGCCTCGACCGTCGTCGGCAGCTTCTGGGCGTCGCGGCGCCAAGCGGCGCGATAGGTCAGCAGCGCCGCCGCATCGATGTCCGCCGCCATCTCGCCAAGCGCCGCCTGAGTGAGCTGGAGGTCGGCGAGCGTCGCGCCGAACATTTTTCGGCTCCTTGCGTGCGCGAGCGCCTCATCGAACGCGCGCCGCGCGAAGCCGAGCGCCGCGGCGGCGACGGAGGCGCGGAAGATGTCGAGGGTGCGCATGGCGATCTTGAAGCCCTCTCCGGCGCCGCCGAGCCGACGATCTGCCGGAAGACGGCAGCCTTCGAAGCGCAGCGTAGCCAGCGGATGCGGCGCCATGACGTCGATACGCTCGGCGATCGAGAATCCGGGATCGTCGGGAAAAACCAGGAAGGCGGAAATGCCGCGTGCGCCCGGCGCTTCGCCGGTGCGGGCGAACACTGTGTGGACGTCGGCGATCCCGCCGTTCGAGATCCAGGTCTTTTCGCCGTCCAGGCGATATCCGTTGCCGTCCTCGCGCGCCGTGCAGGCCATGGCCGCTACGTCGGAGCCAGCCTCCCTTTCCGAGAGCGCGAAGGCAGCGAGCCACTCGCCACTGCGAACCTTTGGTAGCACGCACCTGCGCTGCTCGTCGGAACCCGCGATTGCGACGGCGCCGGAGCCCAGCCCTTGCATGGCGAAGGCGAAATCGGCGAGTCCATCGTGATAAGCGAGCGTCTCGCGGGCAAGGCAGACGCTTCGCGAGTCGATTGCGCAGGCGTCGCCGTCGAGAGGCGCAACCGCCACATCGAGCAGCCCCGCTCCACCGAGCGCTCGCGCTAGATGACGGCAGGATCCATCGACGTCACCATGATCGATCGCGGCAATCGCGCCCGAAGCGACGAAACGATCGAGCGCGCCTGCAAAGGCGCGATGGGACTCGCCGAAGAACGGCCAGTCGAGCCAATCGCGCTTCATCGGAGGCGCGCGAGACGCGACGTTCATCAATCCCCCTCGAAGACAGGCTTGCGCTTGGCCGCGAAGGCTTCGTATGCGCGCCGGAAGTCCTGCGTGGTCATGCAGAGGGTCTGCGCCTGCGCTTCGGCTTCGATGAGTTCGTCGAGCCCCATCGCCCATTCCTGATTGAGCATCGTCTTGGTCATGCCATGCGCGAACCATGGACCGTCAGCGAGCGAACGGGCGAGCGCCAGCGCTTGCCCCTCGAGGTCGGCGCTCGAATGAAGGGCGTTGTAGAAGCCCCACGCCGATCCTTCAGCGGCGCTCATCGTCCGGCCGGTATAGAGAAGCTCCGCCGCGCGGCCCTGCCCGATGATCCGC
>DATDHT010000131.1:0-3329 GCA_036521435.1 Roseiarcus sp.
GCGGTTCGCCGCGACCGGCGCGCCCGATCTTATCGTTCTCGACCTCGGCCTGCCCGATCGGGACGGCAAGGACGTGCTGCGCGACATCCGCCAGTTCTCCACGATTCCGGTGATCGTGCTCTCCGCGCGCGACCGCGAGGCTGAGAAAATCGAGGCCCTCGATCTCGGCGCCGACGATTACGTCGAGAAGCCGTTTGGCATCGGCGAATTGACCGCGAGGCTCAGGGCTGCGCTGCGACACGCGGCCCAATCTGCCCAGCCCGTCCAGCGGGTGGAGGTCGAGGGCGTCGTGATGGACTTCGACAAGCGTCTTGTCACTCGCGACGGGGCGCTGATCAAGCTGACGCCGAAGGAATACGACCTGCTCGCGGTCCTCTTTCGGAACGCCGGCCGCGTGGTGACCCATCGCCAAATTCTGGTCTCGGTTTGGGGACCAGCGCATCGCGAGGACACCCAGTATCTCAGGGTTTTCATCGGCCAGCTCAGGGCCAAGATCGAGCGCGATCCGACGACGCCGATAATCGTCAAAACAGAACCTGGCGTCGGTTACCGGGCCGCCGAGCGCCCTGAGCGCGCTTCCCGCATCCCTCGATAACGCCCGCTGATCAATTCTTCGGCGCCGCCGCTTGTTTTACTGGCGCCTACCCCCGCGAATCCTTGGAGTTTCGCTGGCACGCTCGTTGCGAATGGGACCCTGGCCTCTGGTGGGGCCGAGCTTCCGCCGCCCTGCTTCACGGGCGCAAGCGACGAGGGTGAACATGTCGTTGACGAGACGGATATTTCTACGCGCGGCTAGCGCGGCCCTGGGAGGGACGCTGGCGCTTGGGGCCACCGCGGCGTTCGCGGCCGACGATACGATCAAGATCGGCATTCTGCATTCGCTGTCCGGCACGATGGCGATCAGCGAGACCACGCTCAAGGACGTGATGCTGATGCTGATCGACGAGCAGAACAAGAAGGGCGGCGTACTCGGCAAGAAACTCGAGGCGGTCGTGGTCGACCCCGCTTCGAACTGGCCGCTGTTTGCCGAAAAGGCCAAGGAGCTGATCGAGAAAGACAAGGTCTCGGTCGTATTCGGATGCTGGACTTCGGTGTCGCGCAAGTCGGTGCTGCCGGTGTTCAAGGAGCTCGACTCGATCCTGTTCTACCCCGTCCAATACGAGGGCGAGGAATCCGAGCGCAACGTCTTCTATACCGGCGCCGCGCCCAATCAGCAGGCGATCCCCGCGGTCGACTATCTGATGAGCGAGGACGGTGGTTCGGTGAAGCGCTGGGTGCTCGAAGGCACCGACTACGTCTATCCGCGCACCACCAATAAGATCCTCGCCGCCTATCTGAAACTGAAAGGCGTGCCGGACGAAGACGTGATGATCAACTACACGCCGTTCGGCTTCTCCGACTGGCAGACCGAAGTGTCGAAGATCAAAGCCTTCGGCTCCGCCGGCAAGAAGACGGCGGTCGTGTCGACGATCAACGGCGACGCCAACGTGCCGTTCTATAAGGAGCTCGGCAACCAGGGAATCAAGGCGACCGACATCCCCGTCGTCGCCTTCTCGGTCGGCGAAGAGGAACTCGCGGGCCTCGACACCAAGCCGCTGGTCGGCCATCTCGCCGCGTGGAACTACTTTGAGTCGATCGACACCCCGGCGAACAAGGACTTCATCGCCAAATGGCATGAGTTCACCAAGAAACCCAACCGCACCACCAACGACCCTATGGAGGCGCATTACATCGGCTTCAACATGTGGGTGAAGGGCGTCGAGAAGGCTCAAAGCTTCGAGCCGGACAAGGTGATCCCCGCGATGATCGGCGTGGCGGTTCCCAATCTGACGGGCGGCATCTCGACAATGATGCCGAACCATCACATCACCAAGCCTGTCTATATCGGCGAGATCCAGGCCGATGGCCAGATCAACACGGTCTGGCAGACGCCGGCGCCGGTCGTGGCGCAGGAATGGTCGCCCTACCTCGAAGGTTCGAAGGTCCTGATCGCCGATTGGCGTGCGCCGATGAAGTGCGGCAACTTCAACGTCAAGACCGGAAAATGCGGCGGCTGACGCTGCTCACTGGCCCCTCCCCTCTCCCCGCTAACGGGAGAGGGAACCTCCCTCGAAAAGCCGGATGACGCCGGACATGGGCCGGCGAACCGAAGGGTAAGTCATGCCGCCGTCGAATGTTTTTCGTGACGCGTGTCGCTCCAAGCAAATCGCATTTGAATCGAACCGCAGTCGTCATTGCGAGCGCAGCGAAGCAATCCAGGGGCGCCAGGCGATGTCTGGATCGCCACGTCGCTTCGCTCCTCGCGATGACGTCCGCTGCTCGACGCGGACATGTCGTGCTGTAGGCTTTCTGCGCGCGATCGGTGTCCTGGCTCTCATGGCGTTCGCGACCGCCGCTCGCGCCGACGCCGTCGACGACACGCTGGCAAAGTTCCTCGACGATAAGTTTCCCCGAACCGCGGCCGCAATCGGCGAACTGTCTGCTGAGGCGCCGCCGCAGGCCGCGGCCATTCTGGAGGCGCTTGGCGACAATCGCCTCATGATCGATCCCGCCGATCATATCGTGGCTTACAGGACTGCCGCGGGCGCACTGCTCAACGCCAAGACTGGCGAAACCATTCCGGATTCGAGCGCCGCCGCCTTCAAGAAGGTCCGCGTCAACAACGCGCTTCGAAGCGCCATCGAAGGCGCGAGGGGGTCTTTGACCCTCGCCAATTCCGATCCCGAGAAGCGCCTGGCCGCCGCCGGAGATGTCTTCAGAACACACGACGCCAAGGCGTTGCCGGCGCTCCAAACGCAGCTCGCCAGGGAAAGCGACCCGCGCGTCGCGGCGGCATTGAAGCTCGCACAAGCGGCGATCTTCGCCACTAGCGACGGCGGCTCGCCGCAAGACCGTCTTTCGGCAATTGCAACGCTGAAGGAGCGCGGCGACCAGGACGCGCAAAGCCTCATCGACGGGATCGCGCAGAAGGCGACCGATCCGGCGGTGAAAAGCGCGGCTGAAACCGCCCTAAGCGCGATCCACGCGCGCCTCGCTCTGTGGAGTGTCGCGCAGAACCTCTGGTACGGGATCTCGGCCTCGTCGGTTCTGCTCCTGGCCGCGATCGGACTTGCGATCACCTTCGGCGTCATGGGCGTCATCAACATGGCGCACGGCGAGATGGTGATGCTCGGCGCCTATTCGACCTACGTCGTGCAGACGCTTCTGCCGCCTTCCTTGCAGAATTGGTCGCTCGCTTTCGCCATTCCCCTCGCCTTCGTCGTCGCCGGCCTCGTAGGTATCGCGATCGAGCGTCTAGTGATCCGCTTTCTCTACACCCGCCCGCTCGA
>DATDHT010000132.1:0-9018 GCA_036521435.1 Roseiarcus sp.
TGGGACGGGGTGCTTCGCTCTCGTCAACACGGGCGACAAGGCGGTCGAGTCGACGCACAAATTGCTGACGACCATTGGCTATCAGTTCGGCGGCAAGCGCACCTATGCGCTCGAAGGCTCGATCTTCTCGGCGGGCGCGACTGTGCAATGGTTGCGCGACGGCCTCGGCATTCTTGCCAGCGCTCCGGAAGCGGGCGAATTGGCGGCGAGCGCCGACCCGCGCCAGCAGGTCTATCTGGTGCCCGCCTTCACCGGCCTTGGCGCTCCCCATTGGGACAGCGAGGCCCGTGCGGCGATCTTTGGGCTGACGCGCGGCGCCACGCGCAAGGAGATCGTGCGCGCCGCGCTCGAAAGCGTCGGCTATCAGACCCGCGACCTCATCGACGCGATGCGCGCGGACTCGCAAGGACTATGGGGCAGCGAATTTGCTTCGATCATACGGATCGACGGCGGAATGAGCGCCAGCGACTGGACGATGCAATTCCTCGCCGACACGGTGAACGCGCAGGTCGACCGTCCTGAGATTTTGGAGACGACGGCCTTGGGCGCCGGCTATCTGGCAGGCTGGCAGGCCGGTCTCTATCCCGACCCTGATGAGTTCGCGAAGACTTGGCGGCGGCAGGTGAGCTTTACGCCGTCGATGGCGCCAAGCGAACGTGAATCGCGTTATCGCGGCTGGCGCGACGCCGTCGCGCGCACGGTTCTGCGACCGGAGATCTAGACGTCATGCGGATCGTATTTCGTTGCGATCCTGCGATTGAGCACGAGTTGACGCGCCCGCTCGCGGCGCGCGCGGCGTTGCCGGATTGGTTGCGCGCGATGCCGCGAATTGCCTTCTCGGATCTGCATGGGCAGGAGGTGCGGACGGTCAAGCAATGCCCGCCGTTCGTCGACGCGATGTCGCACGGCTTCATCATCCCCCTGCCCTGCGACGTCACCATTCGCGACGGCGTTCTGTCCTGGGATTGGGACCATCCGGCACTGACCGTCGAAGCCCATCCGCGCTCCCCAGTCAGCTTTCATGTTCCCGCGCAAGTGACGGGGACGCCGTTTTACGATCCCGAAGTTGCGATCGTGAAGTTCAACAGCTTCTGGACGATCGAGCTCGAGCCAGGCTATTCGCTGTTCGCTACTCACCCTGTGAACCGCGCCGATCTGCCGTTCCGCTTGTTGACCGGGATCGTGGATTGCGACCGCTTCACCGACGTCGGCATATTGTTTCCCGCCGTTTGGACGGATGCGAATTTCGAAGGCGTGCTGCCGCGTGGAACGCCGATCGCACAGTGTTTCCCGATCCTGCGCGAGGCGCTCGCGCTTCAGTTCCAGCCATTCTCCGCGGAAGAAGCGGAGCGCTACCAGTCCACCGCGAACCTCCTGCTCTCGCATCCCGGCGCATATCGGCGGCGATTTCGTGTGCGGCGCGAGCGTTCAAGCCTCAAGCAAGCGCCGTAGTCGAGCTAAATCCAGCCAAAGGCGGCCCTTCTTCGCTGACGTCAGCGCTTGGGCGATGCGACCGAAAGTATCGGGCCGGAGACGCATCGCGCGTTGATAAGAAGCCATCGCGGCGTTGAGATCACCCGAGTTTTGCAGATTGAGGCCCAGGTTGACGTGGGCCTCAGGAACGTCCGGCTGCGCCTCGATGCTGCGTCGATAGGCCTGAATCGCGCCCAGCGTGTCGCGCAAGTCTTCGCAGACCAATCCAAGCGCGAACCAGGCGCGCCCGTCGCCCGGCCGAGAAGCCAGCGCTCGTTCGAGCTCGACACGGGCCGGTTGCAGATCGCCCGTCTGGCGCAAGCACGCTCCAAGCGCTGCTCTCGCTTCGGCAAGATCGGGCGCGGCCTCGAGCGCTTTTCGAAAAGCAACGATGGCCTCGCGCGGGCGATCGAGCGTCTGCAGCGCCGCGCCCAATCGCGCGTGATCCATCGGATCGGCCGAAGACTCGGCCGCGCGCGCAAAGGCGAGCACTGCTGTTTTCAGTTGGCCCGCTTTCTGAAGCGCCTTCCCAATCTCCCGCCAGCCGTCAACGAAGTTCGGAAAACGGAGCAGTAGGTCCTCAAGGACCGACCGCGCCTTCTCATCGCCCGACTCGATGAGCGTCACGCAAGCCAGGCAGGCAGGCTCCGGCCGATCGGGAGCCAAACGAGCTGCGCGTTCCAACCACGTTCGCGCCTGCGCAAGATCGCCCGCGGCGCGCGCCACACGCGCAGCGACGATCAGCGTCGGTGAATGATCGGGGCGCAGCTGCAAGCTGGAGTTGGCCCAGCGCGCCGCCTCGCCGAGGCGCCCGCGCCGAAGCGCTATCGTCGCCGCCAGTTGATGCGCCGCCGGATCTTGTGGAGCAGCGTCCAGGATCCGATCGCACACACTCGCGGCCCATTCGATCCGCCCGGCGCGGAGCTCCGCCAAAGCGTTCTCAAACAGAGACTGTCGATTCGCTCGTGGCTCTGTCATCGAATCCCAACCGTCCGCCGCCCGTCATCAGCGGGGCGCCATTTTGCCAGAATAGCCTATATCGGGGCCGGCATGGACGACCCCGGGCGATATTGCGATAATCTCCTGAGCGAATCTGGCGACACCGGAAGGCGATGGGAACTGCGCCGCGCATCGTTCTCGTGTGGGACATTTTTATCCGTGTCTTCCACTGGCTCATTGTGGCGCTCATCGCGGCTGCCTATGCGACGTGGCGACTGAACTGGATGGTCTGGCACGGATGGGTCGGCAACGCGGTGCTCACCCTGTTGTTGTTCAGGCTGGCTTGGGGCTTCTTTGGCGGCGAGACGGCGCGCTTTTCCCGCTTTCTTACTTCTCCGCGAACTGTCTTACAGCATCTCAAAGACTCGCTTCGGCGAGAACCCGACCACGAGGTCGGGCACAATCCCGCTGGCGGCTGGATGGTGTTCATCCTGCTCGCCCTGATTCTGGCTGAGACGTTGACTGGACTCTACGTCGCGAACGACGTTGCCGACGAAGGGCCGATGACCGAGATGGCGCCTGCGTGGGTCGCCAACGCGGTCACGTCCGCTCACGCGATCCTCTGGGATGCGCTGCTGGCGGCCATCGTCCTGCATGTTGTGGCGATTGCGGCGTTTGCGGTGATCAAGGGCCAGAACCTGTTGCGCCCTATGATCACGGGAACAAAGGTGATGCCCGCAAGCGTCGCCGAGCCGCGGACCGGCAGTCCGGCGCGGGCAGCGCTGCTGCTGCTTGCCTGCGCCGTGGTTACAGCCTTGCTGGTGAACCTCTTGTGAGCCTAGCTCTTGGGAGGAATGACCTGACCGCGGATTTCTCCTGCGGGATGGGATTGGCTGTGAACGTTGACGTACCACTCCCCGGCGGCAAACTGCTTCGCCTGGTCCGGGGTGAGCGTGGCGGTCCCGGTCATCGGGTTCGCCGGCGGGCTGCCCTGCTTGCTGAGCCAGATCACGACCGGAGCATTTTTGCCTGCCGCCGCCGGGCCGTGGAAATGAGCCATCGTAATCGGGCTCGACAGCCCAGTGTAAGCGATGTTCCAGGTGACGATCCGAGTCGCCGGGTCGTATGTCAGATCGGCGGTTCCCGAGCCTGTCGTGTCAACCGCCGGCACACTTTGTGCGCCACTCAGCGGGACCTTGAAGGAAGTGGCGGCGGCAAGGGCCGCCCCTGCGTTCACAAAGCCCAGAAGGACGACAAAAGGAAGGAGCGCGCGCTGACGTTTCAATGCTTTCATCTTTTCCTCCATGTGGCTTACAACAGATCTGTCCCTACAAACAATAGCATTGAACGGTTGTTCCTCGCATAGTTTAACCCCACTGTGGCACTCTTTTGCTGCCTCGCCAACCATGTGATGACGTTCGCGAGCGCCGAGACTCGGACGAGCCGTGACATTTGAGCCAGCTTTGGCAATCGAGCGGGGATTGACAGGCTCTCCAGTTGGCGTGAATGGGCAGGCGCTTCCTGCGCGTCGCCGGCAGCCCTTGTGAATTCGATTGATGCCGAATTTCTCAATTCGCCTGCGGCTGATCTTTCTGTCAGCCCTGCTGCTGGCGATCCTCGCCGGCTCCTCGGCGCTGCTGATCCGCGAGCTCATCCGCGACGCGAAAAGCCTCAACGAGGAAGTGAAGCTTGTCTCAATCGTCAAGAACGCAAATTCGGCCAGCAAGCACTTTGGTGATTTGAAATATTGGGCGATCGACTCCGCCGTCACGCAGCTCGCGGCGTCCCAGCAAGCGGCGGACCTCGCCGAGTCGGGGCTTGATTCCGATCTGAAGGCCATTTCCGCAGTCGATCCCACGGTCGTCGCGGCGATCGAAGGCGAAGTTAACACCATGACCGACCTGGCGCGGCAGGCTGGCGTCGCCTACTCGAGCGACGACAGCGCGGCCGGCAACGCCCTTCTGTCGCAGGCCAAGAGTCGGGTCATGGCTATTGATGACCACCTCGACAAAATCGTGGAGAGAGTCGAGCAACAGGCCCTGGCGCGGCGCGATGCATCCATGCACTACGCCGAATTCGCGGCCAAACTGGCGATCGCGGCCGGAATAGGAGCCCTGGCGCTCGCGTTGGGCTTCACCGCATTGACCGTTCACTCGATTACCGTTCCCTTAAAACAGCTGGATCGGAGCATTGCTTCAATCACCCATGGCGATCTGAACGTCGCCATGCCGCACTCAGGCGTTCCTGAGATCGCCGGCATGACGAAAACGCTCGGCATGTTGCGCGACAGCCTGATCGAGCGCGACCGCCTCGAACGCGAGCGACAACAAGCGGAAATGGAAACTCGAGCCGCGCGCGACACGGCCGAGGCCGCGCTGCACGAGCTGAAGGCGGCCCAAGCCAATCTCATTCAGGCTGAAAAGATGGCCTCACTCGGTCAATTGACTGCGGGAATCGCGCACGAAATAAAGAACCCTCTCAATTTCGTCAACAATTTCGCAAGTCTCTCTGTCGGCCTCTTGGGCGAGTTGAACGAGGCCGCCGCGCCGGCTCTTGCGTCGCTCGACGATCGACGACGCCGCGAAGTCGATGAGACAAGTGAAATGCTGATCGGCAACCTCAAGCGGATTGTTGAGCATGGCAAGCGCGCCGACAATATCGTCAAGAGCATGCTGGCTCATTCCCGCAGCGGCAGCGGGAGTCTGGAAAGCGTGGATCTCAACGCTCTGGTCGACGAGTCGCTCAATCTCGCCTATCACGGCGCCCGTGCTCAGGACCAAAATTTCAACATGACGATAGAACGGGCTTACGGCAAGGATATCGCGCCAATCGCGCTTGTGCCGCAAGATATGACGCGCGTATTCCTCAATCTCTTCGGCAATGCCTTCTACGCCGCGAACAAGCGTCGGCGGGAGACAAACGACGGGGAGTTCAAACCGAAATTGACCGTGACCTCACGCGATCTCGGGAAAGCCGTTGAAGTCCGGGTGCGCGACAACGGAAGCGGCATTCCCGCCGAGATCAGGGACAAGCTCTTCCAACCTTTTTTCACCACAAAACCGAGTGGCGAGGGCACCGGGCTCGGACTGTCGATCAGCTATGAAATCGTCACCAAACAGCATGGCGGGACAATCGAGGTTTCGAGCAGCGTCGGAGACTTCACCGAATTCGCGGTACGTTTGCCGCGCGGCCTCGGCGCCAAGGGCGCGCTCACTTCTTCCACATGAGTTGCGAGGTCATGGCGGTTAGCATCTTGATTGTCGATGACGAGCCCGATGTCGCAATCCTGTTTCGGCAGCAATTTCGTCGCGAGACCCGAGAGGGCGTCTATGTGCTGCATTTTGCCCTCTCTGCCTCAGAAGCGCTTGAACGTCTCGCCGTCGAAATCGAGCCGGAGCCGATCGTGATCCTGTCGGATATCAATATGCCCGGAATGGATGGTCTGGCGCTCCTGCGTGAAATCAAGAAGAGACGGCCTGAGCTCCCGGTGATGATGCTGACCGCTTACGGCGACGAAGAACGGCGCCGCCGTGCCGCCGAGAGCGGCGCTGCTGATTTTGTGACCAAGCCAGTCGACTTTGATTTCTTGAAGATTCGCTTGCGCGAGTTGCACGGACCGTTGAGTTAAGGGGAGCCCGTTGGTCGCTTTAGCCAAGATTCTCGCTGTCGATGACGAGCCTGATTTCGAGCTTTTGATCCGACAGCGCTTCCGCGTCCAGATTCGCGACCAGGAGTTCGAATTCCGTTTCGCACAGCATGGCGAGGAGGCGCTGGCGACGCTATCAGCCGAACCTGACATCGACCTCATGTTGCTCGACATCAACATGCCCGTGATGGATGGGCTGACCTTGCTTAGCGAGCTTCGTGAGCGGCAACTGGAGGTGCAGGCGATCATCGTGTCGGCGTACGGCGATATGACGAATCTGAGAACCGCGATGAATCGCGGCGCCTTCGATTTCGTCACCAAGCCGGTGGATCTGCGCGATCTCGAGATTACGGTCCGCAAGGCGCTGGCCAATGTCGCGAAGCTCAGAGAGATGGACCGGCAGCGCATGGCTGCTGAACGGGCGCGCAACAATCTGTCGCGCTATTTTTCGCCGAACATTGTCGAGATGCTGGCCTCCCAGGACGAACCGCTTGGGGCCGGTCGCCGGGAAACCGTCGCTGTGCTGTTTGCCGACATTGTCGCGTTCACGAAAATGGCGGAGCTTATGGCTCCCGAAGACGTGCTCGCAATGTTGCGCGAGTTTCATACCCGAATGACGGCGCAGATCTTCGCCAGCGGCGGCACGGTCGACCAATATATGGGCGACGGGATCGTCGCCGTGTTCGGCGCCACATCTGCGAGCCCCGACGACGCGGCGAGCGCGCTGAATTGCGCCGAGATGATGCTCGAGACGCTCGAACGTTGGAACCACGAACGCGAAGAGAAGGGAGACGCCCGGCTCGATATCGGCATCGGTCTCAACTACGGACCGGTCGTGCTTGGTGACGTCGGCAGCGAACACGGCATGTCGTTCACCGCGATTGGGGATACGGTCAACACTGCGGCGCGGCTGCAAACGCTGACCCGCACGTTGAAAACTCAATTGGTCGTGAGCGAAGCTGTTGTTCGGGCGGTCGAGGCGTCGTCCCCGGAAACCGCCGCCGAGCGTATCGGCCGATTGGAAGATCTGGGCGAACATAGCTTGCGAGGCCGGGCGAGCCCGGTGCGCATTTGGACACGCAAGGTCAACCACATCAGCGAAGCTGCGCCCTTCGCCGCGCTTTCCTAAGCGCGGGAGCCCATGGCCCGAACGCCACTCATCCCATCGGCATTGGCATCGGCCCCATGTTCTGGTTCAGGTTGTACATGATCCAGAGCGACCCGACGATCAGAAGAAAGACGATCAAGACGCCGAACGCCAGCGCCAAGACGTTGTTGACGTTGTCGGGACCGGTGGTGATGTGCAGGAAGAAGACCAGGTGCACGCCGATCTGAGCGATCGCCAGCACCACCAGCGCAATCGGAATGCTGGGATGCCAGACCAAGGACGTCCCGGCGATAAAGAAAGACACCGCCGTGAGCAGGACCGCCAGGCCAAGGCCGATAAGATAGCCAACGACGCCTTCCGCGACCTCGTGGCGTCCCACGGGCTCGTCGCCCGGAGCATGGTCGGCCCCGTGCAGCGGCTGATAGTCTTCGGTTGAGCTCATGCGCCTGCTCCGAAAAGATAGACGACCGTGAAGATCGCGACCCAGATGATATCGAGCGTGTGCCAGAAAAGTGCGAAGCAGAGCACGCGACGCAGGATGTCGGCGCGATAGCCCTTGGCGAACACCTGCGCGATCATCGTCAAGAGCCATAAAGTGCCCAGCGTAACGTGGACGCCATGGCAACCGACGAGCGTGAAAAAAGCCGATAGGAAGGCGCTGCGCGTGGGTCCAGCGCCCTGAGCGATCATGCCGACGAATTCATGGATCTCGATCGTCAGAAAGCCCAACCCCAGCACGCAGGTGGCGGCCATGCCGCCGTAATACATGAGACCGTTATGCGCCCGCGCGCCGATCGCGGCCAAGCCGCAGGTAAAACTTGAAAGCAGGAGGCAGGCAGTCTCGATCGCAACGTTGTGCAGGTCGAAAAGATCTTTTCCGCTCGGCCCTCCCGCGGTCTCGCCGGAAAGCACCGCATAGGTGGCGAAAAACGCCGAGAACATAATGATGTCGCTGAGCAGGAAGATCCAGAAGCCGTAGCCGACAATGATGCGCTTCGACGCAGGGTCGGCGTGACCCAAAACGATTGCGGCAGGGCCCCGCGCCTCCTCGCCCCGGCCGTCGCCGTAGTCCGCGCCTGCCTGAAAGGCCGTCACGAGAGAGCCCCCGCGGTCGCGAGCGCTTCCCCGCGCGCCCGGCGGTTGGCGCGGTCGATGCGAGCGACCTCGTCGGCCGGAATCTCATATTCAGTGCGATCGCGCCAAGCGAAGATGACGAACGTCGCGAACGCGCCGACGATGGCGACAATGACCAGCCACCAGATCTGCCAGATCATGCCGAATCCACCGAAAGTGGCGAAGAACGCGCAGATAAAGCCGGTCGCGCTGTTTCGCGGCATCTCGATCGCCGCGTAGGCAGGCTCGACTTTGGGGCCAGCTCCACGCTCGGCGAGGCGCTGGGTGCGCCAATAGTCGTCCCGATCCTCGACGACGGGCAGGACGGCGTAGTTGAACGCCGGCGGCGGCGACGCTGTCGACCATTCGAGCGAGCGGCCCATCCAGGGGTCGCCGGTCACGTCGCGAAGCTCTTCACGATGGCGGATGCTCACGACGAGTTGGGCGACCTGGCACAGGATGCCGGCCAGAATGACCGCGGCGCCGAAGGCGGCGACCAGGAGCCAGGGATGCCATTCGGGCACGTCATAGTGCTGCAGCCGGCGGGTCATGCCCATGAGCCCCGTAACATAGAGCGGCACGAACGCCAGGTAGAAGCCGAAAAACCAGCACCAGAACGCGGCCTTGCCCCACCCCTCATGCAAACGGAAGCCGAACGCCTTTGGGAACCAGTAGGTGTATCCGGCGAAAGCGCCGAACGCCACGCCGCCGATGATCACGTTGTGAAAATGCGCGATCA
>DATDHT010000133.1:0-9791 GCA_036521435.1 Roseiarcus sp.
GATCGACTACGACGACCCCGAATACGACGGCCCCGGCGAGCGGCTGGGCAGCTTCGACTACGAGGTCCTGATCGGCGAGGGCGACGAGGCTTACGAGCGAACGGCGCCAGGCGACGAGTGGGATGCAATCGCGCTCAACTATACGTCGGGTACGACCGGCGATCCCAAGGGCGTCGTCTACCATCATCGCGGCGCCAACCTTCTCGCCGCGGGCAACATCCTCACCGGCGACGTCGGCCGCCATCCGGTCTATCTCTGGACGCTGCCGATGTTCCATTGCAACGGCTGGTGCTTCCCCTGGTCGGTCAGCGTAAAGGCGGGCGTGCACGTTTGCTTGCGCCAGGTGCGCGCCAAGCCGATCTTCGACCTCATCGCCGAGCACAAGGTGACTCACATGTGCGGCGCGCCGATCGTCATGTCGATCCTCATCAACGCGAGCGACAACGAGAAGCGGCCGCTGCCGCATCTCGTGCACTTCTTTACCGCTGCGGCGCCCCCGCCGGCCGCCGTGCTCCAGGCGATGGGCGAAGCCGGCTTCGAGGTGACGCATCTCTATGGCCTGACGGAGGTCTACGGGCCGGCGGTGGTCAACGACTGGAAGGATGAGTGGAACGCGCTCGACCACGAAGCTCAGGCGCACCTCAAGGCGCGCCAGGGCGTTCGCTATCATGCGCTCGAAGCGCTGGAGGTGATGGATCCCGAAACGATGCGGCCCGTCCCAGCCGACGGAGAGACGATGGGTGAAGTGATGTTCCGCGGCAACGTTGTGATGAAGGGCTACCTCAAGAACAAGGCGGGGACGGAGAAGGCGCTGGCAGGCGGCTGGTTCCATTCCGGCGACCTTGGGGTGAAGCACAAGGACGGCTACGTGCAGCTCAAGGACCGGTCGAAGGACATCATCATTTCGGGCGGTGAAAACATTTCCTCGATCGAAGTCGAGGATGCTTTGTTTGCGCATCCGGGCGTTCAACTCGCCGCCGTGGTGGCGCGGCCCGACGACAAATGGGGCGAGACGCCTTGCGCCTTCGTCGAGATGAAGCCCGGGCATAGCGCGACCGCCGAGGAACTTATCGAATGGTGCCAGGCGCGCCTGGCGCGCTATAAGTGCCCGCGCACCATCGTCTTCGCGGAAATACCCAAGACGTCGACCGGAAAGGTGCAGAAATTCGCACTGCGCGAACGGGCTAAAATGATTAAGGCGGAGCAAGCCTAGCTGATGCGTCCCGACGCCTGGCCGCAACATTGCCGCGCGGCGCTCGTTCGAGCCGTGAGTGTCGCAGCGGCGCAGTTTCCCGGCCCCGGCGAGGAGGCGCCGAAGCGGGTCCATGACGTACGCAAGGCCCTCAAAGAAGCCCGCGCGATCGCGCGCCTCTTTCTCCGTTGCGTTGGGGAGCCGGCGCGGGTGACGATTACGGCGCTGGCGGCAAGGCGCCGCCAGATCGGCCGGACCCGCGATCTCGACGTCATGGCGGTTCGCGTCCAGCGCCTCGAGCCTCCGCCCGAGGTCTCCGAACCGCTGATGGCCGCAATCGCGCGCGAGCGGGAAGGGGCTCAGCGCGCCCGTCGCGGTCTCTCCGCCAGCGCGCCACGACCGCGGCTCAAGGCGATCGCCAGGCGCGTCGAGGGATGGGACTTGAGCGCTGTCGGGACGGAGGACATCGTCGAAGCTGTCGCGCGCACCTACCGGCAGGCGCGCAAGCGCGGGCGCCTCGCCTTCGACGGCGAAGACCCGGTTGCGCTGCATGCCTTTCGCGCCCGCGTCGTCGATCTGCGCTACCAGCTCTCGCTGCTGTCCTGCGCGTGGCCGGAAGCGCTCAAGGCGCAAGCGGAAGCCCTGAACGATCTTCGTGACGACCTTGGCGACTTCAACGATCTGCACGTGCTCGGAACGTTCGTGGCCGAGCACGGCGATTTGCCGCCGCAGGCGTTGGAAGAGCTTTGCGCCCGCATGGAGTCGAAAAAGGACAAACTCAGAGGACGCGCCGGCGTAGAGTTCGAGCGGCTTTTCGTCGAAACGACGAACGCGTTCGCAGCCCGAATAGCGGCCTATCTCGCCCACCCCGTGAGAGAGCCGCAGATCGCGCAGGACGATCCGGATGCAGCCGAGGCGGCTTCCGCGGCGTAGCCAATATCTGGCTTCCGCTTCGGCATAACCCAAGAGCCGGATTAAATAAACTAAAGTTGACAGGTGAAGACATTTCAATCACGGTCTTGGAAGGTGGGCTAGCTGGGCGAAAAGGCGGCCGGGGGAGATTACCGGTCGATTTCCTTGCCGAGACGGCCACGCCGGGGTGCGCGAGGGATGTCCTCGCGCTTGAGCTGAACGCGGGAGCGCACACTTCATCATGACACGCAGGATTTTGGCGGCTTTGCCGCTTGTCGCGGGACTCATCTTCGCCGGAAGCGCTCACGCGTCTTCGCTCAATTTCTCGTTTGGCGGGGATGGCAACGCCAGCGGCTCCGGAACCATCACGATCGGCGCCGACCCCTTTGCCGATACGATGGGCATCTTTGGAACGCCAGCCAATCTGCTTGGCCCCTCCATGGGTCCTCCTCCGAACTGGCAGGGCGCCGTCGATCCCGCGAACGCGCTCGCGGTCACCGGCGCCACGGGCGTCTTCTCCGATTTGGCTCTGAACATCGATAATGTCGCAATCACGGGCATCCTGGCGATCAATCCGCAAAACCACTTCGACCAGGATCAGACCATTCCCTATAGTTTTGGCTGGTACCCTGCGCCGGGGAGCGTGTCTTACGACAATCTGTTTTACGCGGGCGGGAATGCGCCGATCACCTGCATCGGCGTGCCGGCCGGCGGCTTCTTCGATGACTATGGCGTCATGCTTACGCTCGCCAATGGGGATCTCGTGGACCTCTATTCCAACGCCGTCGCCGGGCCGGGCGTCTACGGCGTGGTCGTCTGGGCCGATGGCGCGGGGGACTACACGAGCGCGTCGGGCCTCTCCCTGGCCGCCCCCGAACCTTCAACATGGGCGATGATGGTCATCGGCTTCGCCGGCCTCGGGTTTGCCGGCTATCGCAAGTCGCGCAAGGCTGTCGCCGTCGCTGCGTAAGGGGACAATCCGATAGAGAAAAGCCGCCCCGGGAGGGCGGCTTTTTTTGTCGGCGCTCGCCATCGTCACGCGGCGCCGCGCGCACCAAACAGCAATGCGACGCCGAACAAGAGCACCGCGAGCGCTGCGGTGAATTCGAATCCCTTCGCCACCAGCGCCAGACGCGAGTTTTCCCCCGCGGCGAGGCGCATCGCGGCCGATTTGGCGAATACGGCTATCCAGGCGAGCGCCCCCGTCGTGACCGCCGTGCCGATAGCTATGGCGAAGGCGGCAGCGACGCCCGCGGCGAACAACCCTTGCGCCATGGCGAACACCAGCACCAGGATCGCGCCCGAGCACGGACGCGCGCCTGCGGCGATCACCGTTCCGGCCGCGGCGCGCCATGAAAAGGCGCCGTCAAGCTGAGCTGGGTCGGGCATATGCATGTGCCCGCAATCGTCAGTCAGTTCGCTCGGCGCATCGGGCGATCCGGCGCGATAGGCCGCCGCGGAGAGGCTGAAGGCCGGCCGCTCCCATGCGACGCCGGCATAGGCGGGCGCGGACGCCAACGCGCGGCGCCGTTCGGCATGTTGGCTAAGGGCCGCGATCAGCGCTGACCCCTTTCGCCAGACCAGCCAGGCGCCAATGGCGGCGACGCCGCAATAGCTCGCCAGCTCGATCCAGTCGGCAGCGTGAGTCATCTGCGAAGCAGTCGCTTGAAAAACAAATCCGGCCGCACCCACGAGCGCGATCGCGATCAGCGCCTGAAGCAGCGCCGCCATCAGCGCCATCGCCGCGCCGCGTTTGAGCGACGTTTCGTTGGCCAGCATGTAAGAGGCAAGGACCGCCTTGCCGTGTCCCGGACCGGCCGCGTGCACCACGCCATAGGCAAGGCCAAGGCCGACCAGGCCCCAGGCGGCGCTGGGCTGCCCGTGCAGTGCGTGCACCTTGCCTGCGATGAGATGGGTGAGCGAGGACTGCTCGGCCATCAGCCAGCCGGTGAGGCCGCCTTGCCCGCCGCCCCCGCCCTCGCCGCCCGCGACAGCAAAGGGCCGCTGCCGAAGCTGGGCCATCGCGCTGGCGGCGGATCCGGCCCAAGCCGCGCATCCAAAAGCGAGCCAGAAGAGCGCCCGCTTCGTCATGGGCACGCGACGATCGCGGCGCTCGCCATTTTGAACCCGAAATTGGTTCCCGGCGCGAGGTTGGTGAAGAACGATTCCGACAGTTTCTGCTTGTCGTTCGCCTCGAGCGGCTTGGGCTTGGCGACCGTGACTGCGCACCCCGATGGGGCGGAAACCAGCGTCACCGGCTCTTTGTCGTCGAACTCGAAGTCGATGAAAAATTCCGGATCGGACACCCGAAGGGTGAGGAACTTGGTGATCGCCGTCGGCGTCTTCAGCGGCAGCGTGACATGGAATTCGACCAGATGGTCCGGCCGCTCCTGCATCCAGTAGTCGGTGACCGGGTCGAAATCCATCGACTTGCCGCCGATCTTCAGCGTTGTGAAATAGCCGATCTCAGCCAGGCTGCCGGCGTTCTCCTTGGCCAGCGGGGCGAACTGCTCTTTCTTCACCAGCTGGCCGGCCGGGGCGAGGCCCTGAGTGGCGAAAGACGAATACATCTCGTCGAAAACCCAGTCGTGAACCACCGCCGAAACCTTTCCGTCGGGCGTGAATGCGAGTTGGCTCTTGACCGTGACCCAGACATGCGGGTGGGCGCTCGCCGGCGCCGCGACGCTAAGCCCAAACGCGAGTCCCACCGTCGCTACTCGCCAATTCCGCTGTCGGGCGCCCATAGCCAAGCGTCCTTGCTGGCAAAGTGCGGCGGCGAAATGGCGCGCAAGTTCAAACATGGTTGAGCGAACCTTAACGCGCCATGGTTCAATGATTGTTAAGGCAATCGGCTCAAGTCTCGCGCCATGGCGCGTTGCGTTCCGCCTGTATCGCTCATGCTGACCGCGGCTTTGTGTCTTACGAGCTGCGGATTTCCTGGCCGCCCCGAGCGCCCGGTCTGGCGCGCGCAGGCTGAGAACGCATGCTTCGCCCGCAAGCAGGTCGCCCTCTCCGACACCATCGTCTCCGCGCCGGAGATCGACGGCCCGGGCATCTGCGGCATGACCCGGCCGCTGAAGGTCTCGGCCGTCGATGACGGCGCGATCGCCATCGACAAGACCTTGACCATCGACTGTCCGATGATCCCGGCGCTGGAAGCCTGGCTCAACGCCATCGTCGAGCCCGATGCTGAGAGCCGCTTCGGGCAGAGGGTCGCGAGCGTCAACGTATTCGGCGCCTATAGCTGCCGGGGCATCGACAATATGGCGGGCGCGCGGCTCTCAGAGCATGCCTTCGGCAATGCGGTCGACGTGGCGGGCTTCACCCTCGCCGATGGCCGGCGCATCGACTTCGTTCACGACTGGAAGACGACCGACAGCCAGGAAGCCGCCTTCCTGCATGAGGTTCACGCGGGCGCCTGCCAATATTTCACCACCGTCCTGGGACCCGGCGCGGACGTGTTTCATTACAACCACATCCACCTCGATCTCGCCAATCACGGCTCGACCGACACCGGCCCCCGGCGCATCTGCAAGCCGACGCCCGCGCCCGACCTCTTGCCCGCGCCTCAGCCCCGCGACGGCTTGCCGCCAGCGCCCGATATTGAAGAGCCGCTCGACATCGCGCATTTGAGCGCGCCGGGCGCCGCCGCCGTTCCCCAGGACGCCGCGCTGGGGCCGGGCGATGGACCCGATGTGGCCTTGCCGCCGGCGCCGGTGGGGGAGAGCGCTCCCGCGCCGCCGATCCTGCCGGCCGGGGCTTATCCTGTCGTCGACACGAGGCCGACGTCCTCGATCCGCGATCATGACAATTAGCGCGCCACGGGTCCCCGAACCGTCAACTATGGCCCGCCGCGGGGGCTAGACGCCATAAGCTTTGAGAAATACATCGACCCCGGCCGCGACCGAGGCTTCGATGTCTTCGCGACTGACCGAATCGACGACGCCGAACAAGAGCCGTTTGTAAACATAGCTCTGGCAGAGATCGACGAACTGCCAGGCTGCGCGCTCGGGGTCGGGCACCTTGAGCGCGCCCCGCTTCTCGAGCGCCCGCAATTCGTCGGAAAGCCGCGTCGCGCCATAGAATGGGCCCGACTCGTAGAATGTCCGGCCGACGCTGGGGAATTTGTCGGCCGCGGCGACCACGACCCGGGCGAGCTTGAGCGCGCCCGGGTCGGTCATCAGCTCCAGGAGCCTGACGCCGAAGTCCGCCAATACGGCGCGCACGTCGCCGCGATCGTGAAGGAAGCGGCACACCCGCTCCGCCGACTGCGCTTTTTCCGCTCGGATGATCGCCTCGAAGAGGTGTTCCTTGGAGTTAAAATAAGCGTACAGCGTCCCCTTGGACACGCCGGCGGCGCGGGCGACGTCGTTCATGCTGGCGCCGTCGAAGCCAGCGCTCAGGAACACCTGGCGGGCGCCGTCCATGATCTGCCGCCGTTTGGCGCTGCCGTCATTGGCCGCGCCCGCTTCCCGCTCCAGCGCCTCCGAATCCATACTGGCTACACCCTCTCGACCGCGAATCTCTGCCGACCGAACCGTTCGGTTCGATTTTTGTTGCGATACGCTCCCGCCTGCGCTATGTCAATAAAAATGACCGAACGGTTCGGTCAACTTTCCGGTTTGGGGGCGAATTTCCTACATGGCCGATGACCACAAGGTCGCTGAGCCGGGTGCGCTAACAGCGTCCAAGGCGATGACGGCTTCCCTGCCCGCCAACTTTCCTATTCCTGGCGGAAACTCCTCCGGCGCTCTAGCGCATCCACCAGCGGCCGGCGTGCCGGCTAAGCCGGCGCCGGTCAAGCGGTCCGGCCTGCGCCGATTTATCATGCCCGTTCTGATCCTCGCGGGGCTGGGTTACGGCGGCAAAACGGCTTACGACTATTTCGTCACCGGGCGCTTCCTTGTCTCGACCGACGACGCCTATGTCAGCGCCGACACCGCGATCATCGCCGCCAAGGCGATGGGCCATTTGACCGCAGTTCCCGTGGTTGACAACCAAGTCGTCCACAAGGGCGACCTGCTCGCTTCGATCGACGATGGCGACTATCAGAACGCCGTCGATGCGGCCCGGGGGCGCATTGGCACCCAGGACGCAACCATCGCCCGCTTCGCCCGCCAGATCGAGGCCCAGGGCGCGATCATCGCACAGGCCGGGGCCCAGGTGGCCTCGGCGGCGGCTCAGGAGAAGAGCGCCGAGGCCGAGGTCGAGCGGGCCGCTCTCGAATATGATCGCTCCTTCAAGCTCGCGCAGACAAACTTCGGCTCGCAGCAGCGTCTCGAGCAGGCGAGAGCCGACCGTGACCGCACCATCGCCGGCCTGGCCGCCGCCAAGGCGAGCCAGGCGTCGGCTGTCGCAGGGCTGGACGGCGCAAAGGCCAATCTCGATGTGCTCAAAGCCCAGAAGGATGAGGCCGCGCGCCAGCGCAACGAGCTCGTGACCGCGTTGGAGATGGCGGAGCGCAATCTTTCGTTCACCCGCGTGCTCGCTCCCTTCGACGGAACCATTGGCAACAAGGCGGCCGAGGTCGGAAACCTGGTGCAGCCGGGAACTCGGCTGATGGCGCTTGTGCCGCTCAACGCTTCTTACGTCGACGCCAATTTCAAGGAGACCCAGCTCGCGAACGTCAAGCCGGGACAGAAGGTCGATGTCTCCGTCGACGCGCTCGACGGCAAGGTGATCGAGGGGGTGGTGTCGTCTGTTTCCCCGGCCTCGGGTTCTCAGTTCTCGCTGCTGCCGCCAGACAACGCGACCGGAAATTTCACCAAGGTCGTCCAGTGGGTCGCGGTGCGCATTACTTTTCCCGAGGACGTTCTGAAACAGGTCCC
This sequence comes from Roseiarcus sp., assembly GCA_036521435.1. GTDB lineage: Bacteria > Pseudomonadota > Alphaproteobacteria > Rhizobiales > Beijerinckiaceae > Roseiarcus. Next base: position 7,933 of record DATDHT010000133.1, read on the forward strand.
TCTCCGTTCCGGCCTCTCGGTTGTCGCGACTGTCCATACCCGCGATCCGGCTACGCCGGAGCCGACGCTGCTTGGGGCGCTCGGGCTTGAAGCCTTCGCGACGCGAAGCGTCAAGCCGTGACCAGCGCGGTCGCCGCGATACGGCCCGGCGGCTCGTCGCCGGCCACCGATCTTATTGTCGCGCCAGCGGGGGTGGCGCAGCGCGACTTCTCGCTCAAGCGGGTGGCGGCGTTCATCTTCATGGTGTTCGGGATGTTCATGGCGATCCTGGACATCCAGATCGTCTCGGCCTCGCTTTCGCAGATCCAGGCGGGGCTCTCCGCGTCGTCCGACGAAGTCACCTGGGTGCAGACCAGCTACCTGGTCGCCGAAGTGATCATGATTCCGCTGTCGGGCTTCCTGTCACGGGTGGTGTCGACGCGCGTCATCTTCACCATTTCGGCCGGCGGCTTCACGCTCATGAGCTTCATGTGCGCCCATGCCAACTCGATCGAGGAAATGATCCTGTGGCGGGCCCTGCAGGGCTTCATCGGCGGCGGCATGATCCCCACCGTGTTCGCGTCCGCCTTCACCATCTTTCCGCGCGACAAGCAGCCGTTCATCGCCCCGATCATCGGCCTCGTGGCGACGCTTGCGCCGACGATCGGCCCCACGGTCGGCGGCTATCTGACCGACTGGTTTTCCTGGCACTGGCTGTTCCTGGTCAATCTCGGTCCGGGGGTCGTGGTCACCATCGCAGCCTGGATGTTGATCGACTTTGACGAGCCGGACTATTCGCTTCTCACTCACTTTGACTACGTCGGCCTGCTCACCATGGCGGGCTTCCTCGGGGCGCTGGAATATGCACTCGAAGAGGGGCCGTCCAAGGACTGGTTCGAGAGCCAGCCGGTGACGATCGCGATCCTCATCTCGGCGGTCAGTTGTGTCGCCTTCTTCTGGCGGATGGCGACGGCGCGCCAGCCCATTGTCGACCTCACCGCCTTCCGCGACCGCAATTTCTGGACCGGCTCGATGTTCGCCTTCGTGCTCGGCATCGGGCTTTATGGCCTCACATACATCTACCCGGTCTATCTCGCGGTCGTGCGCGGCTATTCGTCGCTGATGATCGGCAAGACGATGTTCGTAACGGGCCTGTGCATGTTCCTCACCGCGCCGTTCGCCGGGCGCTTGATGAACCGGGTGGACCCGCGCCTCATGATTGCGGCCGGCTTCATCATGTTCGCGGTTGGGACCTTTCAGGCCTCTTACGTCACCGTTGACTGGGACTTCTGGGAGCTGTTGTGGCCGCAAGTGTTCCGTGGCGTCGGGCTGATGCTGTCGATGGTGCCGATCAACAATCTGGCGCTTGGCACCATGCCGCCGCAGAAAATCAAAAACGCGTCCGGCCTGTTCAACCTGATGCGCAACCTGGGCGGCGCCGTCGGCCTTGCGCTTATCAACACCCTGCTCGACAAGCGCATGGACCTGCATCTCGAGCGCTTGCGCGAATCCGTCAATTGGGGCCGTCAAGTTGCGACGGATAGGCTGGCCAGCATGACCGCGGCCTTGGCGGCGCGCGGGTCGGACGCCGAGCTCGCGGCGACGCGCCAGCTTGCCCTGATCGTGCGCAAGCAGGCCGAGGTGATGGCGCTTGCCGACGTGTTCCTGGCGTTGACCGTCCTGTTTTTGGGCTGCGTCGGTCTCGCCGCGGCCATGCGCCGCCCGTCGGCGGCGGGAGGGGGTGGAGGCGGGGGACACTAGCAATCGACCCTTTAAGAGTACCGGCGACTCTGGTTGTGCTTACGAATCGGTAATATTACCTACGCTGATTCCTCCAATGATCGCTCTTGCGGAGGGGGGCCACACGGCCATATTATGAG
>DATDHT010000134.1:0-7834 GCA_036521435.1 Roseiarcus sp.
CTTCTCGATCTCGTCCTTGGTCGCCATCGATTTGACCTTGGCGATGGCGTATTCGTTGTGGCTCAGAATGACGACATGCGCCTTGCCGTTGGAATCGGCGATCGCCCAATCCGCCTCGGCCTTGCCGATCTCACGCGGGTCTTCCTGGATATTGACGACGAGATGCAGGTCCGGTTGTGGGCCGGGCAGTCCGGCGGCATGCAGGCCGACGAACTTGATTCCCTGCGCGACGCCGGCCTTGAGCGGGTCCTGCAGGCTCGCGGCGTCGGCGAAGAGAGCGATGCCGTCCGGCTTGAGCGCGATCGCCTGGTTCATCCCCGCGAGCCAGGAAGTCGGGCTTCCTTTCCCGTCGATGACGGTGACGTCCCATCCGAGCTTCTGCCCTGCTTGCTTGATGTAGACCCCGTAGAGATGGGAGATGTCGTTCTGCTCGTCGCCGGAAAGGAAGACGATCTTTTTTCCCGGCTCGGGCTTCGGCCCCTTGGTCGGGCCTTCCCACGTCGTTTGAGGTCCGGCGTATTTCGCGACCGCCGCCTTGGCGTCCGCGACCGCGTCCGCGGTGGCAGGCGCGACCGGCAAGGCGCCGAACGCGATCATCGCCCCGGCGATCAGAGCCGACGAACGTGCTTGCATAACCATTGCTTCTTCCTCCCAATTTGGTTCGAGCCCCGCGAGGCGGCGAACTCAATGCAGACCTTGGCCCCCGCAACGCGACCGAATGATGAGCCTTGGCGGCAGAACGATGCTCTCGGGCGCTCCCCCGCGACCTGATGCGGCGCAAGAGCAGACGGGCGGCCCCCTGGCCGATGACGCGGGCGCCGATCGCGACCCTCGTCAGCGCCGGCCGATGCATAGCGCCTTTCGGGAATGTTGTCGAAGCCGATGACTGTGACGTCGCGCCCCGGAGAGGCCGCGGCCGACAAACAACAAGCTCCGGCGCTGCGAAGGCGCCCGCCTCATGGCCACATACGAAGCCCGACGATTTGCGGTGGCTGGCCACCAGCGCAGCCAGGCCCCATATTCTCGACATGGTTCGGATCGCCATCAGCCAAGCCGTGTTTAACGCCCGCTCCCTTCTCGCGTTGCCGATGATCCTGCTCGCCGCTCCCGCTTGCGCAGGAAGCCGCTTCGGCGGCTTTCACGGCGCCGGCTTCCCCGCTTTCCACCCCGGCGGCGGTCTCGTCCTCGGTTTCTTCGGCGATTACTTTTGCGGTTACAATTGCGGCTGGGGCTTCTACAACCCGGGTTACGGGTATTTCAACGGCTACGGCTATGGCTATGGCTACCGCTATGGCAACGGCTATTCCAACGGCTATGGCTATTTCAACGGCCATGGCTATTTCAACGGCTACGGCTACGGGAATGGCAATGGGTACGGCTATGGCAGCGGCGCGGGAAATGCCGCCAGCATCAGCAACGGCTTAACCGGCGGCTATGTCCCCGATCCGGTAGGCGCAGACATTCCGCCCCTGATCATTCCTAAAAACTGCTGGGTTCGCCGTGCCGCTTACGATCCATCGGGCGCGAATATCGGACAAGTCCTAGTCAACCTCTGCCGTCCCTCCGATCGCGTGACCGCGACCGGCTTGAAAGCTCGGGTAAGAACGCCTGATACAGGGTCGGGCGTGCCCCAATCACTCCCAATCGACCGCAAGCCCCCCTAAGCACCGTGGGCGATCGAGAGCTACATCGACGCGCTCTGGGGCTAACCAATGGCGGGTAGGTCTAGCGGGGAGGGTGAAATGGGCTCGAATACTTTCCATCGGGAGCCTTTGACCAAGTTATTACGCGTTATCAGCTCAAGTGCTGCTTCGGAGGCGCAAATGCTCAAAGCAATCGCCCTTATGACCCTCGGTACGGTTCTCGCGCTTTCGCCTGCTGCCGCTGTTGCTCAGACAGGTTATGGCACGAGGCCCAATTCTCATCCAGATTCGTCCTTCGAGCGCGGCTGGAATAGGTACAACGAGAGCAAGGATCGTGCGCGTCAGAGCGCGGAGTGGGTGCGCCATCATCACCGCTCCCCGTTCTAAAGGCCGTCTCGACGCTCGACGCGGCCTGGCCGGCACGACCGGCCTAGGAGAATGCGTTCGGGCCGGGAGCCTGAAAGGGGAAGGATTCCTCTCGATGCGGCCATTGGCCTGCGGCCGAGCATAACGGCGACAAATTCTCCGAAATCTGCTCCGAAACGGATCATCCCAGCGGCACCGAAGCGGACTAAAACGGTAATGAAATCAGATGGCTGGGGGACCTGGATTCGAACCAAGATTGACGGAGTCAGAGTCCGCTGTTCTACCGTTGAACTATCCCCCAACGGCCGCCAGAAGGCGCGTTTTCGCGCATGGGCGTGGCGCGTCAATAGCGAAGCGAGGCGGGCGGCGCAAGCGCTTCGGACCAATGGCCGCGCCGTTCAAATCCCCGCCTGCGGCCCCGCGAGCTTGCCAAGGCCTACCGCGCCGCCGCGAAACTCAGACCTGCTCCACCGCCACCACCCCGGGCGCGGCCTTGAGCGCGCCGGCGATCGCCGCGCTCACCGAATAGCGGCCGGGCAGGCGGATTTCGACCTCCCCCTCCTGCGGCCCCAGGATCAGGACCAGCGACACCTCGCCTTCGCCGGGCGCGGTCAGGCGCTTCTCGATCGACTCGAGCGGCGCCTCGTCGCGTACGAACACTCTCAGGCCTTTTTGCACCTTGGCGGCGGCGTCTGTAAGCCGCTCGACATTGACGATGCGCGCCCGCACGTCCTCGCCTTCAACCGACGCCTGCAGCGTCACCAACACGTCCGCGCCTTTCTCGAGAAGGTCGCGGAACTGGCTCAGGCCCTCCTGAAACAGGATCGCCTCATACGTTCCGGAGGGATCGGAGAGCTGCACGATGCCGATCTTGCCGCCGTTCCTCGTCCGCCGCTCGTAGCGGTCGAGCACGCTCGCCCCCAGACGCGCGGTCGAGGCGCCGTTGCGCACCGATCGCGCAAACTCGGCCCACCGGGTGGCCCTCAGGCGCTTGAGCGCCGCGTCATAAACTTCGAGCGGATGGCCGGAGAGGAAGAAGCCGACGGCGTCGAATTCGCGCCTTAGCCGCTCCGATTCGGGCCATGGCGCGGCGCGCGCCCTGAGCGGCGCCGCCTCCGCGTCTCCGAACAGCGCGTTTTGTCCGGCGGCTTTCTGCATTACTTCGCGATTGGCGATCGCCAGCATCGGCTCGATTGCGGCGAAAGCCGCCGCCCGATTGGGCTCGAGGCCATCAAAGGCGCCAGCCGCTGCAAGGCTCTCCAGCGCCTTCTTGTTGACGGCGCGCGGATCGAGCCGTGCCGCCATGTCGCCAAGCGAAACAAACGCGCGGGTTTTGCGCGCCTCGACCAGCGCCTGCGCCTGCGCTTCGCCAACGCCCTTGATTGCGCTCAGCGCGTAATGGATGGTCGGCGCGCCGGCCTCCGTCCGCACGTCGAAATCGACAAGGGATTCGTTGACCGATGGCGCCACGACCTTGATGCCGAGGCGCTGCGCCTCAGTGCGGAATTCGGCGAGCTTGTCGGTGTTGCTTTTGTCGAGCGTCATCGAGGCGGCGAGGAATTCAGCTGGGTGGTTGGCCTTGAACCAGCCAGTCCAATAGGCAATCAATGCGTAAGCTGCGGCGTGACTCTTGTTGAAGCCATAATCGGCGAATTTGGCGAGCAGATCGAAGATCTCGTCCGCCTTGCCGCGGGTGAGGCCCCGCTCGACCGCGCCGTCCACAAAGCGGGCGCGCTGCGCGTCCATCTCCTTCTTGATCTTCTTGCCCATCGCGCGGCGCAGCATGTCGGCTTCGCCGAGCGAATAGCCCGACAGCACCTGCGCGATCTGCATCACCTGTTCCTGGTAGATGATGACGCCATAGGTCTCGCTTAGGACCGGCTCGATCATCGGGTGGATGTAATCGGGCTTCTCCTGTCCGAGCTTGCGCGCGCAATAGGTCGGAATGTTTGCCATCGGGCCCGGGCGGTAGAGGGCGACCAGAGCGATGAGGTCCTCGAACCGGTCGGCCCTCATGTCGACCAGCGCCTTGCGCATGCCCCCGCTCTCCACCTGGAACACGCCAATTGTCTCGCCGCGCCCGAGCATCGCGTAGGTCTTCGAATCGTCGAGCGGGATCTTGCCAAGGTCAATCGCTTCACCGCGACGCGCGACAAGGTCCACGGCCCGCTTGAGAACGGTCAGCGTCTTCAGGCCTAAGAAGTCGAACTTCACCAAGCCCGCCTGCTCGACCCATTTCATGTTGAACTGCGTCGCCGGCATCGACGATTTCGGATCGCGATAGAGCGGCGCGAGCTCAATCAGCGGCCGATCGCCGATGACGACGCCGGCGGCGTGGGTCGAGGCGTTGGAGTAGAGCCCTTCGAGCCGTTCGGCGATCGCCAGCATCCTCGCCACCTTCTCGTCCGACTTCGCCGCTTCCTGCAGTCGTGTCTCGTCCGCCACAGCCTGTTTGAGGCTGACCGGATGGGCCGGATTCTGCGGCACGAGTTTCGCGAGCTTGTCGACCTGGCCAAGCGGCATTTCAAGCACCCGGCCGACGTTGCGCAGGACGCCGCGCGCAAGGAACGAGCCGAACGTGATGATTTGCGCGACGCGGTCGGCGCCATAGCGCTCGCGCACGTAGGCGATCACCTCGTCGCGGCGGTCCTGACAGAAGTCGATGTCGAAATCGGGCATCGAGATGCGTTCGGGATTGAGGAAGCGCTCGAACAAAAGTCCAAACCGCAGCGGATCGAGATCGGTGATGGTGAGCGCCCAGGCGACGACCGAGCCCGCGCCCGAACCACGCCCCGGACCTACGGGAATGCCTTGCGCCTTCGCCCATTGGATGAAGTCGGCGACGATGAGGAAATAGCCGGCGAACTTCATGTTCAGGATGACGTCGAGCTCGAAGGCGAGGCGCTTGGAATAGTCCTGTTCGGTCTGTCCAGGCGCGAGGCCATGCGCGGCGAGGCGCGCGGCCAGGCCCTCGACCGCCTGGCGCCTGAGCTCGTGCTCCTCGTCGACAGCCGCGCCGCGAGCGACTGCAAAGCGCGGCAGGATTGGCTTTCGCGTCAAAGGCCGATAGGCGCAGCGCATCGCGATCTCGACGCTCGCATGCGCCGCCTCGGGGAGATCGGCGAACAGTTCAACCATTTCCTCGCGCGTCTTGAACCGATGCTCGGGCGACAGGCGCCGGCGGTCGGACGTGGACACCAATGAGCCTTCAGCGACGCAGAGCAGCGCGTCATGCGCCTCATAGTCCAAAGGCCCGGCGAAATAGGGTTCGTTGGTCGCAACCAGAGGCAAGCCGACACGATCGGCGAGCGCGATGAGCTCAGGCTCGATGGTGCGCTCGCTATCGAGCCGATGGCGCTGGATCTCGACATAGAGGCGCGAGCCGAAGACTTTGGCCAGGCGGTTAAGCCGGCTCTCAGCCAGGTCGCCAAATCCAGCTCTCAGCGCCCGGTCGATCGGCCCGGCAGGCCCGCCAGTGAGCGCGATGAGGCCCGGACATGCTTCCAGCGCGGCGAACGGAAGGTGTGCGTCGTCGCCATCCTTGGGATCAAGCCACAGTGCGGAGGCGACGCGCATCAGGCAGCCGTAGCCGGTCTCGTTCTGGGCCAGGAGAACGATCGGCGCGCGCGCATTGTCCCGCTCGACGCCACGCCAGAAGGCGGGCGCCGCGTCGGCGAAATCGACCGTCATCTGCGCGCCGATGATCGGCTGCACGCCGCTCTTGGCGAGCTTCTCCGAGAATTCGAGCGCGCCGAACAGGTTGTTGGTGTCGGTGATCGCCAGCGCCGGCATGGCGTCGGCTTGCGCGAGCTTGGCCAGCATTTCGACGGTCAGCGCGCCCTCGCGCAGCGAATAGGCGCTGTGCACGTGAAGATGCACGAAGCCGACGGCTTTGATGACAGACGAGTCCATGCGTTCCTTGTCGCAAGAGCCAGCGCGCGGGTCGAGGGTGAGCAGGGCAGGGCCTGTGGATGGCGCCCTTTTCTCCACTGGGAGAAGAGGCGGAATGGGGCTCCAGGGCGGTAAAGGGTGGAGGTGTCGGGATAAGGGCAGGCTCTTGCGCCGCGTGATTCTCCGGCCGATGATGCGCGAATTCTGGCGGCCGGAGGGGGAGCGTGGCCGATATTTTCGTCAGCTATACCAGCAGCGACAAGGATTGGGCGTTCTGGATCGGGCTTGAGCTCGAGACGCTCGGCCATACGCCCCATATTCATGAGTGGGAAATATCCGCCGGCGGCGATATCCCCGCGTGGATGGAAGATCGCATCCAAAGGGCCGACCGTGTTCTCAGCGTCGTCAGCTCGATCTATCTGACAAAGGACTATTCGAGCTGGGAGCGCCGATCGGCACAATGGGCCGCCCAACGCCAACGGCCAAACTTCTTGCTCCTCGCGTTTGTGGACGATTGCGAAGCGCCAATCACCTTAGCGCACGTCAAGCGGTGCGATCTCTTCGGAGTCAGTGAAGATGACGCCCGGGCGCGCCTCAAGACGTATTTGGAGCCGCCCGCGAAGCCGATTGGCCCGGCTCGATTTCCAGGCGCAGGCAAGCCGGCGCAGTCGCCGGCCGCGAAGGGTCAAGCGGTTTCTTTTCCCGGCGCAAAATTCGCCCTCTCCAACATCCCGATCTTTGTCCCCCGACACTTCCTCGGACGCGATGAAGCGATCGAGGCAATCGATGCCGGGCTCAAGCGCTACGAGGGCCGAGTGGCGATTACCGCGCTGCATGGGCTGCGCGGCGTCGGCAAGACGACGCTTGCTGCTGCCTATGCCGAGCGCCATCGAGGCGATTATCGGGCCACGTGGTGGATCAGGGCGCAGACGGCCGACACGATGCGCGCCGACCTCGCCGCGCTTGGTGTGCGCCTTGGCTGGGTCGCGGCGGACGAGAAGGAGGAGCCGGCGCTTGACAGAGTACGCGAACGGCTTCGCCACGAGGGCGCAGGGCTCCTCCTTATCTACGACAATGCAACGAGCGCTTCCAATTTGCGACCCTACCTGCCGATGGGGGGCGCCGCGCGCGTGCTTGTGACCTCGAACGCCCATGCCTGGCGGGGAATCGCCGCGCCTGTCGAAGTCCGTCTTTGGCCCGTGAACATTGGCGCTGATTATCTCATTGCACGCACAGGGCGCGAGGGTCAGCGCGCTGACGCCGAAATGCTGTCGGAAGCGCTGGGCGGCCTTCCGCTCGCGCATGAGCAAGCGGCGGCTTATTGTGAGCGGCTGGAAATTTCGCTCGCCGAATATCGCCAGCGCTTCGAGGCGACGCCGGAGCGGCTGCTTGGCGGCGCCAAGGATGCTCCCGCCGAGTACCATGATCGGCTGACGGTCGCGAAGGCGTTCGACCTCGCCATAGAGGAGGCCGCGAAGCTCCACCCTGCGGCGGAGCCGCTGATCGCTCACGCGGCGCTGCTCGCGCCCGAACCGATTCCACTGTTCCTGTTTTCCGAGGGGCGGGAAAGCTTGGGCGAGCCGCTGTCAACGCTCTTAGCTGACGACGGGCTTGACGAGGCGGTTGCCGCGCTCAGGGCGTTCGCCCTCGTCGATCGTGAAATCATCCCCGATGAACGGAATCCGGCGATTGTAACCGAGACGATCCGCCTGCATCGGCTCGTGCGCATTGCCGCGGCTTTGCGGCGCCAAGGCGAGGCCGTTCAGGCGGCCCGGCTGGTTTTGATCGATGCGATGGCGGCGGTCTACCCGGACAACGTTTTCAATGACCCCGGTTCTTGGCCGCGCGCGAGGCGCCTCGATTCGATCGCCTTCGATCTGGTTTGCGGCGCCTCGCTCCCGCCGGACGGAGCGCAAACGGGCGCAAGTTATGTC
>DATDHT010000135.1:0-6136 GCA_036521435.1 Roseiarcus sp.
AAAGGCCCCTTCCGGGCCAGTTTCTCCCCAAGCCTCCGATTGAGTTTGGTAGCGGGACCCGGACTCGAACCGGGGACCTACGGATTATGATTCCGCCGCTCTAACCAGCTGAGCTATCCCGCCGTTATCGACGCCTCAAAACCATGGGGTTAAAAGCGAGCCGCCCCTATAAGGACGGGCGGACGAGCCTGTCAAGGCGCGTTCAGTTGTCGCTTGTCGTCTCCGGGAAGACGCGCGTGACATGGCCCATCTTCCGGCCCGGTCGGATCTCGAGCTTGCCATAAAGGTGCAGAGCAAGGTCGGGCTGGGCGAGGATGTCGCGCCAGTCCTCGGCGTCCTCGCCGATCAGATTGTGCATTTCGATCCGCCCACGGCGCGCCGTCGAGCCGAGCGGCCAGCCGGCGATGGCGCGGATATGCTGCTCGAATTGCGAGGTCTGCGCGCCCTCGAGCGTCCAATGACCGGAATTGTGGACGCGGGGCGCAATCTCGTTGACCACGAGCGCTTCGTGGCCATGGTGATCGCGGGTGACGAACATCTCGACCGCCAGCACGCCGACATAGTCGAGCGCTCCAATCACGGAGGCGGCGATGCGCTTGGCCTCGGCCGCGGTCTCGGCGCTAACGCGCGCGGGCGCGCGGGTGCGGGCCAGGATGTGGCGCTCGTGCTCGTTCTCGCACAGGTCAAAGGCGATGATCTCGCCTTCCAGGCTGCGCGCCGCGATCACCGACACTTCGCGCTCGAAGGCGACGAAGCCTTCGAGGATCATCGGCGCCGAGCCCAGCGTGCGATGAACGGCGGCGACGTTGGACCCTTCGCGGATCAATGACTGGCCCTTGCCGTCGTACCCGAAGCGCCGGGTCTTGAGGATCGCCGGGCGGCCGAGCTCGGCGACCGCGCGCACCAGCGCGCCCGCGTCCTCGACGCCGACAAAGGGGGCGACCTTATGGCCGAGATCGCGCAGGAACGTCTTTTCCGTCAGCCGGTCCTGAGTCAGCGCCAGAGCACGGGCGCCCGGCCGGACGGCCACGCGCTCGGCGAGGAACTCGACCGTCGACGTCGGCACGTTCTCCCACTCGAAGGTGACGACGTCGACACCTTCAGCGAAACGGGCGAGCGCCGCCTCATCGTCGAAGGCGGCGATGGTCCGCGCCGCCGCCGCGTCATACGCCGGGGTTTCGGCCTCGGGTGCGAAAATGTGAGTGCGCAACCCAACCTTGAGCGCCGCGATGGCAAGCATGCGTCCAAGCTGGCCGCCGCCGAGAATGCCGATCGTCGCGCCGGGGCTTAGGATCATCGTCCGGGGGTCTCGGATTTGTGGGCGTCATCTCGAGGACGCTCGGCGACCTCGGCGGTGCGTTGCGCCCGCCATGCCTCGAGTCGGGCCGAAAGCGCCTCATCGTTCAGCGCCAGCACGGCGCAGGCAAGCAGCGCCGCGTTGACGGCGCCGGCCTCGCCGATTGCGAGCGTGCCAACGGGAACGCCCGCCGGCATCTGGACGATGGACAGGAGGCTGTCCTGGCCCGACAGCGCCTTCGATGGCACCGGCACGCCGAACACCGGAAGAATGGTCATGGCGGCCGTCATGCCCGGCAGGTGCGCGGCGCCGCCCGCGCCAGCGATGACGACCTTGAAGCCCGCGGCCTTCGCGCCCTTGGCGAAGGCGACCAGCCGGTCGGGGGTGCGATGGGCGGAGACGATGCGCGCTTCGTAGCCGATTCCGAGCGCCTCGAGGGTCTCGGCGGCGCGGCGCATGACCGCCCAATCGGACTGGCTGCCCATGATGATGGCGACAGGCTTTGACGCCCCGCTCATGAGGCCCCGCCGGTCCCTGAGTCGAGGCGATTCATGGGGCTCGCGCTTAAAGGAAGGCTTGAAAGGGCGCAAGTTGACGCGAATGGCCTTTGCGACGTCCGCGTCGCGCGCTAGGCGTTTCATGCGTGCTTGCCGATCGGCGCGCTCACACGGAGGCGGCCTTTGGAAACGGGATCGGAGACCGCCCCCTCGGACGCGACTGCGCCAGCCGGCGGCGCGAAAGTTCCCCCGACGTTGCGCGATCCTGGCGCGATCCGCTTCTGGATCGCCGTCGTTCTGACCGGGCTATGCGCCGGACTTGGCGCAGCCGCTCTGACGGTCCTGTTCGACGTGGCTCAGGAGCTCGCCTGGGGCGCGGTTGAGCCTTCTGCGCTGCTCCAGGCGGCGCGACAGGCCAGCCCCGAGCGCCACATCGGTTTGCTGCTCGCTGCCGGGCTTGCGACCAGCGTGAGCCAATGGCTGTTGACCCGGCTCACGAGCGGCAACAGCATCGACGTCACCGCGGCGATCTGGTTTCAAGCGGGCCGAATGCCGGCATTGAGGACGCTCGGCACTGCGGTCCTGTCGATCGTGATTGTCGCCATGGGCGTTCCGCTCGGCCGCGAAGGCGCCCCCAAGCAGTTCGGGGTGGTGTTCGCCAACCTGTTCTCGAGCCTGCAGAAGCTCTCGGACGAACAGCGCCGCCTGATCGTCGCGATCGGCGCCGGCGCTGGCATGGCCGCGGTCTATAGCGTGCCGCTCGGCGGCGCGCTGTTTGCCCTCGAAGTGCTGCGCGGAGCGTTGGCTTTGCGGCTGGTCGTTCCCGCGCTCGCGGCGGCGCTGATCGCCACGACGACCGCGGGTTTCATCGTTCCCAACGCGCCGCTCTATAATGTTCCGCTCTACCCGATCTCGCCCGACGTGTACCTGTGGACGGTCATCGCCTCGCCATTGATCGGTCTGTGGTCGGTCGTGTTCGTCCGCGCGATCGCCTGGGCCTATCGCATTCGCCCCTCGGACTGGCGCCGGTTCATCGCGCCGCCGCTTGTCCTTGCCGTCATTGGCCTCATCTCGATTGTCTTCCCCGAGCTTCTCGGCAACGGACAGGGCGTCGCCCAGCTCCTGTTCCTGCATCCGCTCGAGCCGATCGCCTTGATGGCGCTGGTGTTCATTCGGCCGATGGCGTCGATCGCCTCGGTCGCAAGCGGCGCGCCCGGAGGCCTGTTCACACCCTCGCTCGCCGCCGGCGCGCTCGCAGGCGCCGCGTTGGGCCAGCTCTGGCTCTGGGTTCATCCGGGAGGCGATATCGGCCTTTATGCGCTTCTGGGCGCGGGCGCGATGCTGGCGGCGTCCACCCAGGGACCGATCTCGTCGCTGGTGCTGATGATGGAATTGACCGGCCAGGCGCGCGCCTTCGCCCTGCCGATGCTGACCGCGATCGTCATCGCCACCGTGACCGCACGCCTGATCGAGTGGCGTTCGGTCTATGAAGCGCGGCTGACCGACAAGGAAGTGGAGGAGCGGTTGCTGGCGCGCGAACCGAGGGGCGGGTGAGCGCCGACCAGCCCGGCCTTCATCCCGAGCGCTAAGTCAGTCTCATCTTGTCGGCCATCGCAACCGCCTGCATGCGATTCGCCACGTTCAGAGCCCTGAACAGCGCGGTAACGTGGACCTTGATGGTCTTCTCGGAAATACCAAGCGCCCGACCGATTTCCTTGTTCGAACGGCCTTCGCGAAGCAACCGCAGCACGTCGATCTGTCGGCCAGTTAAACTCACATTGCTTTTTCGAGCGCCATCGTCCCCAGCCTCGTCCCGCGTGGAGGCCGGGTTGTCGGCCAATAGAGTCGGCACATAAACATTGCCAGCGAGAACGAACTGCATCGCAGCGAGGATGGTTCGCGGCGGCGCGGATTTAGGGATATAGCCAAGAGCGCCGGCGGCCAGGGCGCGGCGCACATCGCGCGGGTCCTCGGACGAAGACACAACGACGACCGGAAGCTGAGGCTGGCGCCTGCCAAATTCTTGAAGCGTCGCGAATCCGTCGCTCTCGGGCATCGCCAGATCGAGAACAACAAGGTCGAGATCGGGATGCCCATCGGCAAGGCCAAGACCTTGCGAGCCGCCCTCGGCCAAAAGCACCGTGACCTTCGGGCCCAACTGACGGAGCAAGGCGGCGAGGCCGTCGCGGACAACCGGATGGTCATCGACAATCAGAAGCTTCATGGGCCGATTGTCACTAGGATCTCTTGGCCGCACAAGATCGACTTAAAGCCTAAGCCAGGTCCTAGGACCTCAGGTCGAATGACGGAATGTCGATCCGTTCCCATTCCCATGGTTCAACAGCCGGCGCAAGTGCGATAGGATGGCGCACGCCTTCCGGATAGGAACCCGTCGTGCCGAATGATGCAGCGGTCGAATCCGCCCAACTCGAACCCATGGTGCGAAATTCGCCGGTGGGCGCGGCGAGCGCTTTGTTGGGCGGCGCAATCATGGCGGGCGCCGTCGCTTACGAAGACGGCTTCCTAAGCCTCGAATTGGCGCTCTGGTGCGCGCTGCTGTTCGTTGCCTACGCCGGACAAGTGGCGCTCGCCATTAGCCTCCGTGCCGCAGGTCCGAGCGTGAATACCCGCAGGGCGCTTGGGCTGTTCACCGCTATCGGTCTCATCGAGGGTCTCATCTGGAGCATTGGGATCGTCGGCGTCAGCGCGACACGGCCGATCGAGCAGGAACTCACCGTTCTGTTGCTCGGCGCCGGGGTCGCGGCTGGAGCGGCGCTGAGTTTTGGCTTTCACCTGCCAACTTTTCTCTGCCGCTTCCTCGGCGCCACCGTTCCGTATGTCCTCTTTGCGATCTTTCGGGGCGACGGACTCCATTGGATCCTGGCGCTCACCGTGTTCATCTACTCGCTTTCAAGCATTCAGATGACGCTGGGCTTCAACAGAAATTTCATCCTCAACACCCGCCTCACCCTTGAGAACGAGAGCTTGGTCCGCGAGCTGCGCGTTCAAAAGGAGGCCGCGGACGAGGCCAATGTCGCCAAATCGAAGTTCATCGCCACTGCGAGTCACGATCTGCGGCAGCCGGTTCACGCCCTGGGATTGCTCGTGGGGGCCTTGCAAGGCTACCCAATGAACGACGAGATGCGGCGGCTCGTCGGGCAAATTGGCGGTTCGGTCACCGCCATGGATGGCCTGTTCAATTCGCTGCTCGACATCTCCCGTCTCGACGCCGGCGTTGTCGAGACGCAAGGTGAAGACTTTCCGATCGGGCCCCTGCTGGAGCGTGTTTGCCGTGACCATCTCGCGGAGGCCAAAGCCAAGGGTCTGAGGCTGATTTCCGTCAATTGCTCTGTGATCGTCCGCACTGACCCATTCCTCCTTGAGCGCATCCTCCGGAACCTTGTTTCCAATGGCATCCGCTATACCGATCGCGGACGCGTCCTCGTGGGCTGTCGTCGTGGGAATAACCTCAACCTCCGCGTCGAGGTGTGGGATACCGGACGCGGCATCCCGTTGGAGCGACAGCATGAAGTCTTCCATGAGTTCGTTCAGCTCGGAAATGTCGAGCGCGACCGGGCAAAGGGGCTTGGTCTTGGGCTCGCGATCGTCGACCGGCTCGCCAAGCTGCTCGACTGTCCTGTCAGCCTGCGCTCCGAGCCGGAAAAGGGATCGGTGTTCCAGGTCAACGTTCCGTTGGCGCAAGGACAGGTCCTCGCCACACCGAGCGCGCAAGAAACTCCAGTGTTCGCGACGCGGCGCGGGATGGTCCTGGTCATCGATGACGACACGATCATCCAGAGCGCGATGCGGGGCTTGCTGTCGAGTTGGGGACATGATGTCATCGTGGCCGGCTCCGGCGCTGAAATGCTCGATCGACTCGTAACCCTCACACGCAGGCCGGATCTCATTCTCTGCGACTATCGGCTGCGCGACGGCGAGAACGGCATCGGCGCCATCAAGCGCCTGCAGTCCCAGTACACCGAGGAGCGTGTTCCGGCCGTGCTGATCACTGGCGACACAGCCCCGGATCGCCTCCAGGAGGCGCGGGAGAGCGGTCTCATCCTGCTGCATAAGCCCGTTGCAGAGATCAAGCTCAGGGTGACAGTCGGGAACCTGATGCGCACCCACGTCTCGTGACAGGGCGTTCAACGACCGCCTGAAGCTTCGAGACACCTCCTCGAGTTCGTCCAGCCTGGACTTTCGAGTGGTCGGGTCGTGCTTTTCTCGAATAGTCCTAAGACCTTTGGGCCAATTGACCGCGGCGCGCCACGAATTCTACAAGTCCCATGGTGCGGATTTCACCTGCGTTAGCGCAATAGGGGAACAACGTCATGCAAACAAA
>DATDHT010000136.1:0-5930 GCA_036521435.1 Roseiarcus sp.
CCACTCTAGCGCGGCGACTAGATCGAGGAAGCCGTAGGCGCCAGACGAATGGTGCTCGGATTCGGCGGTGAGTTCGGGATGAGCGAGGAAGCCCAGCGCATTGAGCCGATGGTTGACGGTGACGACGACGATGCCGCGCGCCGCAAGACGCGCGCCGTCGTAGCGCGGTTCGGCGCCCGAGCCGACGACGAAGCCGCCGCCATGAATCCACACCATCACCGGCAGTTGGGCGCCATCGCCCGGAGCGGCCGGCGTCCAGACGTTGAGATGGAGGCAATCCTCGGAGGTTGCGGCTCCGCTGAGATCGATGTCGTCCCACACGACGCCCTGCACGGAATGAGCGCCAAATTCGTGTGCCGGCCGCGAGCCTGTCCAGGGCGCAACGGGCTCAGGCGGGCGCCAGCGCAACCAGCCGATCGGCGGCGCCGCATAGGGAATGCCTTTGTAAACGCGAACGCCCCCTGCATCCGGCTCTGGGATTGCGAGCGCGCCGCTGTCGATGGAAAGGCTCTTTGTCATCAAACTCGCCATCCAGAGGACGTTTCGACCGGCTTCGCCGCCTGGCGTCGCATGGGCATTTCATCGATGCTGGCGAAGCGCGCCTTCGCGCCGAGCGCTTCTTCGATGCGCAGCGCCTCGTTCCATTTCGCCATTCGTTCGGAGCGTGCGAACGAACCGACTTTGAGCTGTCCGGCGCCCCAGCCAATCGCGAGATGGACGATCGATGTGTCCTCCGTCTCTCCCGAACGCGCTGAGACGATTGTGCCGAAGCCTTGGCGGCGTCCCTCCTCGCAGGCGGCCTTGGCCTCGCTGACCGTTCCCGCCTGGTTGACCTTGACCAGCACCGCATTGGCGCTCCGCATTAGCGCCGCCTCGCTGACCCGGCTCGCGCTGGTGACGAGATAGTCGTCGCCGATCACCTGGATCCGGTCGCCGACCGCGGCGGTGAATTGCTCGAACCCCTTGTCGTCGTCCTCGGCGAACGGGTCTTCTATCGACAGGATCGGATAGCGGTCGCACCAGCCGAGCAGCATTTCGCCCAGCGCATCGCGGTCGAGTTCGCGCCCTTCGAGGACCAGACGATAGCGGCCGCCTTGACCAAATTCCGACGCGGCAACGTCGAGCGAGAGGCTCACGTCCTCGCCTGGAACAAGGCCGGCGCGTTCGATCGACCGCATCAAGGTTTCGAGCGCCTCCTCGTTGGTCGAAAACGCCGGCCACCAGCCGCCTTCGTCGGCCACGCCCTGCAGGAGGCCCCGCTCGGCCATGATCCTGCCTGCGGAGTGATAGACCTCCGCCGTGACCTCGAGCGCCTCGGCGAAAGTTTTTGCGCGCGGCGCGATCACCATGAAATCCTGCACGTCGGTTCGCCGTCCTGCATGCGCACCGCCCCCGAAAATCTGGATCTCAGGCAGTGGAATGATCGCCGGCTTGTCGCCGAGGCAATAAAACCAGAGCGGAACGCCGCGGCTTGCCGCCGCCGCATGAAGAACGCCGAGCGAAATGGCCGTCAGCGCGTTTCCCCCGAGCCTCGCCTTGTTCGGGGCGCCATCGAGGGCGACGAGTTTTGCGTCGACAGAGGCCTGATCGAACGGATCGAGGCCCATGAGAGCGGGCGCGATTTCCGTGGCGATCCCTCGGAGCGCGTCCTGCACGTCGAAGCCGCCGAAGCGCTGGCCTCCATCCCGCTTGTCGATCGCCTCACGGGAACCGCGCGACGCGCCGGCCGGCGCAATGCCTCTGCCCAACGCGCCGTCGCTCAGCGTGATTTCCGCTTCGATTGTCGGGCGTCCCCGCGAATCCCAGATGCGGCGCGCGATGACGGATTGGATGACGGGTTCGCTCATCGCGATCTCTCCCTCGTCCCGAGGAGCCCGCTGCCCCTCGTCCTGAGGCGCCCCGCAGGGGCCTCGAAGGATGCTCTAGCGGACGTCAATCGGGCGTCGCTTTCTGGACCATCCTTCGAGACGCGAGGCTTCGCCCCGCTCCTCAGGATGAGGTGGTTGGCGCTCATCGCGCGCGCTCCCATGCGTCAACGATGTCCTTGAGCCGAGACGGCGGATCGGCGACCAGCGGTTCGGCGCAGCGGCGCACGGCGGCGCGCTCGCTCTCGCGCGTGAGGTATTCGACCGGTGACTTGCCGTCGATCCTGGCGAGGAACAAAGCCGGCAGCAAAGCGGCCGCGCGCGCTTCGAGTTCCGTAGCGCTCTCCCAGCTCACACCCGCGAGATAGGCGCTTGCCAGCGCTGAGAACGCGACGTTGTACCGCCCTCGGTCGGCGCCCTCGCGCGCGCCCTTCAGCAGAAGATGGTTGAGACAGAAGGCAAGATCGAAGGCCGGATCGCCGAACCAGGCGCATTCAGCGTCGAGGAACACGGGCCCGCCCGGGCCCTGAAGGATGTTCTTCGGACTGATGTCGCCGTGAACCAAAGCACGCTTCGTCGTCAGCGTGATATGCACGAGCTCGTCGAAGCGCGCCGCAAGTTTTGGGTGCGCGCGGCCAGTCGCGCGCAGATAAGGCTCGATGCGGATCGCCTCGAACGTGTCATCGTTGGCGAACGCGGCCGGAATATTCGGGTCGGCAGCACTTCGGGCATGAATGATTGCGAGATCACGCCCGACCGCGGCGGCGAAATCCACGTCCACGATGCCGGCAAGAAGCTGGGCCTTCCAAAGCGGATGGTCTTCTGGCGCAAGGTAGTCCATCGCGAACCATCCTGCCTTCGCGTCCTCTCCGAGCACGTGCGGGACGGCGTGCGGCAGCCAGCGCGCGACGGCCCGCATGTACGCCGCCTCCGCCGCATTGCGCTTGACCGGCGCCTCCCAGAGCGCGGCGACCTTGAGCCTCGACAGCGCGCGTTTGACACAGAACCGTCGCCCGCCGGCTTCGACAAGCGAGATGTCCGAAGATACCCCGCCGGTCAGCGCCGTAAGGCGAACGGATTCTCCGGCTTTCACGAGGCCCATGCGGCGCAGGGGCTCAATCAGGTCGCCAGTCTCAATGGACGCAGATTCGTGCACGCGCGCCCACTCCGTTCATGCGCCTCAATAGGTGGCGCGACCGCCCGAGAGATCGAACACTGCGCCGGTCGTGAACGAGCATTCGCGGCTCGCGAGCCAGCAGACAATCGCCGTCGCCTCTTCAACCGTGCCGAAGCGGTCCATCGGAATTTTTGAGCGCATATAGGCGATATGCGCCTCCGACACTTGCGAGAGAATTGGCGTGTCGATCGTTGCCGGCGTGATCGCGTTCACGCAAACGCCGTCCTTCGCGAGTTCCTTGCCGAGCGACTTGGTGAGGCCAATGACCGCGGCCTTCGACGCGCTGTAAGCCGACGCAGTCGGATTGCCCTCCTTGCCGGCGATCGAGGCGATGTTGACGATGCGCCCGTAACCTCGATGCTTCATGAGCCTCGAGACAAAACGGTTGCAGTAGAAGAGGCCATGCACGTTGATGTCGAACACGCGCTTCCATTCGTCGATCGGGTAGTCGATGACGAGCGCGTTCTTGCCCGCCACGCCCGCCGAGCAGACGAGGATGTCGATATGGCCCATCTCGCCAGCGGCGGCGAGGGTCGCTTTCTCGACAGAGTCGGGGTCGGCGACGTTGACCTCATCCGCACGGGCGCGAGTGGCGCCGACCTCTGCGACCGCAGCCTTCAAACGCGTGGGGTCCTGGTCCCATATCGTGACCCGCCCGCCCTCGGCGGCGATCCGCTTGGCGACGCCGAGCCCGATGCCGGACGCCCCGCCCGTCACCACCGCCGTCATACCGTCAAAACGCTTGGCGTCCGTCACTTTCAAATCTCCTGTTGCTATCCTTGGCCGGTTCTCATCCTGGAAACAGCGTTTCCCCGCCGTCCACCCGCAGAACCTGGCCGGTCATATACCTGCTCCTCGGCCCGGCCAGAAAGGCGACGGCGTCGGCCATCTCGTCAGGCTCCCCATAACGAATAAGCGACTTGATCGACGAATCCATCTTTTTCGGATCGACCACGCGAGTCGCCTCGAAGCGCGCGGTCTTGGTTGCGCCCGGGCTCACCGCATTGATACGAACGCCCTCGGTCCGGACCGACGCCGCGAGGCAGCGCGTATAGTGGATGACGGCCGCCTTGAGCGCGGCGTAGATGACCCCGTTCGTCACGCCGAAATGCGCCGCCCCCGAACCGATGTTGATCACCGATCCGCTGCCCGCCTTCACCATCGGCGGGACGAACGCCTGACAGACGAGGATCGTGCCATAGAGGTTGTTCTCGGTCAGCGCCCTGATGTCCTCGAGCGGAATGCCGAGCGCGTCGTTCGGGTCAGGCTTACCGCCCGCGGCGCCGATGTCGCCCCCGGCGCAATTGACCAGAATGTCGACGCGCCCGAGCTTGGCCTCGATCTCTTCCCTCATCTTCGCGACCGCAGCCTTGTCGCCGATGTTGCCGCTCACCGCCGCAACTCGCCCGCCGTGCCGGCCAAGCACCTTGGCGACAGCGTCGAGATCGGCCGCCTCGCCGTATTTGGCGGGCGCGGTCCAGGAAATGTCATGGATGGCGACATCCGCGCCAAGCTCGGCCAAACGCTCCGCCATCACGCGCCCGAGCCCTCGGCCCGAGCCGGTGACGAACGCGATTCTGCCGGCAAGCTCTTTGGTCATTCATCAGTCTCCATATCTTATGCGCCCAGGCCGAGCGCGCGCATGTTGCTGGCGCTGCGGCGGATCATGGCCAATTCGTAGCCCGCGATTGCGGAATCCTCGCCACGCTCCCAGGGCGTGCGAGAGTCGGCGTCGTCAGCGAGGCGATTGACCCTCGCCGCGGCGAGGCAGGCGGCGAGCGCGGACGCCGTCTTGGGAGGATAGCAGCTCCACCATTCCGGCCGAAAGAGTCGCACGTGGCGCGCTTCGAGCGCTCCGGGCTCAAGCACCGCGTTCAGCTTTCGGCCCTGCCCCGCCAGCATGTCGAGCATGGGGACAAAAGGGACGGCGCCGTCGCCGATGGCGCAGCGAACGAGGCGATAGCCCTCGTCGGTGAACTGCACGCGATAGTCCTTGAGATGCACGTGGCGCACATGCGGAGCGACATGGGCCACGAAGTCGAGCGGCGCTTCGGCGACCGGAAACGTGTTACCGGTGTCGAGACAAATGCCCACGCCACGGGTCGTCTCGCAAAACTGGCTAAGTTCGTCGCTGCCGAAATCCTGATGATTCTCAATCGCCAGAACTCGGCCCTCGTCAGCCGCGCGCGGTCCGCGGTCGGCAAGCGCGGCGCGAACCTGCGCCACCAGCTCTTTCCATTTCTCGCCGAGCGCATGGCGATCGCCGCACAGCACATTGGTCAGGCCATGGCGGATGACCTTGGCGTCGAGAATGCGGGCTGAGCGCAGCGCGCTCTCGAACGGACCCATCATGAGCCCAGAGCTGACGATTGGGGTCATGCCGAGGTTCGCGAGCCGATCGCGGAGCGCCCGGAGCTCGTCGTCGCTCAGCGCTCTCAGCCATGGGTCGTAGATCTCCAGAACCTTCGCACCCAGTTCGGTCGCGATGGCGATGAAGCCTTCGAGGCCTGCGCCCTTGGGGTTCGCGCGCGGGCCGCCGGCGCCTTGCAGGCCCAGATGATAGGTCAGGCCGTAGGGGTTGAGCCCGAAGGCGAATGTCTGTCCGCGCGCCTCCGGCTGAAGCGCCTTCACATTTTCGTTCATCGAAGCCCCGCGTCGACAATGATCGACTGCTTGGTGACCATGCGGCTGTCGTCGGCGGCGAGAAACAACGCCATACGTGCAATGTCCTCGCCGAGCAGCGTCGCCTTGATGGATTGACGCTGGACGATCGCGTCGACCGACTCCGGCGTCTTGTACCACAGGCGTCGCTGCCGATCGGTCATCACCGCGCCCGGCTCGATCGCGTTCACGCGAATGTTATCCGAGCCGAACGCGCGGGCCAGCGC
>DATDHT010000137.1:0-18309 GCA_036521435.1 Roseiarcus sp.
AAGCCATCTTGGCCAGCAGCCTCGGCTGCATCAATAGGCCGGACACATGCACGCAAGCGAACGCACGCCCGAAAAATCCTCCCCCAGACCTTGCAAGCGAGGGGCCGTCCACACATGCTTCGCTTCGCTCGCAATGACGACGCTGGTTCCAGTTCGACGGCAGCCCCCGCTAGCACCGCACTTTCCGGAACGCATAGACGCGGCACCACCACGACTGGTTCTCGGCCGCGCGGGCGACGAGCAAGGTCGACGCGCGGGCGAATGCGTGCACGACGCTGGCGCGGATCGGCGGCGATACAACATCGGTCAACAACGCGTCGACTTGCCTGGCGGCGTCGCTGACGGCGGTCTTGTTCTGCTCGATCCGCGCTTGCCCCTCGCTTGATTTCAGCGCCGCGTTGAACGCCTCCTCGGCTTTCGGGTCGCTCAGCTGCGATGTGTAAGGCTGAATCTCTCGGCGCGCCTGAACGATGACGGCCTGATCTTTGATGACCGCGACCGCCATACAGAAGATCAAGGCGTCGAGTGCGGTAAGAATGTACCAGAGCTCTTCTGTTCCTTTAACAGGGCCGACGTCCAACTCCGCGTCGGCCTTCTGCTCTTGAGCCGTTGCGGCGGTAGCCAGGACCGAGCCCAAGGCGGTCAGGAGAAACTGTCTTCGGTACATAGGCGCCTCCCTGTTGGACCGTTCGGCCAAAGACCGCACTCCGCGGGACGATCTTCCGGCGCGCCGTCCGCGAACTTCGTCGCGTTGCGGGATTTACAATTGCCGGACCGACCGCCCGTGCGCCTCGATCTTAGAGGCCTTCAGCTCGGGAGCCATAAGGAAACAATCCTGCTCGCTTCGGGAGCAGACGGCATCAATCTAGAGGTTAAATGAAGTTTCAACGGCTCCGACGGCGAGGCTAAGTTAGCGATGTCGCGGGCAGGGGTGAGATGTTGCGCATCTCATGACCTCCCGGTTGCCCCGCCCGCGATTCCCTCATGCCGAACTTTGCCAGGGGCTGCGGTCGGACTTCCTCGGTCCTCCCCGCATGCGTTTCGATTGCGCGGTGGCGATCCCACGCGACGAACCAGCCTGGGCCTCAATCACCTGGATGCCCTTCGACGCCGACGCCTTCGTGCCATTTCAGATGGGAATGATCGGGAATCAGTCCTGGAATCAACAGGATAGATTCCCGTGACTCTTGCGCCTTCGTCCCCTTCGGATTACCTCGCCGCAAGATCAGAGCGAGGTCTCCGCGATAACGCGACCGGCTGAGCCCTGCAATATTGCGTCTCCGATCTTTCCAGGAGCACCACGATGAAGCTGATGACACTGAAAACCCTGACGCTCGCATCCGTGCTGGCGGTCTCTCTCCCAGCAATGGCGGTGATGAGCGCCTCGCCTTCCTTCGCCGCCTCGACGCTCGAAAGCCTCGACCCCGATCATGACGGCACGGTTGATCTTGCGGAGGCGAAGGCTGCCGCGGGCGCTCTCTTCGACAAGCTCGAGAAGGACAACGACGGCACGCTCGACCACAAGGAGCTGCACGGCCGCATTTCAGCCAAGGACTGGGCGGTTGCCGACCCGGACAACGACAAGACGGTCAGCAAGGATGAGTATCTGGCTTACGTCGAAGTCCTCTTCAAGAAGGCCGACCCGGACAATGACGGGACGATCGACGCCAAGGAATTGAACAGCCCGGCGGGCCGGGCGCTGCTCCGCCTGTTGAAGTGATTTGAGACGAGGGAGCCCCGCGGCCGCGCGAGCCGCGGGGCTGACGCCGCCTTATGCAACGGGGCGCCGGACAGGCAGACCGCCGAGCTCTCCCAAATATTGCAACTTATTTTGCGATCGCCTATGGGCGTCTAGTAGCGTTCATTGAACGCTATTTGCCGGGCGCTCGCCTGGAGGTGTATCCGCCGGGCGGCCCGCTTCACCCTAAGCAAAGACGTCGGTTCCGCCGGGGCGATTGGCGCCTTAAGACTAGTCTCGCCCCTCAGCTTGAAACGATAAGGCCGCGCTCCATGACTCTCGCCCGCTACCCCTCGCTCATCGACAAGGTTGTCTTCATCACCGGCGGCGGGTCGGGCATCGGCGCCGCGATGGTCGAGGCTTTCGCCGAGCAGAAGGCCAATGTCGCCTTTGTCGATATCGCCGTCGAAGCCTCCAAGGAGCTCGTCGCCAGGATCGGCTCCTCCCATCCGCCGCCGCTGTTCCTTCAGTGCGACCTCACCGACATCGCCGCGCTCGAAACGGCGATGGAGGAGGTTCGCCAGCGCATGGGGCCGATCGCCGTGCTCGTCAACAACGCCGCCAACGACCAGCGGCAGGCGGCGGACGAAGTCAGCGAAGAGGATTGGGACCGCACGATGGCGCTCAACCTCAAGCACCAGTTCTTCGCCGCCCAGATCGCCCGCCGATCGATGCGCGAACTGGGCGGCGGGGCGATCGTCAACTTTTCCTCGATTGCCTGGTTAACCGGGATGCCCGGTTTGTCGGTCTACGCAGCGGCCAAGGCGGCAATCGTGGGCCTGACGAACACGCTCGCACGCGAGTTCGGCCCCGACAATATCCGCGTCAACGCCATTGCGCCTGGCCTCGTCGTTACCGAGCGGCAGCGCCGCCTTTGGATGAGCGAGGAGGACCTCGCCGACTTCCGCGCGCGTCAATGCATCAACCGATCCTTGCTCCCGGAAGATGTCGCGCGCCTGGCGCTGTTTCTATCCTCTGACGACAGCGCGATGATCACCAAGCAATGCTACCAGTGCGATGGTGGACTGCGTTAATTCGCCTCGACAAAAATGAACTTGATCGCGCCATCTTGTGGGCGCATCCTCAATACTACGGCGGCCCGATTCAAGACCGCCCGAATCGGGGAGAGAACGATGACAGTTGCCCGCATTCTCGACGAAAAGGGGCGCGACGTTTTCACCACTCAGCCGCATTGCACCCTGAAGCAAGTGATCCAGCTCCTGGCCGACAAAGGGGTGGGAGCCGTGGTCGTATCGGACGCTTCGCTCAACGTTCTGGGCATAGTTTCGGAACGCGACGTCGTCCGCGTCCTGGCCAAATATGGCGCTGCCGCGCTCGACGATCCGGTGTCGCGCTACATGACGCCGAAGGTCATCACCGCGACGCGCGAGGACACCATCGATCACGTCAGGCAGACGATGACGGAGGGCCGGTTTCGCCATGTTCCGATCGTGGAGAACGGCCGCCTGATCGGCATCGTCTCAATCGGCGACATCGTCAAGCGGCACGTCGACGCGCTCGACAGCGAGCGGCAGGCTCTGCGCGAATATATCGCGACGGCCTAGGCCGGAGGGCCCGCGGCGGCGTCCGCCCGGTTCAGTTCGACGTGTTCGCGAATTTCGCTGGCCGCCTTGCGGATCGCCTCGCGGCCGAGCGCGATCAGTTCGTCGGCGCGGTGGAACTCGAACATGCCCACGTTGCCGACTCTGACTTGAATCAAGATGTCCGGCGGGTCGCCGGCCAGCCTCGAGCGCATGATGCGGTCCTGCAGAATATCGAAGGCGTTGACCATCGACGTCATCAGGCCCGGCGCTGCGGCCTCCCCGTTGCCCCGTGCCCCGTTTGAGCCGCGCCACCACCGGGAGATCATGCCGCTGCTGTCCTGGGCCGGTTCCTCAACCGAAGATGCGGAGTCGGGCGGGCCGAAGGGACCCTGGATGACGGCGCCGCGGCCAATGCGATCGCTCGAAATGTTGAGCGCGATAACGCGCTCGGCGCCAAGCGCACGCGCGACGCTGACCGGCACGGGATTGACGATTGCGCCGTCGAACAGCCACCGTCCGTCGACCTTCACGGGTTCGAATACGCCGGGCAGCGCGTAGGAGGCGCGGATCGCATCGACGAGGAGCCCGCGCCGGAGCCAGATCTCGTGGCCGCCGGCGATCTCGGTGGCCACCGCCGCGAATTGGACCGGCAAATCCTCGATCCGAAGCCCGCCAAGCCCCGCCTCGAGCCTGGTCCGAAGCCGCTGGCCGCCGATCAGCCCGCTGCCGGTGAACGAGAAGTCCAACAGGCCAAGCACCCGGCGGCGGGTCAAAGACCGGGCGAAGGCCTCAAGCATATCGAGCCGGCCGGCCGCGTAGCAGCCGCCGACCAGGGTGCCGATCGACGAGCCGACAACAACGTCGAGTCTCAGGCCCAGCGCATCGAGTTCCCGGAGCGCGCCGATATGCGCCCAACCGCGCGCGGCGCCCGCGCCCAGCACGATCCCGACTTTCGCTCGGCGAGGGCGTCCGCCGCCCGCCGCAGGTTCGGTGTCAATTCTGCGATAGGCCGCTCTGAACATCCCTCAACCTGTCAAAAAATGACCCCACCGTTCGCCTTCCAACGAGAAACTTAAGCTTGCGCGCCAGATGTCGCCAGACAATTAACGTGAATTTGTGGCTGCCGCGCGGACTCGCCGGCGGGGGCGTTGCCATCAGGCGTTCACCGGCGAAGGTTCGATGAACGCGAGCCGAGCCGTATCCCCGTCTCGCTCGACGCGTCGGTAGAAGCAGGATCGCCGGCCGGTGTGACACGCTCCGCCGTCGCCCGCCACGGTGACGAAAGCGAGAAAGGCGTCCTGGTCGCAGTCGACCCGCATTTCGACCAGCGTCTGGGTCTGGCCGGACGTGTCTCCCTTGCGCCACAGAGCGCCGCGCGAGCGCGACCAATAATGGACGATTCCGGTCGCGAGCGTCGCCCGCAAGGCGGCCGCGTTCATGTGGGCGACCATCAGCACGTCGCCGTGCGACGCGTCGATCGTGACGCAAGTCGCAAGGCCGTCCGCGCCGAACTTCGGTTCGAACGCCTGACCTTCCTCCCGATCGCTTGTCGCGCCGGGCCTGATTTTCGATTTGGCGCTCTCGCTCATCCCCGTCTCTCGTCGCCCGCTGCTTTTCGCTCTGTTTTTCTAAGCCCTCGATTTCGGCTTTCTCGCGACCTATATAGGGAACATTGAGGATCGGGTCAGGATGATCGACGAGATCTACAATCAGCGCATCCTCGAGCTCGCGGGCAACATTCCGAGGCTCGGGCGGCTCACGAAGCCAGACGCCAGCGCGAAAGCGCATTCGCGGCTGTGTGGCTCGACGGTGACAATCGACCTCTGCGTCAAGGATGGACGCGTGGTTGATTTTGCCCATGACGTGAAAGCGTGCGCGCTCGGTCAGGCGTCCTCGTCGTTGATGGCCCGCCATGTTATCGGCGCGACCGCCGAGGAACTCAACGCGCTGCGCGACCGCGTGACCCGGATGCTTAAAGCGAACGCGCCGCCGCCCGACGGCAAATGGGCCGAATTTGCCGTGCTCGAGCCGGTTCGCGATTATAAGGCTCGCCACGCCTCCACCTTGTTGACGTTCGACGCCGTGGTCGACGCGTTGGCGCAGATCGCCGCGCGCGAGGCGGTTTGCGAGAGCGCGCCGGCGTCGTGAGCGCGCCGGTTTTGGCGCCGCGCCGGGCCGCCCATGCGCTGATCCGCTTCTATCAGCTGACCCTCTCAGGCGTTACCGGCCGGGAGTGCCGGTATCTTCCGACCTGTTCGGCCTATACGGACGAGGCGATCGAGCGCCATGGCCTCTGGGCGGGCTCCTGGATGGGCTTGGCGCGCGTGTGCCGCTGTCATCCCTGGGGCGGCTCCGGCTACGATGCGCCGCCCCACCGGGTTCCCCCGAATGCCTCATGGGCGCAGCCCTGGGCTTACGGACGCTGGCGCTCAGTCAAGTGAGCCTTGCCTCGGACGCCCGCGGCCTTTATGGACTTGCCCCGTTCCTGATAGAGCCCAAGAGATCTGACCGATGGCCGAGCCGCGTCGGGCCGCCGCACCTGTGCCTCGCTTCGAAGGCGGCCGCTTCCTCATCGTCGAGGCGCGCTATTATGAGGCGATCGGCGCCGATCTGCTCGCCGGCGCGACCCGCGCCATCGAGGCGGCGGGCGCGACCTACGACCTCGTCAGTGTGGCCGGCGCCCTGGAGATTCCAGCCGGCATGGCGATCGCTCTCGATGCGGCAACGACGGCGGGCCGGCCTTATGACGGAGCGGTCGCGCTCGGCTGCGTTGTGCGCGGCGAAACCTTTCATTTCGAGATCGTCGCCGGCGAGTCCGCGCGCGCGCTGATGGGCATGTCGGTCGAGCGCCGCCTTGCGCTCGGCAATGGCATCCTCACCACGGAGACGATCGCACAAGCGGAGGAGCGCGCCGATCCTGAACGCGGCGACAAAGGCGGCGATGCGGCGAGGGCGGCGATCGGGCTTGCCCATCTTGCCCGTCGGCTTGTTAACCGATGAAACGGTCCGACCGGCGTTCGGCGGCGCGGCTCGCGGCCTCGCAGGCCCTCTACCAGATGGAGATCGTCGGCAAGGGCGTCGACGATATCCTCGCCGAATTCGAGGCCCACTGGATTGGGCAAGAGATCGAGGGCGACGCCTACAAACCCGCCGATGCCGCGTTCTTTCGCGATGTGGTCTCGGGCGTGCTGCGCGATCAATTGCCGATTGATCGCAGCCTCGACGACACGCTTGCCGAAGGCTGGCCGCTCAAGCGGGTTGAAGCGCTCATGCGCGCCATCCTGCGGGCGGCGCTTTACGAATTGCGCAATCGCCCGGACGTGCCGGCGCGAGTGGCGGTGACCGAATACGTCGACGTCGCCGCCGCCTTTTTTGGCCCCGAGGAGAGCGGCATGATCAACGCTGTGCTCGATGCGCTCGCGCGCCAGACGCGACCGGCCGAGTTCGCCTCGGAGTAAGCGAGCTCAGTGGCGCGCCTTGCCCGCAGCGTTGAAGAGCGCGAGGCGCGACCGGGCGACCGCCTCGACCGACTGCACCGCAAACGGCAGGATCTTATAGGGGACGACCTCGTCGGGTTCTTTGCTGAGGCCTTCCTCCAAGCCGCGCCTCCACGCAACGCGCAGTTCGGTGTTGATGTGGACGATGTTAATTCCGGCGCCAATCGCCCTGCGCAGGTCTTCATCATCGGTTCCCGATCCGCCGTGGAGGGTCAGCGGGATCTGCACAGCGCTCTTGATCTCTGCGATTCTCGCGATATCGAGTCGCTTTCTCGTCTGCCCCTGAACCATGCTCTTCAGCATCCCGTGCATGTTGCCGACCGCGGGCGCGAGGATATCGATCCCAGTCGCCTCCACGAACGCTTTCGCCTGTTGGGGCGAGGTCAGGTCCTTTTGCAAGTCGGGCGCAGTTTCATGGATTTCAGATCCGGTTCCGATGTCGCCAATTTCCCCCTCGACCAGGATCGCAGGATTGACAGCTTTGAGGGCCTCGACGGCCTCTTTCGTCTGGCGGATGTTCTGTTCGAAGGGAAGCGCAGACAGGTCGAAGACGACGGAGTCAAAACCCGCTTTGGCGACATCCAGAGCGTGCGCCAGCGAATGGGTATGGTCCGCGTTGAGGAAGATCGGGTAATCGTATTCTTCGCGCAAGCTCCGCACCAAGGCGGCGATTTGCCGAACGCCTAAGAATTCCCTCTCTCCCTCGGAGGCGCCCACCGCCACTGGGACCTTGAGGTCCCGCGCGGCGGCGACCACCGCCTTCAACAGAACCAGGTCCGACACGTTGAAGTGGCCGATCGCTGCCCCGTCCTTCTCACTTTGCTCCAGAGCATTTCGCAAACTTTGCATGCTGGGGGCTCCTTTTAAGAATCGCGCTATCTCGCTCCACAAGTTCTTAGCGGAGATCGAGTCTACAAGGCCTTTGTGACGCTGCGGCGCCAAGACACGCCTTCAGCTGTTAATCGCGACACGCGCGGCCTTTAGCCTATCCCCGCCCCCGCGCGCCTGATCCACTCGTCCTCGTCGACTGTCTCGACGCCCAATTCCCGCGCCTTGGCGAGTTTCGAACCGGCGCCGGGTCCGGCCACGACCAGGTTGGTCTTGGCCGAGATCGAGCCCGAGACCTTGGCCCCGAGCCGCTCGGCCACCGCCTTGGCTTCGTCGCGCGTCATCTTTTCCAAGGAGCCTGTGAACACGATCGTTTGACCCGCGAGCGGGTGGCCAGCGGCGATCGCCTCCATCGGCTCGACTTTGACTTGCTTGATGAGCGCGTCGAGCGCCGCCTCGTTGCGCGGCTCGGCGAAGAAATCCGCAATCGCCTCGGCGACGACCGGCCCGATTCCTCCGACTCCCGACAGTTCCTCCGCGGCGTTCTCGGCCCGAGCCCCTGCGCGCAAGGATTCCCAGTCGCCGAAATGGCGCGCGAGGCGCCGCGCATTGGTCTCGCCGACATGGCGGATACCGAGCGCGAACAGGAAGCGGTTGAGCGAAATCGTGCGCCGTGCGTCGATGGCGTTGAACAGGTTGCGCGCCGAAGTTTCGCCGAACCCCTCCCAGTCTCGCAAAGGCGGGCCGTCTTGCCCGTCGCGCGCCTGCAGCGTGAAAATGTCGGCCGGCGTCCGAATCAAACCTTCGGTGAAAAAGAGCTCGATCAGCTTCTCGCCCAGTCCTTCAATGTCGAAGGCGTTGCGGGACGCGAAATGCTTGAGACCCTCGACCGCCTGCGCCGGACAGATCAGCGTGCCGGTGCAGCGGCGCACCACGTCCGCGACCCCAGTCTTCTCATCAATCTCGCGCAAAGCGGCCGAACCGCAGATCGGGCAGACGAAGTTCCCTTCTTTATCTTGAGGGAACATGTAAGGCTTGGGCTCCGGGTGCGGCCGCTTCTCCAGCAGGACTTGAAGGATCTGCGGAATCACGTCGCCAGCGCGCTGCACCAAAATCGTGTCGCCGACGCGCACATCCTTGCGCTCGATCTCATCCTCGTTGTGCAGCGTGGCGTTGGAGACAACGACGCCGCCGACGGTCACAGGTTTGAGTTTCGCGATTGGCGTAAGCGCGCCGGTGCGACCGACGTTGATCTCGATCGCCTCGACGATGGTTGTCGCCTGTTCGGCCGGGAACTTGTGTGCGACCGCCCAGCGTGGCGAGCGAGAGACGAAGCCCAGCCGCTGTTGCAGGGTCAGATCGTTGACCTTGTATACGACGCCGTCGATGTCGTAGCCGAGCGCCGCCCGCTTCTCTTCGATTGAGCGGTACTGCGCCAGCAGTTCCGCGGCTGAGTGGCAGAGCTTGGTCATAGGATTGGTCGGAAGGCCGAAGCGGGCCATCACCTCGATGGCGTTGAACTGGGTCGAGGCGAAGGGCTCGCTGACTTCGCCCCAGGCATAGGCGAAAAACTGCAGAGGGCGCTCGGCCGTCATGCGCGGATCGAGCTGGCGCAGCGAGCCGGCGGCGAAGTTGCGCGGATTGGCGTAGATCGGCTTGCCGGCCGCCGCCTGGCGCGCATTGAGCGCGGCAAAGTCGGCATGGCGCATGTAGACCTCGCCGCGCGCTTCGAAGACCTTGGGCGCACCTTTGAGGCGCTTCGGGATCGCTTCGACCACGCGCACGTTCGCGGTCACGTCCTCGCCTTCGTAACCATCGCCGCGCGTCGCCGCCTGGACGAGTTCCCCATTCTCGTAGCGCAGACTGCAGGAGAGTCCGTCGATCTTCGCTTCCGCAACGACATCGAGCGACGCGCTATCGCTCAGGCCCAGAAACCGCCGCACCCGGGCGCAGAACTCATCGACTTCCTCGTCGGCGAAGATATTGCCGAGCGAGAGCATCGGAACGCGGTGGCGGACTTTCGCGAATTTCTCCGACGGCGCCGCGCCGACCTTGCGGTTGGCAGAGTCCGCGTCGGCAAGTTTGGGGAACGCCTCTTCGAGCGCGGTGTAACGCCGGCGCAACGCATCGTATTCGGCGTCGGAAATGGTCGGCGCGTCTAGCCCATGATAGCGCCGGTCATGCTCGGCGATCTCAATCTCTAGGCGCGCGTGCTCTTCCCGCGCCTTGGCGAGGGTGAGCTTGGGCGCGTTCGGCTCTTTTGTCATGGGCTTCAAGTTAGCGCAGGGTGGATTCTGGTGGAAGGCGGCGGGCTTAACCGGCGGCTAACCGGTTTGCCCGATGATTGATGTCGGCGAGACGGCGGTCCGGGGCGACCGTGCGTCATGAGATCTCGATCCGCCTGCCCAAAATCCGAGATCTTCGATGCGCGCCCTGATCGCCATGTTCCTTGCCGCCTTGCTCGCCGGATGCTGCGTCGGCGGCTATCCTCCCATGTGGAGCGCGGATCAGCCTCCGTTCAACGCTTTCCAGGCTGGCATGAAACTCGCCGTCGGCATGCCGACTGACGTCGCGATCCTTATCATTGGCTCGAGGCCCGTCTCTTCCAGGGCGACAAGCTGCGGCGTGCTCGCGGGGGAAGATTGGCCATGCGACGTCCTCAAATTCGGCTGCTGCGAGGGCAACCAGCTTGTTGTCTACATTGCGCCGACGCCTGACGGCCGCGGCGCCGTGAACAGCTGGGGGTTCGGGAAGGGTTGACCGGGCGGCGAGTGCGCACGCCTACGGGCGCTCCGCCTCATGGGCCTCGAAAGCGCCCCGCGCTGGCCCAGTTATCGCCCATATAGTTTCCCCCAATACCGCTTCGGTGGCCTTCGCGCCGCCCAACTCCAATAAAGCTTTGGTCATGGAGGAGTAGCCATGAACGGCGCAAGCGAAACCGCGCGTTTTCCGCAAGACGAACCGTTGCGCCGCGCACCATCGGCCAGCAGCGGCGCGCCGCAATTCAGCAAAGTTCCCGAAGTCGCTCTCGGGTTCTGGATCATCAAGATTTTCGCCACGACTCTCGGCGAGACCGGCGGCGACGCGGTGACGATGTCCATGAATCTCGGCTACGCGACGGGGACGCTGATCTTTCTGGCGATTTTCCTGGCGGCGGTCACGGCCCAGATACGCGCGAACAGCTTCAACGCCTATCTCTATTGGCTGACCATCGTCGCGACGACGACTGTTGGGACGACGATCGCCGACTTTGTCGACCGTTCGCTAGGGATCGGATATCTTGGCGGCTCGACGCTGCTGCTCGCGTGCCTCATGGGCTCGCTCGCGGTCTGGCGATGGTCGGAAGGCACGGTCTCGGTCAATACGGTCACCACGCCGAAGGCCGAAACGTTTTACTGGGTGACGATCCTGTTTTCCCAGACGCTCGGCACCGCGCTCGGCGATTGGGTCGCCGGCACTAACGATCTCGGCTATGGAGGCGGCGCAATCCTGTTCGCCGGGGCGCTCGTCGGCATTCTCGTGCTTTATGCTTCCACACAGACTTCGCGTGTGACGCTGTTCTGGGCTGCCTTCATTCTCACCCGACCGCTCGGAGCGACGCTCGGCGATCTTCTCGACAAGCCCGTGACCAACGGCGGCTTTGCGATCAGCCGCTATCTCGCATCGGCCATCCTCGCCGGGCTTATCGTCGCGCTCATTGCCGTGTTGCCGCAACGGGCCGGCACCCATCCCGGCGCGCATGGCGAGAAAGGCTGAGCGGTTGCGACGGCGTTCGGGCCAGAAAATTAAGACGGCGCGACGCTTAGACAGCGCGCGCCTCCACCTTCGCGACAAAATCGCCGATGTGCTCGAGGAAAACCGGCACGAGCGCCGAGGGGAAGTCGTGACCCATGCCGGGAATGATGACCAATTCGGCGCCGGGAATGCTCCCCGCCGTGTCCTTGGCGCCGGCCGCGGGGATTACCGGATCGTCCGCGCCGTGCAGGACGAGCGCGGGACAGTGCAGCTGTTTTAGGAGCGTGTTGCGAGGCGGCGCGACGATCAAGGCCGCCGACTGGCGCGCGACGCCGGCCATGTCGAAAGGAGCGTAGTCTGTGCGCCGCTCGGCCCTCGCACGCATCTCCGCTTCGCTGACTGGGAAGCCCGGACCGGCCAGCGCCTTTTGCACGAGAACGCTCGCGTCGATGAGATCGTCGCGGCTCGTGCCGTTCGGTGGACGAAAGAGCACCGACAGCGTTTCGGGGTTCCCCGACGGCAGATCTCGACGTCCTGTGGTGGACATGATCGAGACGAGGCTCTTCGTCCGGTCCGGATGGTTGATCGCGACCAATTGCGCGATCATGCCGCCCATCGAGGCGCCGACGATATGCGCGCGCTCGACGCCGAGCGCGTCCATGAGACCGATAGTATCGTTGGCCATGTCATCGAGAGAATAGGGAACATGTGGGCGTCTCCCGGCCATGACCTCTGCAAACAGCGCGCGAGGGTCCGGAGCTGGTTGGCCGACGAGATGGGTCGACTTGCCGACGTCGCGGTTGTCGAACCTGACGACCCGAAATCCCTTCGCCGCCAGCCCTTGGCAGAGCGCATCCGGCCAGAAGATGAGCTGGGCCCCGAAGCCCATGATGAGCAGAATGAGCGGGTCGCTGTCGCGTCCGAAGCTTTCATATTCGATATCGATTCCATTGGTTTGCACTTGCGGCATAGGCCCTCCAACTATTTTGTTCTGCCAAATCTAGAGCAGCGTCCAATCGGGCAAAAACTCCTGCTTGTCATGCCCGCGAAATGGGGCATCCAGCAAGGCTTGCCGAAATTCTAGATTCCCGCTTGCGCGGGAATGAGAAAAATATTCTGCGAGTCCACCTGAGAGCGTGCTGCTGCCTCAGCCGAGACCCCGCCGCTCCGCGTCCAGGAGCGCGGCTTCATCAAGCAGTCGGCGCCCCCGTCATTCGAACGCCTTCGCACCCGCCTCGATCGCCTCCTCCGTCGCGACCCATCGGAAGCCCGAGAGCTGGTGGCGCGCCCAGGTGAACTGCCGCTTGGCGTAATGGCGGGTGTCGAGCTTCGAGCGCGACGCAGCCTCGTCGATCGTGAGCCGGCCCTCGAGATGGGCGATCAGATGCGGAACGCCGTGTGCGCGCATGACCGGCAGCGCCGGATCGAGCCGCCGTTGCATCAAAGTTGCGACTTCGTCGAGCGCGCCGCGGGCAAGCATGGCGTCGAACCGCGCGTCGATGCGCCGGCCGAGCGCAGCACGGTCTGGCGCGAGATAGAGGCCCGTCCATTCGCCGGCCCTTAGCGCCGGCGCCGTGCGTGCGCCGAGGAACGAGACGAGCGGGCGCCCCGTAGCAGCGAGCACCTCGAGCGCGCGCAAGATGCGCTGCCGGTCGCTGGGATTGAGGCGTGCTGCGGTCTCGGGATCGCGCGCATGAAGCTCGTCGTGAAGCGCGGCTGCGGCTCGGCTTTCCGCGTTGCGTCGAACCTCACCCCGCACGGCTTCGGGCACGGGCGGGATGTCGGACAGCCCTTCCGTCAGCGCGCGGAAATAAAGCCCGGTGCCGCCAACGAAAATAGCGGGCCGTTCGCCGATGTCCGCCAGAACCTCGCCCGCGCCAAGCGCCCACCGGCCTGCCGAGAAATTGACCGCGCCGTCGATCACGCCGAACAAGCGATGCGGCGCGATCCGTTCCTCGTCCGGCGTCGGCCGCGCGGTCAGGATTCTCAGGTCCCGGTAGACTTGCATCGAATCGGCGTTGACGATCGTCGCGCCGAAACGCTCTGCGAGCGCGAGCGCCGCGGCCGACTTGCCGCTCGCCGTCGGGCCTGCGATGAGGAGCGTCCGCCTCACGTGCTGGCCTGCCCGTCTGGAAGAATCATGTCGTCCGTCCTCGTCGCCACGCTCATCGCCGATCCCTCGACGGAGCCGCTCAGCGAAGCAACAGTCGACCGCGCCGCGCAAGCCCTCAATGGGGTCGAGCGCCGACGCTGGCTTGACGAGGGCGTCGCCGCCGATCTTGTTTTCACCGGGGACCTGAAGGCCAAACGCGCGGCGCTCGAGAGCGCGCTATCGGGCGAGCCCGTCGACGTGATCGTCCAGCCGCTTGCCCATCGCCTGAAACGCCTCCTGATCGCGGATATGGATTCGACACTGATCGGCCAGGAATGCGTCGACGAACTTGCCGTCTTCGCCGGTGTCGGCGACCGCGTCGCCGCCATCACCGAGCGGGCGATGCGGGACGAAATTGCCTTCGCGCCGGCGTTGCGCGAGCGCGTCGCCCTGCTGGCCGGCCTGCCAGAGACGGTGATCGGCGAGGTGCTGAAAGGGCGCATCACGCTCAATCGCGGCGCCCGCACGCTCGTACAGACGATGCGGGCGAACCGCGCCTACGTCGCTATCGTCTCGGGCGGCTTTGGCCAGTTCACGAACGCGATTCGTGAGCGGCTCGGCGCCGACGAGGATCGCGCCAATGTTCTTATGATCGATGGCGGCAAGCTGACCGGTAAGGTCGTCGAGCCGATCCTCGGCAAGGACGCCAAGCTTGACGCGCTCAAGGAAATCGCCGCCGCGATGGGGCTCACGCTTGAAGACACGCTGGCGGTCGGCGACGGCGCCAACGATCTTCCGATGCTGCAAGCCGCCGGCCTCGGCATCGCCTATCGCGCCAAGCCCAAGGTCGCCGCCGGAGCGGACGCCCGGATCGAGCACACCGATCTTTCCGCGCTGCTCTACGCGCAGGGTTTTGCGCGCAAGGACTTCGTCGATTGCCATGACGACTTCTAGCGGTGTCGCCTCACACGCAAGTCAGCCTCGTTCCACAGGGCAGAATCCTCAATCGTTAACGCGCGCCTCAACACTCATCGACCTCCTGAGCGCCCCGAAGGGGCCTCGAAGGACGTTCCAGCGGGCGGGCGCGAGCGCAGTCTGGATCATCCTTCGAGGCCCTTTGCTATCGCAAGGGCGCCTCAAGGATGAGGTCCACGGCGGAGCACACGGGTGTCAACGATTTAGCACCCTGCCTCGCTCAAGGCCTCCGATGGAACGTCGGCCCGATCCGTGTTAAGGGGTCAGACATTAGCTGCGCCAGGCGCGGCCCAATAAATCGGCGAAGGGAGATCGGCAATGACGATCGCATCGGTCGCAAAGGCGCCGGAGGCCGTCGATCACGCGTCGCTCGCCGAGACCATGCCGCTCGATGAGTTCGACGTCAGCAATCCCGCTTTGTACCAAGAGGACGTCTGGCAGCCCTATTTCGTTCGGCTGCGGCGCGAGGCGCCGGTCCACTATTGCCCGGCGAGCCCGCTTGGGCCGTATTGGTCGGTCACCCGGCACAAGGACATCATCGCGCTCGAAGTGGACCATAGGCGGTTCTCGTCCAGTTCGGCGCTCGGCGGCATCACGCTGCGCGACCGTCCGGCCGAACTCGAACTGCCCATGTTCATCGCCATGGATCCGCCCAAGCATGACGTGCAGCGCAAGGTGGTGCAGCCGATCGTCTCGCCCGAGAACCTGGCCAATTTTGAGAGCCTGATCCGCTCCCGCGTCCGCGACGTGCTTGACAACCTGCCGCGCGGCGAAACCTTCGACTGGGTGGACAAGGTCTCGGTCGAGCTCACCTGCCAGATGCTGGCGACCCTGTTCGACTTCCCGTTCGAGGATCGACGGAAGCTCGGCTACTGGTCGGACGTCTCGACCGCCATCCCCTATCCGGGCGGCCTGGTTGAAAGCGAAGAGCAGCGCGAGGCGGTCTTCCGCGAGTGCCTCGGCTATTTCATGAATTTGTGGAACGAGCGCGTCAATTCCGAGCCGCGCCGGGATCTCATTTCAATGCTGGCGCATGGCGAGGCCACGCGGAACATGAGCGCGCGCGAATATCTCGGCAACATTGTCCTGCTCATTGTCGGGGGCAACGACACGACCCGCAATTCGATGAGCGGCGGCCTCCTGTTCCTCAGCCAGAACCCGGATGAATTCGCCAAGCTGCGCGCCAGGCCCGAACGGGTCGAATCGATGGCCCCGGAGATCATTCGCTACCAGACGCCGATCGCCTACATGCGCCGCACTGCGCTCGAGGACGTCGAATTCGGCGGTCAATCCATCCGCAAGGGCGACAAGGTCGCCATGTGGTACATCTCGGGCAACCGCGACGAGGAGGCGATCGAAGAGCCCGACCGGTTCATCATTGATCGCGCCCGGCCGCGCCAGCATCTGTCGTTCGGCTTCGGCATTCACCGCTGCGTCGGCAAGAGCCTGGCCGAAATGCAATTGAAGATCCTGTGGGAGGAAATCCTCGATCGCCTGCCCGGCATCGAGGTCGTCGGCGAGCCGAAGAGGGTGTTCTCGGCTTTCGTTCACGGGATCAGCGAATTGCCGGTGCGGATCCCGGCTTAAGGGTCAAAGCCTATCGGCGTCAGGTAATCAAACTCGGTGATGGCGGCGCCATCAATCTAAATCCAGATCGAAAGCGTTGCTTGGGCGGATGCGCAGTCCGTTCCGCTCGCCTCGGCGCGGAAGACCCCATTAATCCAGCGTCTCGAACCGGCTGCGCCAGTGCAAAAGCCCTGACCTCTTGGCGCCGACGCGGACCATCTGCACGGCGCCGATGACGATCGCATGGGTGTGGCGCTCGAAAATCTCCTCGACGCGGCAGTCCAACGAGGCGAGCGCATCGACGAGGACGGGGGCGCCCGTCAT
Source organism: Roseiarcus sp. (assembly GCA_036521435.1). Taxonomy (GTDB): domain Bacteria; phylum Pseudomonadota; class Alphaproteobacteria; order Rhizobiales; family Beijerinckiaceae; genus Roseiarcus. Next base: position 16,300 of record DATDHT010000137.1, read on the forward strand.
CAGCGGAAACCAATCGCCATCCTCAAATCGCGCCTCGCCCTCGACGCCGTTGCTGCCGGCGAAACGTGAGGCTAGCGCCCTGTGCTGGGCGCTAAGGATATTCACCGCGAAGGCGCCGGCTTGGGTCAGTACGGCCAGCGTCGTGGAGGAGCGCTCGAGGCAAATCACGAGCGAGGGGGGCGTGAGCGAGAGCGAAGCCAGCGCAGTCGCGGTGCATCCGGCGCGCTCTTTTCCGTTCGCGCATGTCACGATCGCGACGCCAGAGGCGAATTCGCGCATCGCAATGCGAAAATCTGCACTTCTTGCGTCCGGATGCACCGCGCTCATCGCTTCAGCGTCACTACAAAGTCATCGTCAACGAGCGGGAGCGTCAGAATGGTCGATCGGTAGCGCTCTTGTACCGGTCTGCTCACCCCGGTGCAAACAAATGGAGCTCTGGCCGTGAGGCCGGTGTCGCAGCTCATAAAGGGCAAAATTCCCCTCGGCCCCGATGAAGAATCAGCTGCGCTTGCAGTCGCCCGCGCGGTGGGTCACTATTTCACTTGAACAGCGATCGTCCTTGACGCGGCGACGGGAGGAGTACGCATGGGCCATCGGCTTCGTTTTGGCGTCTTTCTGGCGCCGTTCCACAAGCCAGGCATCAATCCGACGCTCGCGCTGCAGAGCGACCTCGAGCTCATCCAGTGGCTCGACCGCTGCGGCTATGACGAAGCGTGGTGCGGCGAACATCATTCGGCGGGAACGGAGATCAGCCCTTCGCCCGAAATCTTCATGGCTGTGGCGGCTGAACGGACGCGCCATATCAAGTTGGGCTCAGGCGTCGTCAGCCTCTCTTATCACAACCCCCTTTGGGTCGCCGAGCGCATAGTCCTGCTTGACCATCTCACGCGCGGGCGCGTCATGCTCGGCGTCGGGCCCGGCTCGCTGCCGACCGACGGGGCGATGATCGGCGTCAAGCAGGCCGATACAAGGCGGTTGCTGGAAGACAGCCTCAGCGTCATCATGCGACTGCTCAAGGGCGACGAGCCGGTCAGTTTCAAGAACGAACGCTGGGAGCTGGTCGACGCGCGCCTGCACCTGCGCCCTTACTCGAATCCGCTGTTCGACGTGGCGGTCGCGGCGGTCGCCTCGCCCACAGGTCCGCGGCTCGCCGCGCGCCACGGTGTTGGTTTGCTCTCCGTCGGGGCGACCACGGCGGCCGGTTTCGATGCGCTGGCTCTTCATTGGGAGGTGATGGGGGACCAGGCGAAGGTTCACAACACGCATGTCGACCGATCGAAATGGCGTCTCGTCGGTCTGTGTCACGCGGCCGACACGATCGAGCAGGCCTATCGCGATGTCGAATATGGCATCGAACATTGGTTCCAGTATTTTCAGGCCGTGGCCGCCTTCCCGCAGATGGCCGTGCCCGGGAGCAACGTCAAGGAGATGATCTCGTTCATCAACGATTCCGGTTTCGGGGCGATCGGCACCCCGGACATGGTCACGAAGCAGATCGACCGGCTGATGACGCAGTCGAACGGCGGCTTCGGCGCCTATCTGATGCTGGCGCACAACTGGGCTGATCCGCGCGCCACCCACCGCAGCTACGAGCTGATCGCCCGCCACGTGATGCCGCATTTCCAGGGCCACGCGCAGCAGACCCTGGACGCCGCCGCCCGCGCCCGCGCCGTGCGCTCCGATCTCGCCGCGCAACAGGCGAAAGCGGTTGAAGTCGCGACGGAAGCTTACGCCAAGGAGAAGGCGAGTCGGGTGGGCTGAGAAGTAGCGCGCAGCCTCCCCGGCTACGGTAATCGCGACGAGGAGGCGATCGAAGAGCCCGACCGGTTCATCACCGATCGCGCCCGTCCACGCAGCCTCTCTCCTTCGGCTTCGGCATCCTGCGTCGGCAAAAGCCTCGCCGGGATGCAATCGAAGATCCTCCTCGACCGCCTGCCGGGCATTGAAGCCGTCGGCGAGCCGAAGCGGGTGTTCTCCGCCTTCGTCCATGGGATCAGCGAATTGCCGGTG
>DATDHT010000138.1:0-8174 GCA_036521435.1 Roseiarcus sp.
GTGTCGACCACAATCGGATAAGCGCCGCCAAGGATCAGAAATCCCAGCGTATGCACGCGGCGGGTGCGTCCGCAGTCGCGACCGAGGACAAGGAAGCTCGATTCGAGCTCGATGTCGCCATAGTCGAGAATCTTAATTTCCAGCGGCATAATTTCCTCCCAACTTTCATTTTCCGTTGTGCGCCTTATGGCGCGATCCGATAGACGCGCATTGCCGTGTCGTGCAGGATCGCCTGTTGTTCCTTGGGCGTAAACGACGCCACCGCGTCCCTATGAGCTGACAGGAGCTCGGCATACGAGGTCCACAGCTTCTCAATCGGAAAGTTCGAGCCGAACAGGCACCGCCCCGGGCCGAACACGCGGACCGTCTCGCGAACCACGTCGGCGACATGCGCCGGATCATTGCGGTGCAGGAAGGTGCCGAGAGCCGAAAGCTTGGTCGTCACATTCGGGCACGCCGCGAGGCGGACCATGCCTGCACGCCATTCGGCGCGTCCGGCGGTCGATAGATCTTCGAGCATACCAGCGTGCTGAAGCACGAACGTGACCTTCGGGCAGGATTCGGCGAGGTCCGCAGCATCGGCCATTTGCGGCGCAAACACCTGCAAGTCGAAGCTGAGGCCATAGTCTGCGAGTCGGCCGACATTTCGCTGGATCTTGGACTCTGCAGCAAGGTTAGGCCGCGACGCGAAGCGGTATTGGGGGTTTTCGTGCCAGTGCAGCTGCATGCGCACGCCGTGCACCAGACGATAGCGGGAAAGCCGGTCGAGCTCAGGACGCACGTCATCGGCGCCCATGTCGGCATAGGCGACGATCGCGTGCGGCCAACCCGTTTTGTCGGCGGTCCGCTGCACCCAGGCCGCCTCTTCCTCGTAAGCTTCGGGAGACCAGTTGGTCTGTACGTAAACCGACTTGACCACGCCGAGGCCGTCGAGGTCGGCGCGGAATTCTTCGATCGGATAGTCGCGCCGTATCGGCTCGTAAGGCCCGAAAATGCGCGGCTGCATAGGCCCCATGAGCCAGGGGAGGTCGGCCTGCCGCCAGATATGGTGATGGCCGTCGACGATCGGAATCACGCTGCTCTCCTGCGCCCCAGCGACAAAACGTGATTGACGATCGCGGGCGTCGACCCGCCGTCAACCATGTCGTCGACCAAGGGAAAGATCGCGACCAAAGCCTCGGTGCGCGGACGGAAGTCCTGGCCGACGGCAAGCGGGGTCAGCCAGCTCAATCGCCAGGCGCGGCGCGAGAGCCTCGCCACCGCATCGGCAAGCGCCGTCGGGTCCCCGCGCTCGAGGCCGTCCGAGACAATAAGGGTAACGGCGCCCCGCGCGTAGGACGAAAAGCGTGGCACAGCGAGAAACGCCTCGAGCGCATCGCCGATGCGCGTGCCTCCGTCAAAGTCGCTGACGATATGGGCCGCGCCGGCGAGCGCCTGTTCCCGCCGCTTGAGCCGCATGGGCCGTGTCACCCGCGTGAGCCTTGTGCCGAAGGTGAAGACCTCGACCCGTGGGCTCGCTTGAACGAGCGCATGGGCGAGACGCAAATTGTCTTCGGTGCGGGCCTTCATCGAGCCGGAGACATCGATGAGCAAGAGCGCCTTGCGCGGCCGCATCCGGCGCTTGAGGCGCGAGAGCTTGATGATTTCGCCGTCATTGCGGGTCGCGTCGCGCAGGGTCCGGCGCATGTCGACAACGACGCCTCGCCTCGCCCGCGAGCGTCGGTAACTTACACGCTTCGGCAGACGCCGGCCGGCTTCGCGCGTCAGACGGCGCAGCGCTTCGCCCGTTTCCGCTGGGCCAAAGCGACGTTCGACAAGCGCTTCGGCGCGAGTCGCGGCCTGGCCGGATTCATTCGATTCTTCGGCGCTGATCGGTTCGTCCGCCCCGCGCCGGTCTTCCTGGACGCGAACCACATCCTCCTCTTCACCCTCCGGCAAGTCCTCCCCTTCCGCCCCGAGGAAATGCATGTCGAACAGCGCATGATAGGCGGCGTGACGCTCGGGCGGCGGGGCCAGGGTCGCGAGACCTGCGCGACGGATATCATCGGGATCGCGCGGCCCCAGGAGAACAATCGCCGAGAGGAACGCCTCCGTTTGCTCCGGCGCGACGGCAAAGCCATTGGCGCGCAGGATCGCGACAAAACCAATGAGCGGCTCGACGGCGCGCGGCGGCGGAGCGATGTCGCTCATGCGACCGACTCGGCGAGCATGGCGTCGAGACGCCCAGAGACGTAGGCGAGGTCTTCCTCGTCCTTGAGCGCGACGCCGATCGAGCGCTTGAACGCGTCGGGCCAGCGCGCGCCGCCACGATTGAGCAGCGTCGCGGCCTCGGCCCAGTCGACCGACTCGGAGATGCCAGGCGACTTGCTCAACGGCTCGCGCCTGAGTTTGCCGACCGCAGCGACAACGGCGCGCGCCGTCGCCTCCGCGACGCTGGAGGCGCGCAGCATCACGATGCGAGCCTCACGCTCGGCATTCGGGTAGTCGATCCAGTGATAGACGCAGCGGCGTCTGAGCGCCTCGTGCAGGTCGCGCGTACGGTTCGAGGTCAAAATGACGATCGGGCGCTCGGCGGCGCGGATTGTGCCGCGCTCGGGAATCGAGATCTGGAAATCGGACAGGAATTCGAGCAGGAACGCCTCGAACTCCTGATCGGAGCGGTCGATCTCATCGATCAGGAGGACCGTTGAATCGGGCGAGCGCAGCGACGCCAGCATCGGCCGCTCGATGAGGAAGGGATCGCCATAGATATCGATGCTCTGCTCGCCGGCCTGCCGGATCGCCAGCATCTGGCGAGGATAGTTCCACTCGTAGAGCGCCGACGAGGCGTCGATGCCTTCGTAGCACTGGAGCCGGATAAGGCGACGCGCCAACACGGCGGCGACCGCCTTCGCCGCCTCCGTCTTGCCGACCCCGGGAGCGCCCTCAAGCAGAAGCGGCTTGCCGAGCGCAAGCGCGAGATAGACGACCGTCGCCAGGCCCTCGTCTGCCAGGTAATAGGCAGAGCGAAGCGCCCGCTCGAGCGCCTCCGGGCTATCGATCCCGACAATGTCAGCCCTGATCGCCATCGTTAAGCGTCTAGCGCCGCGCCTGCGGTCGCGCGCCGCCCTGCGCCTTGATCGCGCGCAGCACCTTTTCAGGTGTGATGGGCAGTTCGTCCATCCTGACGCCAACGGCATTGAAGATCGCATTGGCGATCGCCGGCATGACGGGATTGGCACACATCTCGCCCGGGCCCTTGGCCCCAAACGGGCCGTCGGGAGCCGGACGTTCGAGGACGGTGATGTCATGGGGGCAAATATCGCCCGGCCCTGGCATCAGGTACTCGACGAAATCGCGCGGCCCGTGGCTTGGATCGGGATAGTAGGGCTCCGGGGTCTCGTAGAGGGCGTGGCTGATGCCCATCCACGCGCCGCCGACGAGCTGCTGCTCGACGAGGCGCGGATTGAGCGCCCGGCCGAGTTCGTAGGCGCTGTCCATCCTCACCATCGCAACTTCGCCGGTTTCGTCGTCGACCTCGACTTCGGCGACCAGACACGCGTGGGCGTAGCAGGTCGCAGGCGACATCTCTCCGGTTTCCGGATCGACGTCGGACAGAGGAACGAGGAAGATGCCGCGTCCCGAGATCGTGCGCCCCTGCCGGAACTGCGCCGCGATGGCGACATCCTTGGTCGAGATCGATCGGTGCGGCGCGCCTTTGACGTGAATGTTGCCGCGCCCGTCGGTCTCGAGGTCAGCAACGTTGACCTCGAGTTCCTCGGCCGCCGCCTCCATCATCACGCCGCGCGCTTCACGCGCCGCGGCCATGACCGCGTTGCCCACCCGATGTGTCCCGCGCGACGCGAAACTGCCCATGCAATGGGGGCCGGTGTCAGAATCGGCCGTATCGACATACACGTCCTCGACTGGCACCCCGAGCGTCTCGGCGCAGATCTGGCGCGTCACCGATTTCATCCCCTGCCCGAGATCGATCGAGGACAGCGAGACGGTGAACTTGCCGCTTGGATTGGAATGAACCAGCGCCTGGCTCGGATCGCCGCCGAGGTTCATTCCAATTGGATAGTTCATGGACGACATGCCGCGTCCGCGGAGCCTGGCCATCTTATCTTCTCCTTCCGCCGAAGACTGACGAGAACCGGATCGCGCCGTGGGATGGCGCGGCGGCCGGGGGCGACGAAAGTGGGGGTTGGGGTGTCGGTCGTATGGGTTCGGGAGGAGGCGGCGCTGGACGATCGTAGACCGTGCGTTGCTGACCAGCTGGCCGGTTGACAAGAATCGATTCACGCGCTGGCTGGGGCGCCGGCGTGGCAGCGCGCGGCGCGCCAACGTCCTTGAGCGACGACATGCGTTTGAACTCGTCACGCATTGGCCATTTGGCCTTCTCCGCCGCGACCTGCACGCATTCGATGAGGGCGGTGTTCTTCGCCTCGCGCCGATGCGCTTTCATATCGCCGTCGCGATAAGCGTTGATGAGGCGGAACTCCATCGGGTCCATGCCGACGAGGTGAGCGAGCTTGTCCATCTGGCATTCGATGGCGAAATCAACCGCGGTGACGCCGAAGCCGCGCATCGCCGTCGCCGGCACCCGATTGGTGAAGACGCAATAGACCTCAGCGTAGACATTGGGGATCGTGTAAGGCCCTGGGAGATGCGCAGCACATTTCACGGCCGCGTAGCTCGACAGGCGGGTATAGGCCCCGCTGTCGAACAGGCAGCGGAACTGACGGGCGAGAATGCGTCCGTCGCGGGAAACCCCGTCCTTGATGAAAATGCGCTCGGCGCCGCGCGGCGCGCAATAGAGCATCTCCTCCTCGCGGCCGATCATGTAACGCACCGGCCGTCCGGTCAGCATCGCGCCAAGGATCGAGAGCGGCTCGGTGACGGTGTCGACTTTGCCGCCGAACCCGCCCCCGACCGTCCCGCCGATGAAATGAAGCTTGTTCGACGGCACGTCGAGGATCTTCGCGCATGTGTCGAGCGAGAAGAATAAAGCCTGCGTCGAAGTGTAGACGACGTAGCGGCCGTTGGTGTCGGGGGCTGCGATCGAGCCGTTCGTTTCGGTCGGCGCGTGCTCGATCGGGGACATCTGATAGCGCTGTTCGAGAATGTGATCCGCCGCGGCGAAGCCGCGCTCGACATCGCCGAAGCGGATCTTCTGGTGGTCGTAGATGTCGTGGTAGGTGAAGGTGTTTTTGGGATAGGTCTCGTTGATCACCGGCGCGCCAGGCTTCAGCGCCTCCTCGACGTCGAACACCGTCGGCAGCGGTTCATAGTCGACGCGGATCTTCGCGACCGCCTCGAAGGCTTCGCGCTCGCTGTCCGCAACGACGGCGACGATCGGCTCGCCCTTGTACCGAACCTTGTCGACGGCGAGCGCCGGCTCGTCATCCTTGCCGAAATTGATCAGGCTGAGGAGCGTGTTGAGATTGCGCGGCACATCGGCGCCACGGATGATCCGGCGCACGCCGGGGCTGCGCTCCGCTTCGGAAAGGTCGATGCGGCGAATGCGCGCATGGGATTGAGCGCTGCGCAGGACCTTGAGATGCAGCATGCCCTGCAGCTTGTGGTCGTTGAAATAGACCGAAGTCGCGGTGACATGGCCGAGCATGTCCTGGCGCTGCGTCGGCTTGCCAATCTCCTTGAGATTGTCGTCGCGCTCGTCGGCGAAAATGTCTTTGCGCAGTTCAAGCATAAGTCACCCTTTCAGGCGCGCCGCTCGCCTCGCCGCGCGGCGGCGAGGACGGCGTTGATGATCGGCTCATAGCCGGTGCAGCGACAGATGTTGCCGGAAATCGCGTCGATCACTTCGACGCGGCTCGGATCGGGGTTGCGATCGAACAAAGCCTTCGCCGCCATGAGCATTCCCGGCGTGCAATAGCCGCACTGGGCAGCGAAATTATCCATGAAGGCCGCTTGGAGCGGATGAAGCTCCGGACCGGTCTTGAGACCATCCGCGGTCTCGATCGATTTTCCGGCAACCGTCTCCGCGAGCGTGATGCAAGACAGCACGGGTTCGCCATCGATCAGCACCGTGCAGGCGCCGCAACCGCCCTGGCCGCAGCCGAACTTGGGTGAATGATCCCCGACCTCGTCGCGCAAAGCCGAAAGGAGGCTCATGCCTCCGTCGACGAACATCGCGACCTCGCGGCCGTTGTGTCGAAATTGTAGCGGCGTCTTTGCCATCCGTTCGTCTTTCTTCAGCCGTCCTGCCCGAGCAGCAGCCGGCGCAGATGCACGCCGACGACTTCGCGGCGATACCACGCGCTGGCGATCGCGTCGGTCGCCGGCGAAGTTCCTTCCGCGGCGGCGGCTACCGCCGCGGCGACTCCGGACTCGTCGAGCGTCTTGCCCTCAAGCGCTCGCTCCGCAGCCTTGGCTCGAATGGCTGTCGGCGCCATCGCGCCGTAAGCGATGCGCGGGCCCGAAACGCGTCCGCCGACCGCCGAGAGGGACACGGCAATCGAAAGCACAGAAACGCCCTTCGGCTTGACCCGCGCCGCCTTGCGGAAGCGGAACGCCTCGGGACTCGGCGGCCGGTCGCAGGTGACACTCAGCACGAGCGCGCCGGGAGACCGGTCGCGGCTCGCGAGAAATTCCTCAAGCGCCATGTCCCGCGCGCCATAGCCGCTCATCACCGACACCGTCGCATCGAGCGCAAGCAGCGCGACAGCAAGATCGCCATATGGGGCGGCAGCGAAAAGATTGCCCCCGACGGTCGCATTCGTGCGCACCGCTGGACCGCCGATCAGGCGCGCGGGCGCATGCAGAAAGGAAAGCTCGCGCTCCCGCAGGATCTGAGACAAGGTTACGCCGGCGCCGATCGTGACGCGCGCGCCGCTGGCTCGAATTTGCGTCAGCGAACGATCCTCGAGGCGCACGATCGTCGCTATGGAGACGTCGCCTTCGTTGAGCGCCCGCATGACCAGCGTGCCGCCGCCGATGTAGCACGCGGAGCGGTCGGACAGCGCAGCGGCCGCTTCGGCCGGCGTGGCGAAGGTCTTCACTGTCACTGGCATCGTGAACCGGCCTCTGTCATGGAGCTTCGCCAAGGTGCTTGCGTATCGCGTCGAAGCCCGCCTGAAAGATCCCTTCGCTCACCAAGTCGGTCATGTTTTTCTCGTCCCCCGGCTTTGTGGTGAAGCGCGACCCCCAATGCCAGAACGTGCGGTCGCCGTCCGTGACCGGCAAGAGCCGTACGTGGGCGACATAGTTGAACAGGGCGATCGGAGTATCGAGCAGGCAATAGCTATAGCTCTGTTCGAGGTCCGAGAGCGCGAGCAATTGCTCGCGCAATTCCGAGCCGTCGGAGAGCTTGACCCGGCGCACGCAGCCGATGCGGTCCGCGCTCTGACTGCGCTCGATCTCGCTCGCGGCCAAAGCAGGATGCCAGCGATCGAAGCCGTTGAAATCACGCAGCACGCCCCAGACCCGGTCGGCGGAGGCGTCGATAATCGTGCTCCTGACGACATGGGCCATCTCTAGCCGCCGAACGCCCGTTTGAGCGCGTCGAACCCACCCTGAAACACGTTCCCGCCGATATTGGCGATGAGCTCGCCTTCGCGCTCAGGCGCGCAGTCGAACTCCGCCGTCCATTCGGCGAAGGTCCGCTCTCCGTCGGTCACCGGTGTCAGACGCAACGTCGCGACATAGTTCTCAACGCCCATCGGTGATTCGAGGATCCCGTAGGTGCAGAACATGTCGTAGTCGGAGAGACCGAGCAGCTTCTCCCTGATCCGGTCGCCATTGCGCAAGCGGAAGTCGCGAACGCAGCCGATCTTGTCCGAGGGTTCTCCGCCTTCGATGCGGCTCTCGGCGATCGCCGGATGCCAGTTCGGCATGCCGTTGAAGTCCCGCACGCGGGCCCATACCCGATCGCTGCGGCCGTTGATCACGCTCGAAACAAAAACCCGCGCCATGGACTTACCTCAGCTTCTCTTGCGGGGCGAAGATCCCCCGCTCGGCGGGGGCGCTCCATCCGCCTCCTTCTTCGGCGCCGCCGTATCCTTGCGAATCCCCTGCATGTCGCGCGCTTCGCGGATGAGGCCGGGCATTTTGGCAAGGTTTCCGCCTTCGATGCCGATATCGGACAGGAGCGAGTCGATGAGCGGAGCCTGCACGCGGTAGCGAAGCGCGGAGTCGATCACTTCGTCGGTTGCGCTCCGCCCGCCATTGCC
>DATDHT010000139.1:0-17028 GCA_036521435.1 Roseiarcus sp.
GCTTGACGCGCAGCAAGGGCGGCGCTTAAGCACAGCCGCATGTCAAGCGCAACACGAACCGACCTCGCGCCGGCCACGGACGATCGATCTTCGGGGTGGCTTCCGCGAATCGCGACCGGCGTGGTCGTTCTTGCGGACGGCGCGGTGATCGAGGGCTTCGGGGTCGGCGCGACCGGCTCGGCGGTCGGCGAGATCTGCTTCAACACGGCGATGACCGGCTACGAGGAAATTCTGACCGACCCCTCCTACGCCGCCCAGATCATCACCTTCACCTTCCCGCATATCGGGATCGTCGGCGTCAACGACGAGGACATCGAAGTCGTGAATCCCGCGGCTGCATCCGCCGCGATCGGCGCGATCATGCGCGCCGACATTGCAGGCCCCTCGAATTTCCGCGCTCACGGGCGGCTCGACAGCTGGCTCAAAGCGCGCGGGGTCGTCGGCGTTACGGGCATCGACACCCGCGCGCTGACGACGCTGATCCGTGAACGGGGCATGCCGAACGCGGTCATCGCCCATTCGCCCGACGGGGCCTTCGACCTCGACGCGCTGCGCGCGAAGGCGGGCGCATGGCCCGGCATCGATGGGATGGACCTCGTTCCGGCGGTAGGCTCGACCCAGCGCTACGATTGGGACGAGACCAGCTGGACGCTGGACGATGGCTACAGCCAGAGGCAGGCGACGCGTTTCCATGTCGTCGCGATCGACTACGGGACCAAACGCAATATCCTGAGGCTCCTCAACGACTGCGGCTGCTCAGTGACCGTGGTTCCGGCGACGGCGAGCGCGGAGGACATTTTGGCGCTCAGGCCCGACGGGGTCGTGCTTTCCAACGGACCCGGCGACCCGGCGGCGACTGGCGAATACGCTGTGCCGACGATCCAGGCGCTCCTGAACACGAAGGTGCCTCTCTTTGGCGTCTGCCTCGGCCATCAGCTCCTGGGGCTGGCGGTCGGCGCACGGACCGTCAAGATGCCGCAGGGCCATCACGGCGCCAACCATCCGGTCAAGGACTTCACCACCGGCAAGGTCGAGGTCGTATCGATGAATCACGGCTTCGCCGTCGAGCGGGCGAGCCTGCCCGCGAACGCCGAGGAAACGCATGTGTCGCTGTTCGACGGCTCGAATTGTGGGATTGCGCTTGCCGACCGGCCAGCCTTCTCCGTGCAATATCACCCCGAAGCCTCGCCGGGCCCGCGCGACAGCCATTATCTCTTCCGCCGCTTCGTCAATTTGATCGCCGCCTCCAAGGCTGAAGCGACGCGAGCGGCCTAAGGCGCACTGCGTTGGGCCGGAATCGTCATCGCGAGGAGCGCAGCGACGCGGCGATCCAGAATGCCGTAGGGTGCTCGACGTTCCCCTGGATTGCTTCGCCTTAACCCGTCCGGAAGGACGGGCGTCTTTCGACGCCCTATCGCTCCCACTGACGATCGCGGTTCGAGCGAAATGCAATCCACTCTAAGGCGCCGGGCGCCCGCGGATCTCGCTGACCGGTTCGTAGGTGAATTCCTGCACGCCGACGTCGACCACCACGTCGCTCTTCACCCGCGTGTTGATCGCCGCGACGAGCGCTTTGCTCATCTTCGCGAAATCGAACCGGTCGAGGTGATCGAAGTCGATCGTATCGTCGTTGTAGACATAACGAAACGCTTCATCGACCAGGATCGAATCCGGCGCCATCGCCGCGGTCTTAAGCGCGCTCAAGTCGACAGTGTAACTGAGGAGCATGACCGCGTAGCCCTTGATCGCGCCGTCCTTGATGCGAGGGACATTGATTTCATGCGTCTTGCGCGCCTCTGTGGCTTTTACCACCGTGGCGCCGGCGTGTGTCTGGCGCATTGCCAGGACTTTGTCGGCTCCCATCTCGCCCACGATCACCGATGCGACGGCCGCGACACCGAGAAGCACGGCCTTCATCATTCGCGCGACCGGCTCCAGGCGAGAGCGGTGTAGGTTCCATCGGATTGGCCATCCTGGATGGCGCGGGTGATGATCTCCGAGACGGCTTCGCAAGCCTTGAGCTGCACCGCCAGCGCCCGCCGATTGATCTCAAGCTTGGCGTGAAGCTCCGCCAGCGCATCGCGCAGCGGTCCTGCCGCTGCTGCGCCGGCGAGCGCCGGAAGGAGGCGACTGAGCTCGAGCAGGCCCTGGTTCTTGTTCAGGCTGTAGACCTCGTATTTGACCCTCCGGCCTTGTTCGAGGTCGCGATTCTCCGCGTCAACGGTCGCGATGAGGCGCTCGATGATCGGCAGTGCGGCGGCAGCCGGAGATTGCGCTCCGCGCGGCGGCTGGCTCATGTCCGTTTGCGCCCGGCAAACAGAACCGCGCCATTCTCAGGATCGGCGGTGGCCGGCGCCGACAGAATGTTGGCGCTCATTTGGGCCGCAGGCTCGCCGACGGCCTTCGCGGCTTCGCCAACGCGTCCGGGATGGAGGCCGACTTCGTGGGTGGCGAACAGGCGCCTGGCGAGACCGAGCTTGCCGGATTTGGCGATTTGCGTCGAAACCTGCTCGGCGAGCATCGACCGCCACATGTCGCCGGCCATTCCCTGCCCGAAGACCTCGCCTGTGTCCTTCGGCAAGAGTTCGCTGACGAACGAATTCAGCATCATCGCCTCGAACTGGATCTTCGCTTTGCCGAGTTTTTCCGGGCCGCCTGCCGACTCTGCGAGACGCGAGCGCGCGCCGGCGGCGCCTGGGAGCGGCGGAGGCGTCGCGTTTGCCGAGGCAGCCGCCTGATTGAGGCTTGAGACAAAGTCGGCCGGCGAGGCGTTCGAGCCCGCAAGCGCATTGAGCCGCTGGGCGGCGAGGGTCGCGCGCGATGGATCGGCCGCGCTGGCGACTTCGAGGATGACATCTGTTTTAGGACTGAAGGCCATGGGCGCTGCGAGATGCGTGGGAGGCCAAGCGTCCTCCTTTAGCCTTACGTCGAGCTTGCGCTTCGGGCCAGTGCACGTTCAATGATCTCGGCCAGCGCCTTGCGCTCGTTCACGCGCCGATAGTCGAGGGCCGCGGCCTCGATCGCCAGCTCGGCAAGCTTTGCCCGGGTCCCCTGCGTGAGCACGCTGCGACGCGCGCTTTCTTTCTCGCGCGCCAGCTGATCGATCCGCAGCTGCAACGCCCGGATGCGGCGCGCAACCAGTCCGGCATGAACGCCATTGGCGATCTCGTCGACGTCCAGGATCTGGAAGACCGCGTTCAGATCGTCATTCAATCCTGCCTGCTGACCCTCGAGCGAATGAAGGCGCCAGCGGCCGAGATCGTGCATAAGCGCTTGAAGCCGGCCGATACGAGTGAGCGCCTCGAGACGCCTTTTCATGCGTTAGCCGGAAATGAGCCAGACGCCGAAGCCGCTGATGAACGCTTCGATCGCTGGTTTGATGGTGAAATAGAGCAAGAGCAGGCCGCCCGCGGCGACGAACGGCGTGGCGACGAAGAAGACCTGGACCTGTGGGGTGAGCCGGTTGACCAGCGCCAGCGCCAGATTGACCACCAGCGCGTAGATCACATAGGGCGAAGCGATCCTGAGCGCGAGCCTGAACGATTCGCCCAATACGTCCGCGATCTGCTTCAGGGCCAGTCGGGCATTGAAATCGGCGCCCACCGGCACGACGTCGTAGGAGGCCACGAGGCCGCGCAGCAGCTCCCAATGAAGGTTGGCCGCGAACAGGAGCGCGATCGCGGCGAGGGAGATGAGCGTCGCCAATGGCGCCATGGGCTCGTCGCCCTCGATCTGGAATCCGGACGGGCTGGAGAATCCAAGCATGGTGGCTGCGCCGACGGCCAGAGCCTCAAGTGCGAAATAGAATAGCCTCGCCAGGAGGCCGATCATGCCGCCGACCAGCGATTCGACGACGATCATCCGGAGAGTGAGAATCGGATCGTCGCCCAGCGCGGCTTCTGGTACGCGCTCGAGCAGTAGCGGCGTCAGCGTCAAGGTGACCGCGAGGGCCACGAACAAGCGAACCTGGGCCGGAATCTGCGTGTTCGAGAATCCGGGCGCCAGCATCAGGCATCCCCCGATTCGGCAGAACAGCACGAAGGCGCCGAGCGCCGCCCTGGGCGCGAGCGCTGCGTGGGGCGCCGCCATCGCCCCCGATATGAGCGCGGTCACGCGATCGTGCCCAGCGACTTCACCTCGAAGCCACGCGCGATTTCGAGCTGCGATAAAACCGCGAGCGTCGGAAACATGCGCTCGATGATCATGCGCACGTAAGGCCGCGTCTCGGCGGCGGTGACGAGGGCGAACAAGCGCCGCTCGTCCATGCGCTTGCGGATCGCCGTCGACGCCTCGGCGGCGAATTGCTCCATCAGGCGCGGGTCGATGTCGAACTCGATCACGTCGCCCTTGGCGTCCCGCTTGAGGGCCTGATGGAACGTGAGATCCCAGCGATTGCCGAGCCTCAAGACGGCAAGCGCGCCTTCGTCGGCAAGGTCGCCGCAAATCTGCTGGGAGAGCCGGATGCGCACCTGCTCGGCAATCTGCTCAGGGCGTCGCACGTGCGGCGCGACTTCCGCCACCGCCTCCAGAATCAGGCTGAGATTGCGAATGGAGACGCGCTCGGCGAGCAGCAGCTTCAGGGTCGCCAGGAGCCCGGACTGCGAGATCTGCGACGGACACATGTCGTCGAGCAACCTTTTGTACTCGGGCTCCAGCCGATCGAGCAGCGCGCGCATATCCTTGTACGACAACAGTTGAGCGAGGTTGTTGTGGATGACCTCGCTCAAATGGGTCAGCAGCACCGAGACGGGATCGACCGTCCTGAAGCCTGCACGCCTGGCGTCCTTGACGAAAGCCTCAGGGATCGCGATCGCCCGAATGCCGAACGCGGGCTCGCGCACTTCGTCGCCCGGCAGATTGGGACGCGGTCCGTCGCCGATGACGATAAGGTGGTCCGTAACCCGCAATTCCTGGGTCGCGACCGCGGCGCCATGAATCTTGATCTGATAGGTCCTCGCCGCCGCCCTGATATCGTCGGAGAGGCGGATCTCCGGGACCACGAAGCCATATTGGCGTGCGAACTTGCGCCGCATCTTGGCGATGCGGGAGCCGATCTCGTCGCGCGAGGGCAGTAGGGCGGCGTTGAGCTCCTTGCTTAGCACCAGCTCGATCTCGAACGATTTCAGCTGCTCCTTGATCGAGCCGCGCGCCTCAACCTTGGCGCGCTCTTCCTTCGCGGCGGCGTTCGCCGCCTCGGCGACGCGGTCCTTCTCGATGCGCCTGGGGATGGCGATGCCGACAAAGGCCATCAATCCGCCTATGAGCGCGAATGGCAGGAACGGCAGCCCGGGACCCACGCCGAGCACCGCCATCGCCAGCGCCGCAAGAAAGAGCGCATTGGGATAGCCGCTCAACTGGTCGATGACGGCTTTGTCGGCCGAGCCCCGCGTGCCGCCCTTGGCCACGAGCAGGCCGGCGGCGAGCGAAATGATAAGCGCTGGAATCTGCGTCACCAGGCCGTCGCCGACCGAGAGCTTGGTGAAGACGTCCGCCGCGGCGCCGAGCGTCAGGCTGTGCCGGGTCACGCCGATGACGATGCCGCCGAAGATGTTGACAGCGAGAATGATGAGCCCGGCGATCGCGTCGCCGCGGACGAACTTCGATGCGCCGTCCATCGAGCCGAAAAAGGCGCTTTCCTCCTCGAGCTCGCGCCGGCGCGCCTGCGCCACCTTCTCGTCAATGAGGCCGGCGGAGAGGTCCGCGTCGATCGCCATCTGCTTGCCGGGAATGGCGTCGAGGGTGAAGCGCGCCCCGACCTCGGCGATGCGGGTTGCGCCCTTGGTGATGACCAGGAAGTTGATCGTCACCAGGATGAGAAAGACGATGAGGCCGATGACGAAATCGCCGCCCATCACCAGATGGGCGAAGCCGCCGATGATGTAGCCAGCCGACGTCGGTCCCTGCTCGCCGTGCGACAGGATGAGCCGAGTGGTGGAAATGTTGAGCGCCAGCCTCAAGATCGTCGCCACCAGAAGCACGGTCGGGAAGGCTGAGAATTCCAGCGGCTTCTGGATCCACAACCCCACCATCAGGATGAGCACCGAAAGCGCGATCGACAGCGCAAGGCCGAAGTCGATCATCACTGCGGGAACGGGGAGGAAAAACAGGCAAAGAATGAGGACGATGCCAACGGCGAAGGCGATGTCCTTGCCGCCGCGGTTCGCCGCCGGCGCGGTCCCCACCGCCGTCAATGACATCGCCGCCCTCGCTTCTGAGGAGCCAGCACACGGCGGCCCTGCGCGGGAGGATGTGCCGCGAACCTTGCGCGAGGATCGAACCGTCGCGCGCCGCCTGGGCCACGGGCGCTCCAGCGTTTATTCGCGCGACGAGGATTATGGGCCGGAAACGATCGCCGCCGGCATGGCTGAGCTCTTAGGTTCGCTGGAGGCGAAGAAAGAGCTGGCGCCTTCTGAAGTATGGGCTGTCTAGACCCTATTTGTAGCCCTGCTCGATGCGCCCGTAGATCGACTGGGTGAAGATCGAAAACTTACCCCCGACGAACGAGGCCGTGAGACTGGCGGCGACGAAGACCGCGATCATCTTCGGCACGAACGTGAGCGTCATCTCCTGGATCTGGGTCAGCGCCTGTAAGAGCGCGATCACCACGCCGACCGCCATCGCCGCGCCGACGCAAGGCCCCGCGCCGACCACCACCATCCAGATCGCCGACTGGACGAGATCAATCGCGTCGCCTTCGTTCATTGCACGCTCGCGCCAGTGGCGAGCGACACGGTTGCGCCGCTGGTCAGCGTGGCCACTGCGCCCGCGCTGCCAACGCTGACCGAGGCCACCTCGCCCGAGGTCGACCCGTCGGCGGAGGTGACGGTGCGGCCGATCAGCTGCTCGGCCTGGCTGAGCGAAGTCGCGGTCAACAGCGAGGCCAGGGTCGTGTTGCTCTGCACCGCTTGCCCGACCTCGGAGACGGTGGCGAGCTGGGACACCATCTGCGACGGGTCCATAGGCTGAGTCGGGTCCTGGTTCTTCATCTCCGCCATGAGAAGGGTCAGGAAATCGTTGTAGCTGAGGCTTTGAGTTGCAGCAGCCGCCGCCGACGAGCTGGTGGATGCGGGGGGGGAGGCGACGGGGGAAGTGGCGTTGACGGTCATGGCGTTCTCCTGTTTCAGGCCGCGCTCGGCGTGTCGGCGAGCGGCTGAAGCTCCTTGTCCTCGAGGGCGAACAGGCCGCGCAGAGCTTTCAGCGCCTCGAAATTGCGGCTGCGAAGGAGCGAGGCGTCGACATTCTTGAGGCCCGCGGTCAGATTGGACCCGCGATAGGCTCCAAGCGCTGATTCGATCAGCGAACGGGCGAGCGGCGTCGCGCTCGCAGCAGCCGTCGGGTCCATCAGCATGATCTGGACGGCGAAATAGATCTGGCGGACGAGCGTCGTCGCTTCCTCGGCCTGCATCACGTGGTTCTCAAGCAGGAAGGTGACTTCGTTCAAGAGTTCGATCGAGGCCTTCCGGTCGATGCGGATAACCGCGCCGTTGATGAAGAACCGTTCCCCGGCTCTGAGCGTGATGTTCATGCCGTGATGACCCTCACTTCAGCCCGTCGCGGATCAGTTGGTTGATTTCAATCATCGGTGTCAGGTCATTGGTCAGCCCGCCGCGCACGCGGTCGATCTCCTTCATCATCCAGATGCCGATCGAGACAATCCCGCCGCGGAGCTGGTCCGGCAGCTCGTTGTTCGGGTCGTTGAGGTCTTCGATAAAGATCGTCCACAGGCGGCGGAGATAGAACAGCGCGTCCACGAGCTCGCGCGAATGCGGGCCCTTCTCCTGGGCCGCGCGCAGCATTCCGATCACGCGATCCATCGCCGCGCGCTCGCGGGCGCGCAACGTCTGATGGGAATCTTCGATCACATCGTTGTAGGCGAATTCGTACATTACGTCCTTCACGCTTTAGGCAACGGGCAGGTACTGCGCCAAATTGAGCTGCTGCAGACGGGCTGTAAGTTCGTAGGCCATCTGGATCTGATTGGTGAGACTGGCGATCTGGGCAGCCGTCGCCGTGGAGTTGACATTGTCGAGATTGCCAAGCTGGCCTTGCAGGATTTTGAGCTGTGAGCTCATCGAATTGTTGGCGCTGGTGACGGCGCTCTGGCTCGAGCCGAGCGTTGCCTGAATGTTGATCATCGAATCGACGCCTTGCGAAACCAGCGACGTGGCGGCGGTCGCCACGGCCTGCTGCGCGTCGGTGCTGAGCGCGGAGCCGCCGAATTCGCTCAGCATCGTGTAAGCTTGCGCCAACTGTTGGAAGCCCGCCTGATTGGTGTTTGTCGATGTCGTCACGGTCTGACCCGGCGCGATCGTGGCGCTCGTGTTGACGCTCGAGGCGGACGACCAGTCCGCGCTCCACGAGGCGCCCTGGAACAACGCCGCGAACGGCCCGGAAAGAAAGCTCTGCATGGCCGAGGCGGAGATGTTCGCCGCAGCCGGATCGCTCGGCAGGACGCCGAATGTGGTCTGAAAAGCCTGGTCAACCGCGGTCTTCGCGGCAGACGCCGGGGTCGAATAATAGTCCGCCATCGGCGCAGCGGCGGAATTGATTCCGCCGAACACATATTGATCGCCCGATGTCGTGTTGGCTCCGCTGATCAGCGACTGCAGCCCCGATTGACCCATGTTCTGAAGCGACGCGCCGGAGGTGCCGCTTGGTGTCCAGGCTGCGAGATTGTTCAGAGTCGCCTGGGCGTTTGACTGGATGGCCGTTAGCGCGCTCTGCGCAGTCGACAGGCTGGTCGAGACGACGTTGTTGCCGGTGGTCAGCGTCTGGAGCCGACCGACCTGCTCCTTCAGCGAAAGTTCGTAGCCAGACTGGTCGCCAAGCTGCAGTCCGAGATCGGCATATTCGCCGGTCGACATCTCGGTCATCGCGCTGGTGAGCTGCGACTGGGCCTGCATGACCGGGCCGACCAGGCTGTTGGCCAGGTAACTGGTCGAAACAAAGTTTGCGCCCACGGTGGTCATGCCGCCTGCAGCAGGGCTGTGAACATGCTGGTCACAGTCGTCAACAGCTTCGCAGTCGAAGCGTAGGCGTTTTCGAGGTTGAGCATGTTGGTCATCTCGGCGTCGAGATTGACGCCGGTCGCGTTCGACAACGCCGAGGTCGCCTGAGTCGCGACCGCGTTCTGATAGGAGGAGGCGTCGCTCGCCTGCTGGTTCTGCGCTTGCAGCCAGCTCACGGAAGAATTGGCGTAGTCGGTGAGGCTGGCCGACGAGTCGAGGCCGGCGGATGGATCGAAGCTCTGCGTCGCGCTGATCTGGCCGATGAGGTCCTGGATGCGCCCCGTATAGCTGGCCGCGCCGGTCGTGTTGTACACATACGCCGGATTTCCGGGATCGGAGATGCCTCCGTCGCGCAGCAGATTCGGATTGCCCCCCTGCGAGGGGTCGACATTCGGATTGATCTCGATCGCGGCGGCGAGACCCGTGGTCGCCGCCATCGAGGGCAGGCTGGTCTCTCCCGGGGTGGTGAACAGGCCCGGCAGGGAGGGCGCCGTTGGATTCGCGGACTGATCGCTCTCGCCGAAGGCGTTGATGAGACCGCCTGCGATCTGGTCGAGCTGGGCCTGATATTCGGGCGCGAGCGTATCCCGTACCGCGGCATATCCCGCAAGCGCGCCTGATTGAATCGGCATCGGCGAATTGGCCCCGGTGACCGGAACGCCGCCGACGGTGACGGCCCCGCCGTCCGCGCCATCGACCAGCGTCGGAGTCGGAGTGAAGGAGACCGTGCGCGGAATATCCTGGAACAGGGTGACGCCGCTGTCGGTGTAAATCGACTCCGAGCCATTGGCGGCCACGGTGGTCGAAACGCCGATCTCATGGGCGAGCCGGGTCACAATCGAGTCGCGCGTGTCCTCGGCGCTGGAGACATTGGCGCCGGTTTGAAGTCCGGTGACGACGGCGTTGTTCGCGGCGGTGAACTGATTGAGCAGCGAATTGATCGTGTTGACCGACGAGGCCATTTTCTGGTCGGCGGTTTCGCGCACCTGCTGGACCGTTGCGCTCGCGCTGTTCAGCGACGAGGCGAGCTCGGAGGCGGCCGACACCACCGCCTCTGCGGCGGACGACGAGCTCGGCGAATCCGCGTAGGTTGTGAGCGCGCCTTGCAGGTTGGCCAACATGGCGGAAGGCGAGGCGCCGTTCTGGTCGGCGCCGGAGGTTGAGGTGGCCGATGAACTGTCATCGACGGTTTGGGCGAGCGTCGTCAGCCCATCGGAAATCGCCTGCTGCGCCGCCGCCTGTGAGGTCGAGGTTGAGACTTGCTCCAACAGCGCCGCGTTGGCCTCGCGGGTGATCGAAGCGACGTCAGAACCGCCGTAGGAGTTCGTCACGACATTCGCGAGCTCGCGCGAATAGCCGGGCGTGTTGACGTTGGCGATGTTGTTCGAGACGGCGGCGGTCTGCGCCGCATTGGCGGCGAAGGAAGAACTGATGACGTTGAACGCGGTCGACAGGCTCATCGAAGGTTCTCGAGGCGGTTCGAGCTCACGGCTTCAGGCCATTCAGGACGTCGAGAATATCTGCGCCCGTCTGAAACACTTTCGAGTTTGCCTCGTAGGCGCTCTGTGCCTGGATCATGTCGGTCAGTTCGGTCGCCAGATCGACGGTCGAGCTTTCCAACGAAGAGGCTTCGATCTTGCCAAAGCCCGCGCCTCCCGCGGTCCCCAGAAAGATGGGGCCGGAAGCAGACGTTTGCAGATAGGCGCCGCCGTTGACCGAGGCGAGATTGTTGGGGCTGACCACATTGGCGAGCGGAATGTCGTAGGCGACGCTGGAAGTCCCGTTCGCGTAGTTGAAGGTCAAGGATCCACTGGTGGAGATGGAGACGCCGCTAATACCGCTCGGCGCGTTCCCGTTCGCGGTTGCGGCAGTGACGTTAAATCCTGCCGCAAGCTGGGTCATGTTGCTCAGATCCAGGTTCATCGTCTGCCCGTTCGGCACCGCGATCGAAAGCGGAGAACCGGAGGACAACGCGCCGGTGGTCGGATTGAAGGAAAGGGTTTGCGTCGCGAGCGGACCGGATGAATAGGGAAAGCCTGCGTTCGCGGAGGCTTTCGAGGCATCGAATGCGTCGACCTCCCAAGTGTTGGGCCCGGTGTTGGTGTAATAAAGATTGATCGTGTGCGAGCCGCCAAGATTGTCGTACACGACAAGCGAAGTCGCTTCGGTATAGGTGGCCCCCGCGGAATTGGTGGATGGCAGATTGGCTGGGGCGACCGGCGTCGCGGTCGATGGCACATTGGCGGTGAGCGAGGCGGTGGTGGTCGCCGTCGCAGTCTGTCCGGCGTTGACGACGTTCACCTTCTCAAGGCCGGTCAGCGAGTTCGCCGCGAGCGGCGAAGCGCCGTTCTGCACATTCGCCGCCATCAGGTAATAGCCGGCGCTGTTGACGAGGTTGCCTGAGGCGTCGGGCGTGAAGGAGCCGTTGCGCGTCAGATACATCGTGCCGCTGGAGTCGGACACGACGAAAAACCCGGCGCCCTGGACGGCGAGGTCGGTCGGAGTCGCGGTGGAGGTGACACTGCCCTGGAGCGCGTTGAGCGAGACCTGGCGCGTGGAAACACCGCCGAAATCTGCGTTGCCGTTGTCGATTTGATCGACCAGGCTCGAGAAGTCGGTCTCGACGTTCTTGTAGCCGGTGGTGTTCGCGTTGGCGACATTCTGGGAAATCGTCGAGAGCCAGTTCGAGTTGCCCTGCATGCCCGAGACGCTGGTGTTCAGAATGCTCATGAAGGGTCCTCGTCGGATGCGTCCATTTGAGGCGTGTGGCCTTGCGCCAGGCTGGCGCCGGGTTGGCTCTGCGCTCGATCAGCTCGCTGAACGCACCAGGCTTCCGATCAAGAGGTTCCACCCGTCGATCAGCACGAAGAACATGATTTTGATGGGGAGCGAGATGACCGAAGGCGGCAGCATCATCATGCCCATCGACATCGTCAGCGTCGCAACGATCATGTCGATGACCAGAAACGGCAACACGATGAGGAACCCGATCTCAAAGCCGCGACGGAGCTCGGAAATCATGAAAGCGGGAATAAGGAGCCGCAAATCAGCTTTAGAGCGGTCGGTGACCTCGAAGCGCCCTTTGGACAGGCCCTCGAACAGCGCCATATCCTTTTCCCGAACCTGACTGAGCATGAATTCCCGGAACGGCTCGGAGACCGCCGCGAGCGCGTCCTGCTGGCTGATCTGATTGTCCATGAGCGGCTTGAGACCGTTTTGCCAGGCGCGATCGAAAGTCGGCGCCATGACGAAGAAGGTCATGAACAGCGCCAGGCTGATGAGGACGAGATTGGCCGGCGCGCTCTGCAAGCCGAGGCCGGAGCGCAGAAACGACAGCGCGACGATGAACCGCGTGAAGCTGGTGACCATGATAAGAAGGCCCGGCGCGATCGAAAGCACGGTTAGAATCGCGACGAGCTCGATGATGCGACCGCTCGCCGTCGCGCCGCCGGCGGGGACCAGGGCGTTGAGGTCGACGGTCTGAGCCGCTGCCGGATAGCTGGCCGCCAAGAGCGCGGCGCCTATGCCGATTGCGCGTCTCATTGCACCACCAAGGTTCGGATGACGAACGCGTGCACCTTGCCGCCGCTGCGGGTCGCCGCCCGCTCGTTGAGGTCCTGGCGGATGTTCTCGAGTCCGACTGGGCCCTCAAGCTGATGCAATGAGACGGTTCTGAGATAGGCGAGGACGTCATCCCCGATCTGACCGGCCACGGCTTCGGGGTGCGGCAAGGTCTTCGGGTCAAAGACGATCGACCCCTCAAGCCGAACCCAGGTGTCTTGCGGCGCCCCGAGGTTGGTGACGATCGGCGGCAAATCGACGATCGTCGACGGTTGGGCGGGAGTCTCGCTGACGGACGATTGCGCCGGCTTGTTCGCGCCTGGCGTGGCAGGACGCCACGCTTCGAAGGCGGCGCCGGCGGATGCCGCTAGACAGACGACGATCGCTAATTCGATCAACGATCCTCTCCTTGAAGACTTCTTCACGGTGGCGTCCTGCGGCAAGGCGGACTCGGACATCAGCGCTCCGGCTAGAATGGCCTGACGGCGTCGTAAACCTGTTGTCCCCAAGCCGGCTGCTGAAAGTCGGTCTGACGCCCGCGCCCGCCATAGGAGATGCGGGCCTCGGCGATCCGGTCATAAGCGACGGTGTTGTTCAGCGAGATGTCGAGCGGGTTGACGATCCCAGCGACGGTGAGCTGGCGCAGCTCGTAATTGACGCGAACCTCCTGAGACCCCGAGATGACAAGATTGCCATTGGGAAGAACGCGGGTGACGACCGCCGCGACCGACACCTGAATCTGTTCAGACCGGTCGATGTTGCCCGTCCCCTGAGTTGAAGCCGAAGAGGAGAGGTCGCCGAGAAGTTTGGCTGGCTGGTTGGACGATGCCGCCGACGAGCCGTTGTTGTAGCCAAAGTCGACGACAACTCCGTCTTTGGTTGTTTGCGAGCGGCCGGATGCGTTGCCGAGGGTCGCCTTGTCGTTCATCGAAATCAGCACGCGTACGATGTCGCCCACGTTGGCGATGCGCGGCTGGCTGTAAAGGGACGCCGGTGTCCCATTTCCGGAAGGCGGCGGCGGGGGAAGCACTTTCGCGCTCTGGATGCTCGCGGTCTCGTCCGTGACGAGACCTGAGCCGACGGGCGAGAAGAAGGGCTCGCGCATGAATTCGTTGGCGCTCGTCCAGCAGCCGCTCATTGACGTTGCGATCGCCAGCAACAGAGGCGGCAAAAGCGGCCGCTTCAAGATTTTTTCTCTCCACCCATCGTGCCTGAGAGAACGATCGCAAGCTTGCTCGCCCGCTCCGCTTCCATCTCATTGAGAATGGCTCCCGCCGCGCCGGGCTTGAGTTTGCCCAAGATCGCCGCCGCCATTTGATCGTCCATGGCGGCGATCTGAGTCGCGGCGGTTTCCGGTTGCATCTTTGCGTAAATGGCGACAAGGCCGTCGTTCGCCGCCTTGAGACTTGCGTCTCTCTTGGCGACCCATTCTTTCACCGACGCTTCCGCTTTTTCGAGATCGGCCAGCCGCTGCTTGACCTGCGCGTCGAGCTCGCTGAGCCGTCTCGTCTCCCAGGCGATGCGGGCCTCGGCGATCGACGGGGCGGCGTTGGCGCAGAAGCGGCCGGCTTCCATATCTGCCGGCTTCTCGACAGCGGCTTTCTCTGGCGGTTTGTTCGCAGCGGCTTTTGGCTTTTCTCTATCGGGCGCCCGCCCGTCCTGAGCGAACGCCGGACAAGCGAGAAAAACGGCAACGACGCTAAGCAGCATGCGCGCGCAATAGGATCGCGCCGTCCGGCGTCGCGAAGGAGAGATAGATGGCATTTGTCAACCTCGAGGATCGGCGCCATCCTCGACCGCGCGGCTTGCGCTGGGCTGACTGGGGTTGCCCTGGGCAAGCCGCAGCGACGGCGCGGGCCGGTCACTGAATAACGAGATCGGCCTGCAGCGCGCCTGCGGTTTTGATCGCCTGAAGGATCGCGATGATTCCGGGCGGCTTGACGCCGATCCGGTTCAGGCCGCTGACCAGCGCCCTGAGGCTTGATCCGCCGACAATGGCGATGGGTCCGCCCCCCTGCTCGACGTCGATTCGCGTATTGGGCGTGACGACCGTCCGGCCGTTCGAGAACGGGGCGGGCTGGGAGACGCGCGGCCGCTCGGCGACCCGAACCGTAAGCGTTCCGTAAGTGACCGCGACGGTCGAAATCTGCACATCCTGACCGACAACCACGGTGCCCGTCCGCGCGTCGAGAACGACGCGCGCGGCCATATCCGGGTCGACCTGGAGTTCCCCGATTTCAGCCATGAATCGAGCGAAAGAAATCCTGCGGGGGCGAAACAATTCGACCCTCCGGCTGTCGACCTCGAAGGCGGCGCTCGCGCGGAATCGGTCGCGCGAATAGGCGTTGATCGCATCGACAATCCTGACCGCTGTCTCATAGTCCGGGTTCTTCAATTCGAGAATCGAGCGCAATTCTTCGCCGAACCCGGGCAGCTCATGCTCGACGATGGCGCCATTCGGGATCCGGCCCGCGGTCGGCACGCCTTGTGACAGCGTCTCGCCCTGGCCGACGGCGTCGAAACCGGTCACCGAGACGGCGCCCTGCGCGCTCGCATAGACCGTTCCATCCGCGGCCTGAAGCTGGGTGAGCAGCAGCGTGCCGCCCATCAAAGAGGGCGCGTCGCCGAGGGCCGAGACGGTGACGTCGAGCCGCGTGGCCGTCTCGACTCCTGCCGAGAGGTCCGCGGTGACGATGACGGACGCGACATTGCGATTGCGGAGCGAGGCGCCGTGTACGTCAAGACCCAGATGCGTGAGCATCGCCTGGACGGACTGCTCGGTGAACGGCGCGTTGCGCAAGGTGTCGCCAGTTCCCTGCAGACCAACCACAAGGCCGTAGCCGACGAGCTGACTGTCGCGCGCGCTACGCAGAACCGAGATATCCTTGATCCGCGCCGCAAAGGCCGGCGCGGCGGAGAGACAAAGCGCGAGCGCCAGAATCAGTCGCCGCATTATCCCCCGCTCACTCGGACCGAGCCGTCCGGCTGGACGGCGCCGGACACGGTGACGCCGCTGTCGTCGTTGCGAACCCTGACGATGTCGCCGATCGAGCCGTCTTGCAGCGCTGCGCCCGTGGTCATGATGACGAGGTCGCCCTCGGAGAAGACCAGCCTGACGTCGGCCCCGTTGGAAACGAGCTTGCGATTCGAGACGCCCGAGAATGGAATCGCATGCCCCGGAAGCAGCGTGAGCCGCGCGGCCTTGCCGACGATGAGCGAGCGCGAATCGACGAATGGCCCTGATCCGTCCCGCGCGGCATTGGGAACGTCGACGAGCATCTCGTCCAGGATTATATCGCCGGGATAGATGACCGCCCTCGGGGTCGGGACGCGCGCTTCCTGCGCCAAAGAAGGGGCAGCGCATGCGGCCGCAACCAGGACGATCGCTGCCTTGAGAACCGCTCGGGCTTGCGTCACGATCATGGCCGAGTCTCCTGGCCTAGCCGCGCAGGTTGGAGATTGTGCCGGACATCTGGTCTGCGGCCTGGATCACCTTGGAGTTCATCTCATAGGCGCGCTGAGCTGCGATAAGGTTCGTGATCTCGGTGACCGGATCGACGTTGGAAGCCTCGACGTAGCCCTGCTGGATAATCCCAAATGAAGTGTCGCCCGGAACGCCGACCGTCGGCTGGCCGGAGGCGGCCGTCTGCTGAAAATAGTTGCCGCCAAGCGCCAGCAGGCCGGCTTCGTTGACGAAGCTCGCGATCGTCAATTGGCCGAGCTGCTGCGCCGTCGTCTGGCCTGGGACCGTCGCCGTTACGAGACCGGTCTGGCTGACGGTGACGGCGGTCGCCGTCTGGGGCACGAGAATCGACGGGTTCACGTTGTAGCCGTCCATGGTGACAAGCTGGCCATTCTCATTGGTGTTGAATGCGCCATCGCGGGTGTAGACCGTGTCGCCATTCGGCGTCGTCACTTGGAACCAACCGCGACCTTGAATCGCCAGATCGAGCTGGTTGCCGGTGTTGGTCAGGGCGCCCTGAATGTTGACGCTGCGAATTGCGGCCGTGCGAACGCCGAGGCCGATCTGGGCGCCTTCGGGAACAGTGGCGTCGCGGCCGCGATTCGAAACGCCCATGAGCCGCTCCGTCTGGTAGATGAGATCGGTGAATTCCGCCCGCGAGCGCTTGAACCCGGTCGTGTTGATGTTGGCGACGTTGTTCGCGATCACCTCCAGATTTTGCTCTTGGGCGCTCATGCCCGTCGCAGCGATCGCCAACGCTCTCATGTCAACATCCTTCGTTCCGCCTAGAACTCTGCCCGTATCCAGATCGAGACGGGATCAGATCGCCATGCGCGCAATCTCTTGATAGGCGGAGACCGCCTTGTCGCGGATCGCAAGAACGGTCTGGAGCGAACGTTGCGCCGCCATCACCGACTCCACGACTTTCATCGGCCCGACCGCGCCTTCGACGCCTTGAATAGCGACGGCTTCCCCAGTTTGCAGAGTGTTGACCGC
>DATDHT010000140.1:0-28761 GCA_036521435.1 Roseiarcus sp.
GCCCCGACCCCAGGACGAGACGCCCGCGGAGGCGACGGAGGCGCGGCTGCGTCTCTACAACACCCTCACCCGTCGCAAGGAGGATTTCGCGCCGATCGACCCCAACGCGGTGCGTCTCTATGTCTGCGGGCCCACGGTCTATGATTTCGCCCATATCGGCAACGCCCGGCCGGTCATCGTGTTCGACGTGCTGTTCCGGCTCCTGCGCCACCTCTACGGCGCGGGCCATGTGATCTACACGCGCAACATCACCGACGTCGACGACAAGATCAACGCGCGCGCCGCGCAGGAGTTTCCCGCTCTCCCGCTCAATGAGGCCATCGCCAAGGTGACGGAGGCGACCGAGCGGCAGTTTCACGAGGACGTCGCCGCGCTCGGCTGCCTACGCCCGACCCATGAACCGCGCGCTACCCAATATATCGACCAAATGCGCGTCATGATCGAGCGGCTGATCGCGCGTGGCGTCGCCTATGTCGCCGAGGATCACGTGCTGTTCTCGCCGAACGCGATGGACGCGCTTCCCGGGGCGCCGCGCTATGGGACGCTCGCGCATCGTTCGCTCGACGAGATGCTGGCCGGCGCGCGTGTCGAAGTCGCTCCTTATAAACGCGACCCGATGGACTTTGTCTTGTGGAAGCCCTCGAAGCGGAACGAGCCGGGCTGGCCGAGCCCGGCCGGCATCGGCGAGCTGGGGCGCCCCGGCTGGCATATCGAGTGCTCGGCAATGTCGATGGCGACCCTGCTCGAACCGTTCGGCGGCGGCCTTTCCTGCGACGACCGGAGCCGCAACGTCTTCGACATCCACGGCGGCGGAATTGACCTCGTCTTTCCCCATCACGAGAACGAAATCGCGCAATCCTGCTGCGCCTTCGGCTCGGAGCGCATGGCCAATGTCTGGATGCACAACGGCTTCCTGCAGGTGGAAGGCGAGAAGATGTCGAAGAGCCTCGGCAACTTCGTCACCATTCACGAACTCTTGCACACGACCACGTTCGGCGGCCGCAAGTGGTCCGGCGAGGTTTTGCGGCTCGCGATGTTGCGTACGCACTACCGTCAGCCGATTGATTGGACGGTGAAGGCGCTTGAGGAGGCGGAGGCGACACTCGATCGCTGGTACGAAGCGATCGGAGATGCTGAACCAGTGAGCGAAATTGCGCCGAGCGTGCTCGACGCATTGGCAGACGACCTGAATACGCCGGCCGCTCTTTCTGAGCTCCATCGTCTCGCACGTTCAGAGGAAGCCGCTTCCCGCGGGAACCGTCATCGCGAGGAGGCCGAAGGCCGACGCGGCGATCCAGGGGAGCCCCCGCAGCCCTTCACCCCTGGATTGCTTCGCTCCGCTCGCAATGACGATGATGGTTCGACCGAATTGCAGCGCGCTCAAGTGGCCCAAATTCTCAAAACGAGCGCCAATCTTCTTGGCCTCCTGCAGCAAACACGATCGGAACGTCAGGCAACCGCGCTCAGCGAGGCCAAGATCGACGTGACTGAGATCAACGCGATCATCGCCGAACGCGCTGAAGCGCGCGCGACGCGCAACTGGGCCGAGTCCGACCGGTTGCGCGACCGTCTTGCCGCCCTTGGCGTCGCCATCAAGGACAATAAGGATGACGTCACAACCTGGGAGCTTAAGCGATGAGCGCCGTCTCGCTTCGCCCCTATCTGCCGGCCGACGTGCGACGCTGCGCCGACATCTTTCGCTCGAGCATCGCTGAGCTCGCGGCGGATGACTACGACGAGGATCAGCGTGAGGCCTGGGCGTCACGCGCCGATGACGAACAGGCTTTCGGCGCCAGGCTTACGGGCGCCCTGACCCTACTCGCCATGATCGACGGAACGGTGGCCGGCTTCGCCAGCCTCAAAGGCGCCGACGAGATCGATATGCTGTTCGTCGATCCCGAATTCGCTCGCCAGGGCGCGGGCCGCGCGCTGATCGAGGCCTTGGCGAAGCTCGCGCAAGCGCGCGGCGCCAAGCGCCTGACTGTCGACGCCAGCGATTCCGCCAAGCTTTTGTTCGAGCGCCAGGGTTTTGGCGCTGAGCGGCGCAATCTCGTCCGCGTCGGCGACCAATGGCTCGCCAACACCACGATGGCCAAGACCCTGGCCGGCGATCCAGCGCCTCCAACGCGACATTGAGAGCCGCATGGCCACAGATTACTACCTCGTCCTGAGGAGCGGCGCCGCAGGCGACGCGTCTCGAAAGCCTGCCCTGAGCTTGTCGAAGGGGACGCTCCAGAGCGCACGAACGGCGTCGCCCACGCGAGCATGCTTCGAGACGCGAAGCTGCGCCTCGCTCCTCAGCATAAGGGAAGCGATGCGAGGCTACGCTGCGCTCCTCAGCATGAGGGAAGCGATGGCTCGCTGCTTGTTCTCGTGGTGAAGCCAATGGCCAAAGATCACTACCTCGTCCTGAGGAGCGGCGCCGCAGGCGACGCGTCTCGAAAGCCTGCCCTGAGCTTGTCGAAGGGGACGCTCCAGAGCGCGCAGACAGCGCCCGCTGGAGCATGCTTCGAGACGCCGCGCTTGCGCGCGGCCCTCAGCATGAGGGGAGCGGGAAGCCCCTTGCTATTTCTGAAATGAATCCCATGGCCAAAGAACGCCTCTACCTCTTCGACACCACGATGCGCGACGGCGCGCTGACCACCGGCGTCGACTTCTCGCTCGACGACAAGCGCCACATCGCCGCCATGCTCGACCGGCTCGGAATCGACTATGTCGAGGGCGGCTATCCGGGCGCTAACCCGCTCGACACGGAATTCTTCAAAAAGAAACCCACCAGCCGCGCCCGCTTCTGCGCCTTCGGCATGACCAAGCGTCCGGGCCGATCGGCCGCCAATGATCCAGGCCTTGCTGGTCTCCTCGCCGCCGACGCCGACGCGATCGTCTATGTCGCCAAGTCGTGGGACTATCACGTCCATGTCGCGCTCGGCTGCACGCTCGACGAAAACCTCGAGGCCATCGCCGACAGCGTGAAGGCGGCGGTCGCCGCGGGCCGCGAGGCGATGGTCGATTGCGAACATTTCTTCGACGGCTACAAGGCCAATCCCGACTACGCGCTTGCCTGCGCCAGGGCGGCGATCGACGCAGGCGCACGCTGGGCGGTGCTCTGCGACACCAATGGCGGAACGCTTCCGCACGAAATCGAACGCATCGTCGGCGAAGCCGCACGCGTCATTCCCGGCGTCAAGCTCGGCATCCACGCGCATAACGATACCGACAATGCGGTCGCCAATTCCCTCGCCGCCGTCCGCGCCGGCGTGCGGCAGGTGCAGGGCACACTGAATGGTCTCGGCGAGCGCTGCGGCAACGCGAACCTCGTGACACTCATCCCCACACTGGCGTTGAAGCCGGAGCTTAGCGAACGTTTCGAGACCGGCGTATCGGCCGAGGCTTTGCGCGAGATGACCCACGTCTCGCGCGCCTTCGACGAGATGCTCAACCGGGCGCCGAACCGGCACGCGCCTTATGTCGGCGCGTCGGCCTTCGCCACCAAGGCCGGCATTCACGCGTCCGCGCTTGCCAAAGACCCGCGCACTTATGAGCACATTCCGCCGGACAGCGTCGGCAACCAGCGCGCTGTGCTGGTCTCGGATCAGGCCGGACGCTCCAATCTTCTCGCCGAGCTCAACCGGCTTGGCGTCGAAGCGAAGCCCGACGATCCGCGCCTTGGGCGCCTCCTTGACGAGGTGAAGGCGCGCGAGGCGCAGGGCTACGCTTACGAGGCGGCCGACGCCTCATTCGAGCTTCTGGCGCGCAGCGTGCTCGGCGGCGTGCCGGAATATTTCGCGGTCGACAGCTTTCATGTCGGCGTCGAGCGCAAGCTGGTCGCGCCCGGAATCACCTATTCGGCTTCGCAAGCGGTGGTGAAGATCCGCATCGGCGAGGAGCGGCTCATTTCCGCAGCCGAAGGCAACGGCCCGGTCAATGCCCTTGATCTGGCTTTGCGCAAGGACCTCGGAATCTATCAGAAATATATCGAGAACCTCGAATTGCGCGACTATCGCGTGCGCGTCTTCCAGGGCGGCACCGATGCGGTGACGCGCGTCCTGATCGAGTTCGGCGACGGAAACGGCGACACCTGGTCGACGGTCGGAGTGTCCGGCAACATCATCGACGCCTCGTTCCAGGCGCTGGTCGACGCGATCACCTATCGGCTGCTGAAGGTCGGCGTCGCGGCGCAATAGGCGCCGAGCGGAATGAGTATCACGATCAATTGAAACGCTTTATAAACCTCGATGTTCGCAAACTTGCCGGCTTGACTGGCTGTTCACGGGAACAATACTGGAAAGCCAACGTTTTTCTGAAACGATGAAGACAAAGATTTCAACCGGAGGACTTTAATGCGAGTTGCTTCCTGGGCTTCGACAGCCGTCGTTTCAACCCTGCTCGCTGGGTCGGCTGAGGCGATGCCGCTCCCCGCGCCGTACCATGCGGATTCGGGAATTATCCTGGCCGAAGGCGGGTGCGGGCCCGCCTTCTTCCGTAATGCCTTTGGCGCGTGCGTGCCTTACGGTGGCGGCGGGGGCGTGGTGGTAGCGCCAGGCTTGTATGGCGGCGGCGGGTATTATCACGGCGGCGGCTATTATCACGGGGGCGGCTATTACCACGGTGGCGGATGGCATGGCGGCGGCTGGCACGGCGGGGGTTACCACGGCGGCGGCTGGCACGGCGGGAGTTACCATGGCGGCGGCGCCCATTGGCATGGCGGCGGCGTGCATGGCGGCGGCGCCCACTTCCACGGGGGCGGCGGCCACCGCAGGTAATCCGTTGGGGGGCTT
Organism: Roseiarcus sp.; assembly: GCA_036521435.1. Lineage (GTDB taxonomy): Bacteria > Pseudomonadota > Alphaproteobacteria > Rhizobiales > Beijerinckiaceae > Roseiarcus. Next base: position 4,779 of record DATDHT010000140.1, read on the forward strand.
ATCAAGTTGAGCCCGATTTTCGGGCTCAAGCCCCTGGATCCCCTATTGAGATCGTTTGAAGCGGCCTCTCGCGATGAAGCCGCCGCGGCTGCCTAACGTTGCGTTAACGGCCTCGGCGGCATTTTGGTTCAGCGGGCGAGGCATCGTCGCCTGATAAACATCGATCTTCGCGAATGGCGCACGGCGGCCTTCTAGTCCTGATCATTTTCGTCCTCCTGCTCTGCGCCTCGGGCTTGGGGATGTATCTGCACGACCTGCTGGGAGAGCGACATCGAACAAGCGAGACGAAGGATCATGTCCGACTGGTCGTCTCGATCCTCGTCACCTTCACGGCTTTGGTGTTGAGCCTCATGCTCTCGGAGGTGAAGGGCTCGTTCGACACCTTCGACGCTCGTCTGCGCGCGTTTGCAGGCGACGTCTCGAATCTCGACATCCATCTGCGGGAATACGGCCCAGACGCCGAGCCGATCCGAGCCACGGTAAGGAAGTACGTGGCGGCGGCGATCGCCGATAGCTGGCGCGACGAGCCGGCGCCGTCGGGTGATTTTCCGCGCTTTGACGGTCCGACGGCCGTCGAGCGACCGCAGCTCGGCGCCCTTCTCATTCAGGCCGACGCCGCAATACACAGGCTGGACCCACCCGACCATTTTCATCAACGTCTGACAGATTCGCTGTCAAATCAGATCGACGAAGTGCTGCGCGCCCGGCGTCAGCTGCTTGAGACTTCGCACGACACGATCTCATGGCCGCTCATGGCGGCAATGTGCGCGTGGTTGGCGGTCGTTTTCGGAGTCTTTGGCCTGCTCTCGCCGCGCAACGCGGTTGTCTACATGTCGATCGTGACCTGCGCGATCTGCGTCGCCTCAGCCATCTTCCTGATCGACGATTTCGATTCTCCGATCGGCGGCCTCCTAAGCGCGCCAAGCGATTCGTTGCGCGCAACCCTCGATCGCCTCGACGCGCCCTGAAGAGCTCAATAAGACTTTCGCGGTTCAGGGCGCTATATTGAAATTGAGCTCAACGCCCGCAAGGTCGCTTCAGGCTTTGACGCCCGTATTCTGGCGCTGCGAAGGATGCAATCGCGCTCCCCAGGAACGCGGCAATGTTGCTTCAATCGACCAGTCGCCGACGCCGTGAAGCGCCAGAACGAGAAGGCCGCCCGCAATGGCGAGGTCCTTCTCGAAATGCAGGAGTTCGTCCCGCACGCCAAAATGCGTGTGAAACATAAACGCCGTCGCGAAGCAAAACAAAGCGAGCGCGGCCGCGCCGAAGCGGGTGAAGATCCCAAGCGCGATCGCGATTCCTGCAAAGAGCTGCAGAACGATCGTGGCGACAAACGCTATGGGGGGCACGCCCATTTTGGACGTGGCGGAAGCCGCATCATTGAAATTCAATATTAGAAAAAGGCCTTCGTGAACGAAGATGAAGGCGAGCAGCAGCCGCGCCGCCAGCAGCACCGCGTTGCGCAGGCGTCCTGCTGGTTCAGAGTCCGTTGAAGTCATCGTCGATCCTCCAGAAAGGAAGGACGGGCGAGGTCGCGCCCGCCCTGGCATGGGTTAATTGGAAGCTGCTTTCCTATCTGCGATCGCCTTTTCGAGATCTGCGCGTTCGTCGCAGCCCGCGGGACAAAGCTTCGTCAGCACGGCGAGCTGCTCTTTAGCCTTGTCCATATGGCCGGTCTCGACGAAGAGCTCGCCAAGATACTCGCGCGCGGCCTTGTGGTCCGGCTGCAAGTCGAGCGCCTTCGTGTAGTAGGAAAGCGACGTCGTGTAGTCGCCCGTCTTGCGGAGGGTGTAGCCCAAGAGGTTGTAAACGTCGGCGTTCTGGTTGTCTTCGGCGAGATCGCGGAGCTCGGCGAGCGCAGCCTTGTAGTCCTGCGCTTTTATCTTGGCGCGCACCGAAGTGAGATCGATGTCGCCGCTCGTCTCCATATTGTCGACGGCGTGCGCCGATTGGAGCGCCAGTGGCTGCGCGAGAACAAGGCCGGCGGCGATCGCCAGTCCGCGGAAGTTGCTTTGATTGAGCATGACATGTCTCCGTTGATGAAGGCTGAGAATTGAGACGCTCAGGCTTGAACGACCGGGGTGAAAGCGTAGGCGGCGCCGTCGTGCACGAACATGCCCGCGCCGGGGAACGGAAAATGGGCGCCGCAGATCTGCATCCGGTCGGCGATGACGCGGTCGATGATCCGATGACGGGTCGTGACCGCCAGCGGTCCGTCCTGATCGTATGCGCCCTGCCAATCCGGATGCGGCGCCAGGATTCCAGGCACGTACATCGTGTCGTTGGAAACCATGAGCTGATCCTTGCCGGACGTGACCAGGAACACCGAATGGCCTGGCGTGTGGCCATAAGAGTCGAGGATCCGCACGCCCGGCGCGACTTCAGCGCCGCTGTCGACGAGCTTCCAGTTCTTCCACTTCGGAAAGTTCTCGGCGATGCGTCGCCCCGCGGCCTTCCGGCCTTCCGGCAACTTGTCGACACGACCGGGGTCGGTCCAGAAGTTGTACTCGACAGCGTTCGTAACAAGTTCGGCATTGGGGAACGTCAACGCGTTGGTTCCCTTCTCCATCAGGCCCCAGACGTGGTCGGGATGGAAATGCGAGATGAGGACCGTGCTGATCTCGTTGTGATCAATGCCCGCGGCCTTCATATTGGCCGGCAGATTGGTGGCGTTCGCCTGCCACTGTCCGACGCCGGAGCCTGAGTCCACCATGACCAGCTTGTCGCCGATCTTCAGCACGACGACGGTCAGCGGGATCGGAAAGAAATCTGTAGTCAGGCCCGCCTTTGCGAGCGCCGCCTTGGTCTCTTCCACCGAGACCCCCTTGATGAAGGCGGGATCATGAGGCTTGCGCCAGATCCCATCGTAAACCGCGGTAACTTCGATCGAGCCGACCTTGTATTTGTAGTGTCCAACGGTTGGCTCGATCGGCATGGCGGCGAAAGCGGGACCGGCGAAGATCAGCGGCTTGCTGAGGCCTAGAGCGGCGCCCGCCGCGACGGCCGAAGATAAGACGCTGCGCCGTGAAAGATTCAACATTTTGGTCTCCTTGAAAACCATCGATGCGACGTTGGGAGGAGCGCCCTCCCTGCGCATACGACAGCTCCGCCGGACGCTTTATTCCCGGCGGTTCAAGATTTTCATCAATGCTCTCGAGGAAAGCTGACGCACTCGGGCGAGCACAACAAAAGTCGGGGGCGCCGGGAATAAAACCCGCCCTGCCTAAGTCATCTCATTGTCGGGGCTGGATCGCCGGCCTGAAGGACCGTCGCCCCCCGGACCCCTATGTCAGGAGGGAATCAAAAGTCTTTTCTACGCGCCTACGCTCGCCAACTTTTCGGTCACCCGGATTCTGACCTTTCCTGAGGTGCATCAATGAACTTGTTTCGCTTTCTCGAACCCCTCTCCCGCGATGCCTGTCGAGAGACAGGCGTCCTCCCACCGCACCCGTCGCGGGAGAGGGACCTTTCTGCGCCTCCTTGTGCGCGGACGCGCATCGACGACCCGCACGAAAGGTCTGACGCTAGTCTCCGCAGAGAGAAGTATGCTGCTGCCGTGATTCTCGCAGGCGCAATTTCGGCGGCGCTTATAGGGACCGCTTGGGCCGGCGGCCTTGCAGGCGACGCCGCCCGCGGCGAGACGCTCTACGAGGCGTGCCAGGATTGTCATTCGCTCGACAAGAACGATGTTGGGCCGCGCCGTCTTGGTGTCTTTGGCCGCAAGGCCGCCTCGCTGCCGGATTACGACTGTTCCGACGCGCTCAAATCAGCCAATATCGTGTGGAACGAGGAGATGTTCGACAAGTGGCTGACCGATCCACAGGCTGTCGCGTACGGCGCCAAGATGTTCTTTCACCTGGACAATCCGCAGGATCGCGCCGATGTGATTGCTTACCTCGAGGAGCGCGCCAAATAAGGCGCGCGCCCGCGGAGCACGCCGCTTGAGCAATGCAATTGCCGAGCTGCGCTTTCGCGAAATCGTGTTGCCGTTGCTCGATGATGCTTACTCGCTCGCCAAATGGCTGTCGCACAGTCCGACCGACGCCGAGGACATCGTGCAGGACGCTGCGATACGCGCGCTTCAGGCGCTCTCCAGTGTTTCGGTCGATCGACCGAAGCCCTGGTTTCTGGCGATCGTTCGCAACGCCGCCATGACCTTCATGGCTCGCAACCGGCGCAAGACCGTCGCTTACGTCGGCGACATGGCCGACCTCGACACGCTCGATTTGCGTGAGGGCGACGAGGCTGCGCCCAATCCCGAACAGGAGCTCATCACCCTTCAGGATGGCGAGCGTCTGCGCCAGGCGATCGCGGCTCTCCCCTCACCTTTTCTGGAAACGCTGGTGATGCGCGACATCAACGGCCTCTCTTATCGCGAGATCGCCGAAGCGACGGAAACGCCGGTCGGCACGGTAATGTCGCGGCTGGCGCGGGCGCGCGCCATGCTCGCCAAGACCTTGAGGTCCGAGCCATGACGAGGACCGAGCCATGACCGACCGCGACGCCAACGAGCGGCTGCTCAGACTCAACGCCGCCCTGGACGGCGAGCTCGACGCCATGGGCTCGCTCGAATTCGAGCGCGACATGCGCGACGATCCGGCGCTCGCCGCCGAGTATCGGCGCCTCACAACGCTGCGTGACGCGGTCCGCCGTCACGCCCCGCGTGAAGCGGCTCCGCAAGCGCTTGCCGACCGTATCGGGGCGCTGACGGCGTCCGCTCCGGCGGCTTCCTCGCCTCAGGCGGCCGCGGCCCCGACCGCGACGGTCGTCCCGCTTCGACGCCGCGCGTGGCTCGACGGCCGAGCGCGGGCGATGGCGGCCTCGTTCGCTGTCCTCGGCTTTGCAGTCGGCGCCGGGCTTACATCGCTGCGCGCGCCCGCTGGCTCCGGCGACGTCGCCCAACATCTGGTGTCGGATTTTGCCCGCGCCGAAATTGCCGGCCAGCCGTTCGACGTCGCCTCCTCCGACCGGCACACGGTCAAGCCCTGGCTCGCCAACCGCACAACAGTGAGCGGAACCATTGTCGATCTCGCGCCGGAAGGCTTCCCGCTGGTGGGCGGGCGCGTGACCATCGTGGACCGGGTCCCGGCGCCGACGCTCGTTTACCGGCACAACGAGCACGTTGTCGCGCTGACCGAGCTGCCGCTCGACGCCAAGGGCGTCCGCGCCGGGACAGGGGGAATCGAAACGATCGACGGTTATCATGTCACGCGCTGGGCGGACGCAAACCTCGCCTATGTCGCCGTTTCCGACATGGACGAGAAGGCGCTCGGCGAATTCGTCGAAGCGTTCCGCCGTGGCGGAGGCCCGGCGCCCGAGCCCGCCAAGCCGTGACGCGCTTATGGCGGACTGCCGCGTGGATCAAAAAGTGAGCTAGACTGAAGATCGGCGCGCCGGCGTCGCGCGTTTTCATCCTTCAGGCGGTCGACGTCGGATCATGTCCTATCCCATCATTCTCCATCATTTCGACCGGTCGCCGTTCTCCGAGAAAATCCGCGTCGTCTTCGGCCACAAGGGGATCTCGTGGAAAAGCGTCCGTATTCCGCCGATCATGCCGAAGCCCGATTTGATGCCGCTGACCGGCGGCTACCGCCGCACGCCGGTGATGCAGATCGGCGCGGACGTGTTCTGCGACACGGCAATAATCATCCGGGAAATCGAACGCCGCTTTCCGTCACCGACCCTGTTTCCGTCAGGGGCAGGAGGCGGCTTGCCGTGGGCCCTCGGCTCGTGGACCGACCGCGCATTGTTTCAGGCCGCCGTCAATCTCGTGTTCGGGACGCTCGGTCCGAAGGTCCCTCAAGCGTTTGTCGAAGATCGGAGCCAGTTGCGCGGCGCCAAGTTCGATCTCGACAAGATGCGGGCTGCGATTCCGCAGATGCGCGATCAGCTGCGCGCCCAGCTCGGCTGGGTCGAAGCGCAACTCAGCGACGGACGGAAGTGGCTCTTCGGAGAGTTCAGCCTGGCCGATGTCAGCGCCTACATGAACGTCTGGTATGTGCGGTCAAACCTCACGGCGGAGGAGGATCGAGCCGTCGCTGGACTCGACAAAATCTTCGCCGGCCTCGCCCATGTCGCGGCATGGGAGAGCCGCATGCGAGCGGTCGGACATGGAATCCGCGAGGAAATGCCCGCCGACGAAGCGCTCGCCATCGCGGCAAAGGCGAGCCCGGAAACCGTCGCCGAGAACGATCCGGACGATCCGAACGGGCGGAAGACCGGCGATAAGGTCCGCGTCGCGCCCGACGACTACGGGAAGGTCGAGGTTTGCGGAGAGATCGTTTCTCTTTCGGCCCAGCACATCGCGATACGCCGCCTCGACGAGCGGGTCGGCGAGATCGTGGTCCATTTCCCACGCGCAGGTTTTCTCATTCTCAAGGATTGAAAGTTTATCCGCCTTGCCGGGACGATCGGGCGCGGCTAAGGGGCGCATGATGCGTCCTTCGGCTCTCGATCCGCTGTTCGCGCCCGCCGGGGCCTTGGCCGGGATCGGACCAAAGAACGCGAAGCTGTTCGACCGGCTGCTCGACAAGCCCCAGGGCGCGCGGGTCCTCGACGTCCTCTTCCACCTGCCGCAGGCGACTGTCGACCGGCGCGCGCGCCCCAAGATCCGAGACGCGATTCCGGGCACGATCGTCACCATCGAAGCCAGGGTAACCGAGCACCACGGGCCGCCAAACGCGCGCTCCCGGGCACCGTTCAAGGTGCTGGTCGAAGACGATACCGGAGACGTCGAGCTGGTCTTCTTCCTCACCAACCATGATTGGGTGCGATCGCGGCTGCCGGTCGGGGCCACGCGCTGGATCTCCGGCAAGCTCGAGCTCTGGGACGGCCGCCGCCAGATGGTTCATCCTGATAAGGTGATGACGGCCGAGGAGCTCGATCGCCTCCCGTCGGTTGAACCGGTCTACGGGCTGACGGACGGCCTCTATCAACGGACGGTCGCCCGCGCCGCGGAGGGCGCGCTCAAGCGGCTGCCTCAGCTGACGGAATGGGTGAGCGAAAAGACCCTGAGCGATCTGAAATTGCCGAGCTTCACGCAAGCGCTCGGCGTGATGCACCGACCGGGCGCGCCCGCGGATATCGATCCCGAAGGTCCAGCGGCGACGCGGCTCGCTTACGACGAACTCCTCGCCAACCAGCTCGCGCTCCTCCTCGTGCGCTCGCGTATGCGCGCCATCCCCGGCCGCGCGCACATCGGCGAAGGCGCGTTGGCGCGACGCCTCGAGGCCGCCCTGCCCTTTTTGCTGACGCGCGCGCAGCGGCAGGCGGCCGACGACATCCGCGCCGACCTCAGAGCCGAAAAGCGCATGCTGAGGCTCCTGCAGGGCGATGTCGGATCGGGCAAGACCGTCGTTGCGCTTCTCGCAATGGCGGACGTTGTCGAAGCCGGCAGGCAGGCGGCGATGATGGCGCCGACCGAGATTCTCGCCCGCCAGCACTACGAGCGCATGGCCCCGCTCGCGGCGAGCGTCGGCTTGCGCACCGTGCTGATGACCGGACGCGACAAGGCGGCCGCTCGCCGCGCCACGCTCGCCGCATTGGCGGAAGGAAGGATCGACATCGCTATCGGCACGCATGCGCTGTTCCAGGAAAGCGTGGCCTTCGCCGATCTCGGGCTCGCGGTGGTCGACGAGCAGCATCGGTTCGGCGTCCGCCAACGCCTGGCCCTCGCCTCCAAGGGCGAGGCGGTCGACCTTCTCGTGATGACGGCGACGCCGATCCCGCGTTCGCTCGTGCTCGCCTATTTCGGCGATATGGATGTCTCCGCTTTGCGCGAGAAGCCGCCCGGGCGCCAGCCGATCGATACGCGCATCCTGCCGATCGAACGGCTCGACGAGGTGGTGGCTCGCCTCTCGCAGGCTCTGGCCTCCGGCGCGCGCGCCTACTGGATTTGTCCGTTGGTCGACGAGAGCGAGACGCTCGACGTCGCCGCGGCCGAGGAGCGCGCCGAAGCGCTTCGCGCCATGTTCGGCGACGCCGTCGGCCTCGCGCACGGAAAGATGGCCGGACCCGAGCGGGACGCGGCGATGGAGCGGTTCCAGCGCGGGACGACGACCGTGCTGGTCGCCACCACGGTGGTCGAGGTTGGCGTCGACGTGCCGGACGCGACAATCATGATCATCGAGCACGCCGAACGCTTCGGGCTCGCGCAATCGCATCAGTTGCGCGGGCGCGTCGGTCGCGGAGCGAGCCGCTCGGCCTGTCTCTTGCTCTACAAGGGACCGCTGAGCGAAGCCGCGCGCGCGCGGCTCGAGATCTTGCGCGAGACCGAGGACGGTTTCCGCATCGCGGAAGAGGATTTGAAGCTGCGCGGCGAGGGCGACGTGCTCGGCGCCCGGCAGGCCGGCGCGCCCGGCTTTCGTTTCGCCCGGCTCGAGGTCCATGGCGGCCTTCTGGCGCGGGCGCGGGCTGAGGCCGAAGCCGCGCTCAAGCGCGACGAGCGGCTCGCCGACGAGAAGGGCCGCGGCCTAAGACTGCTCCTCTACCTGTTCGAGCGCGACGAGGCCGCCCGGCTGATTGAGGCCGGTTGAGCCGCGCGCGAAGCAGATGGCGCGCGGCGATCAAATTCTGGTGAGGCGCGGGCCGATGTCATTAATGTGAACGCTGTGCGGAGTAGCGCCCCTATATAGCCACACAGTACGGCGACTGCGTTTGAACCACTGCCGAACTTCTCCCGCCGGAACCAGTCAGGCGATGGCGCCGTTTTTGCGCCGAGGGATTGAGATGAGTGTAAACCGCGTCCGCGACATCGACTTCTGGCGCGGAGCCGTGCTGATTGCGATCCTGATCGATCACATTCCGGGCAACCCGCTCGAAAATTGGACTCCGAGGAACTTCGGCCTCTCGGACAGTGCGGAGGCGTTCGTCTTCCTGTCCGGTCTGTCGGTCGGCCTCATCTACTTGCCCAGGGCGGTCAAGTATGGCCTCGAGCCGGTCGCTGGCGGATGCCTGAAGCGCGCGCTCAAACTGTACGGAGTGCATATCGCGCTGACATTGGCTGCGCTCGTGGTGTTCGGCGCGGCCTATTGGGCGAGCGGCGTGGCGGACTTGATCCAGGCGCATGGGCGTGCTTCCGTCTTCGGCTCGCCGGGCAATGGCCTTTTGGGACTTGCCCTGCTCAGCCATCAACTGGGCTATTTCAATATCCTGCCGTTGTATATCGTGCTGATGCTGTGGGCGCCCGTCGCGCTCGCGCTCGCACTGCGCGGCCCGCTATTGGCGCTGACGGTTTCAATCGGCCTTTATGCGGCCGCGCGCGCTTTCGGCCTCAATCTGCCGAATTGGCCAGAAGCTGGCGGCTGGTTCTTCAATCCGATCGCCTGGCAGCTCGTCTTCACGCTCGGCGTCGTAGCGGCGATTTTATGGCGCGACGGTGTCCCACGTCCCACTCCATGGCTGGTCATGCTGAGCGCCGTGACGGTAGCTGGCGCGGCGCTGATCGTGACCAACGAAGGCGGCCTGGCGCCAGGACTGCGCGACACGGCGACCGCGCATCTGGACGTCGCCAAGCAGGATCTTGGTCTCGCGCGCCTCCTCCACTTTGTGGCGTTGGCCTATCTGATCGCGACGGCGACGGTTTTCGGGCGATTTATCGCGCCGGTGGTCAGGGGCGCTTTCGGCAATGCGGTCCAAAGTCTCGGCCGCAACAGTCTGTCGGTTTTCGCCGCCGGGTCATTCTTGAGCGCCTGCGGTCAAGCCGTCTTGGCGGCCGCTTCACCACATACATCTGCTGGGGTTGAACGCGTCCTCGGACTCGCGTACACGGTTGCGTCCATCATTATCCTGTTCGCTGTCGCCTATTGGATCGAGTGCAGAAAAGCTCAGGCCAACGTCGCCGTCGCACAGCCAGCACGTTTGCGCGTCTGGCGGGCGCTGTCTGCATCCTCTTCGCCCTGAGCGCCGCGCACGCCGAAGAGGTTTCGTGCCCGAGCGAGACGGCAGCCTTCGAGCCTAACGGAGCGCCGGCCGCATTCGCGAAAGTGCGGGTCGGCCTGCCGAACGATATTCTGGCGATTGGCTCGTCTTCAACCGAAGGTATCGGGGCGAGCTCGCCGGCGAATGCCTATCCAGCCCGACTCGAGGCGGAGCTCGAAAAGCAGACGGGCGCGGACTTCGACGTCAAGAACGCCGGGGTCGGTGGCGAACTCGCCGCCAAGACGCTGAGCCGGCTGAAGGGCGCGCTGAAGTCCGGCTGGGCGCGGCTGGTGATCTGGCAGGTCGGCACCAACGATGCGATCGTGGGCGTCGATGAGACCTTGTTTCGCGCCACCATACAGGCCGGTATTGCCGCGGCGCATGCCGCGGGCGTTCCGATGATGCTCGTTGGCCCGCAGCTTACCCTGAAGACTCCCGACACCATCCGCTACGAGCGGTTCGTCAAGATGGTCGATGATATCGGCGCCGCGGATCACGTGCCGGTGCTGAGCCGCTATGCATTGATGAAGAGCTGGAGCGCCAAGGGCGCGAAGGCGGTCAGTCTCCTCTTGTCTGGCGATGGCTTGCACATGAGCGATCTCGGCTACCGATGCCTCGCGCACGCCCTCGCCAAGGCGATCGAAGGCGCAACCGAAGCAAAGCTTTAAGGGCAGCCTAAGAGCTTTCTCCAGGGATTCTCAGCGATGCGGCGTCGTGTTTGGCGGCACGGAACGGTCTCGGCCGTTGGCTTTGGCGCCATGAGCTTCGGTGGCTTCTACGGACCCACGACCGAATCCGATTCACTGCGGACGCTCGCCGCGGCGCTCGATCTCGGCGTCGATTTCTGGGACACCGCCAACGTCTATGGCGATGGGCTCTGCGAACACATGATCGGCAAGTTCCTGACGCAAGACAAAAGCCGGCGCGCCCGGGTGACGCTCGCGACCAAGTTCGCCATTCGACGGCGCGACGACGGCGCGCGCTTCTTCGACAATAGCGCCGCCCATATCCGCGAGGCCCTCGACGGCTCGCGGAAGCGGCTCGGCGTCGACCACATCGATCTCTACTATGTCCATCGCGTCGACAAATCGATCCCGATCGAGGACACGGTCGGGGAATTGGCGCGCCTCGTCAAAGCAGGCGCGATCGGCGCGATTGGACTATCCGAGGTGGCGCCCGACACCCTCAGACGCGCTCACGACGCGCACCCGATCGCCGCCGTGCAGTCGGAATATTCGCTATGGACGCGCAATCCGGAACTTGGCCTCGTGCAGGCCTGTGCGGAACTTGGCGCGCTTCTGGTCGCCTTCTCGCCGCTCGCGCGCGGCTATCTGAGCGGCCTCTTGCAGAACGTGGAGAGTTTCGGCGACAAGGATTTCCGCCACGCCAATCCCCGGTTTCAGGGCCTCAACTGGCGGCGCAATCGCGACCGCCTTGGCGCTTTTGTCGCTCTTGCCAAATCATGGGGATTGAAGCCTGCGACGCTGGCCATCGCCTGGACGCTGGCGAAGGCGCCGCACGTCGTGCCGATTCCCGGCACCCGCGCCGCCGACCATCTCGAGGAATGCGCCGCGGCGGCGGAGATCGATCTGACCGGCGCCCAACTGGCGGAGATCGAGCGCGCGCTGCCGCTCGGCTACGCCGCCGGCGAGCGCTATTCCGACCCGCAATGGGTGGGGATCCAGAAGTACTGAGGGCGGTCGGCGAGCGCCTGTTCTCAGCGGAACGCGAGGGGCCCATTTTCCGAGGACACGCCGAACAGAGCGCGTATGCCCTCGAGCAGGCGACGAGTGGGGGCGCCTTCGACCAGCGTCGCGAGATAGTCCTCCGCCCATTTCTTGACGTCGTTTTCCATGAGGTGTTCGAGCATCGGCGCGTGGCGGTCGCGGCGTTCCTCTAGCGGCATCTCCAGGGCGCGCTTCAGCGCCGCCGCCACGGCATCGCTTTCGTGCGGATTGACGATCAGCGCGCCGGTCAGCTCTTTCGCCGCGCCGGCGAATTGCGACAGCACGAGCACCCCGGGATCGTCGGGATCCTGAGCCGCCAGATATTCCTTGGCGACCAGATTCATGCCATCGCGGAGGGGCGTCACCATGGCGACATCGGCAGCGCGGTAAAGTCCCGCGAGAACCGTGCGCGAGTGGGAGCGGTTGACATAGCGGATCGGCGTCCAGGCCGGATCGCCGTACTGGCCGTTCACCTTGCCGATGAGGCCGGTCAATTCGGTTTCGATGTCGCCATATTGCTTGATGTCGGAGCGGCTCTTTGGCGTCACCTGCAACAGCGTCACGTTGCCGCGCCACTCCGGGTTGTTCTCAAGCAGCCGTTCGAACGCCTTCACGCGGTCTGGAATGCCTTTGGAATAATCGAGCCGATCGACACCAAGGATCAGCTTGTTGCCACCAAGGCTCTCGCGCACCAGAGCGATCATTGCCGAGCGACCCGCGTTCCGCGCCAGGCGCGTGTACGCCTTGGTCTCGATGCTCACCGGGAAAGCGCCGAGCCGCACTTTCTGTCCTTCGAATTCGTAACTGGATCGGTTCTGGGTTGCGCCTTGCGAGGTCAAGTAGTGAGCGAAGTTGTCGCGATCATTTTCCGTCTGGAAACCGACCAGGTTGTAGTAGGCGAGGCCGCCGAGGATCTCTCTGTGGTGGGGCAGGGTCTGCAGAATGTCAGGCGGCGCACAAGGCGTGTGAAGGAAAAATCCGATGGTGTTGCGATGGCCGCGCGAACGCAGCTCGCGTCCCAGCAACATCAGGTGATAATCGTGCACCCAGACGACGTCATCCTCCCTGAGCAGCGCGCTCAGGCGGTCGGCGAACAGGCGGTTGACGCGGATATAGCCGCTGGCGTCAGCGCGGGAGTACTCCTGCAGATCGACCCGGTAGTGAAGGATCGGCCACAGTACGCTGTTGGCGAGGCCGTTGTAATATTCTTGAATATCGTTTTGCGACAGATCAATGAGGACATACGTCATCTTGTGGATGTCGACGACCTGAGGCTCCCCGTTCGCCTCCTCCGAGACCTTGCCGCTCCACCCGAACCACATTCCGTTCCGATTTTTGAGCGCAGCCTTCACCGCAACCGCCATTCCCCCCGCGAGCGGGGTCCGGGGCGATTCAGGCACCGCCACGCGGTTGGAGACGATGATCAGTCGCGCGCCCATGCTTCCTCCCAACTCGACGACAGCCGCGTTGCGCTGTTGATGATGCCCGCCATGGAGTATGTCTGAGGAATATTCCCCCAGAGCTCCCCCGCATCCGGGTGGATGTCCTCGGACAGAAGTCCATAGGCGTTGCGGCGCGCGAGAATCGATTCGAACAATTCCCGCGCTTCATCCTTCCGACCGATCTGATGGAGCGCGTCGATGTACCAGAAGTTGCACGCGAGAAACGCGGTCTCCGGCGCGCCGAAATCGTCCGGCGCGGTGTAACGCATGATCCGGCCGTTGCGCGTGAGCTCCCGGCCAATGGCGTCGCAAGTCTTGATGAAGCGGGGATCGCTCGAGGACAAGAGTCCGAGCTCGGCGACCAGGAGGACGCTGGCGTCGAGCTCCGGCGAGCCGAAGGCGCCGGTCAGGGCGCCTCGCTTTTCATCCCAGCCTTCTTCGAGAATTCGCTTCCGCAAAGAGCGCGCGTTGGCCGCCCAGTATTTCGCGCGGTCGGTGATTTTGAGTTTGCGCGCAATGCCGGCGAGCCGGTCGCAGGCGGCCCAGCACAGTGTCGCCGAATAGGTGTGTGGCAACGCCCGGGTGCGATATTCCCACAAGCCCGCATCGGGGTCGAAAGCATGCACAATGGCGCGCTCGCCAAGACCCTCGAGCAGCCGGAACAGTGATTCGTCGCCCATCCTGGGAAGACGCTCGTCCACGAACATCTGCGTCGCGGCGAGAACGACACTGCCGTAAACGTCGTTCTGTCGCTGGCTCGCCGCCTGGTTGCCGACCCGAACGGGCCCCATGCCGAGGAAGCCCTTGAGATCAGGCGCGATCCGTTCCTCAAGCGACGCAAAGGGCACAATGCCATGCAACGGCTGTATCTCTTCATCGCCGCTCGCGATGGTGGTGATGTAGTTGATGTAGGATTCCATAATCTGCGTTGCGCCGAGCCGGTTCAGCGCATCGACGACGAAATAAGCGTCGCGCAACCAGCAGTAGCGATAATCCCAGGTTCGCGACGACGAGGGCGCCTCAGGGATTGAGGTCGTATGCGCCGCCACAATCGCGCCCGTCTCCGCGAAGCTGCAAAGTTTGAGCGTGATCGCAGCCCTCACCACCTCCACTTGCCATTCGTAAGCGAGCCCGAGATAGCGCACCCAAGCGTGCCAATAGTCGCGCGTGCGGTCGAGGAATTCGCGCGACGTTGTGTCGATGGCGCTGAGGAAAGGGTCATCCTGGCCGAAGATGAGGTTGACCGGCCGGTTCAGAGGAAACGAGACTTCGTTGATAATGTAGGAAAGCGGCGCGTCGGACGTGAGACGTAAAACTTGCGCCCCGTCCAGGTAGCGGACGTGATTGGAGCCGACGACAAAATTGGTTGTCGGTCGACCGTAACCGTGGGTTGGGCGCACCCGGATTGTGACCCGAGGCAGGCCGGCGATCGGTTCGATGCGCCGTATGATTTGCGGCGGCCTGTATACGCGCTCGAAGCGCTCGAAGTTCGGGGCGAAATCCGAGACGCGGACCTTGCCGCCGTTCGTGTCGGTGAGGATCGTCTCGACGATCGCCGTGTTGCGCACGTACTGCGACTCGGTCTGGGCCAGGTTCGCGAGCGTGACATCGCAAAACCCTTTTTCCTCGTCGCCGGCCAAGAGCCGCGAGAAGACGGGATCGGAATCGAAGTGGGGATAACACCACCACACGATCCGGGCGTTTTGATCCACAAACGCCGCGGCGCAGCTGTTGCCGATCAGGGCCAGGTCGAGATTCTGTTTTTTCGTTTGCGCGCCCTCGGTCATGCGCCGCCTTCTCGAGCGAAGTCAGCGAGCCACCCGCGCACGGCTTGCGGCGCCGAGAATGAGCCAATCGCGCCGGGGCGCGGACGGCCGACTGAATAGGCGAACCCGCCGCGCGCGCTGACGAGGGCGAAACCGCTTTCATCGGTCGTATCGTCGCCGACGAAGATCGGCCTACGCCCGCAAAACGTTGCGGTGGCGAGAAACGTCGCGATCGCGCCGCCTTTATCGAAACAGGGGCTCTTGATCTCGATCGCGTAATGCGCGTCCATAATGTCTACAGCGATCGGAATCGAATCCACGAGCTGTTTGACGATCGTGCGTACCGGTCGCTCCGCAGACGGCGCAAGTCGGTAGTGGACGGTGAAACTGAAGCGCTTGTTCTCGACGAACACGCCGGGAAACGGCTCAACCGCGCGTCTCAGCGCGGCCAGGAGCGACTGAGGCAAGTCGGACGCGGCCGTCGGTGTCGTGGACCCATCGGGATCGCAACGAATCTCCGCGCCATGAACTCCGCTCACGCGCAGCCGCAACGGCGCGAAGAGATGGTCGATATCATCAATGGAGCGGCCGCTGATGAGCGCCAAGGCGCCGGAAAGCTTGCGTTCGACGCTCGCAAGCGTCGTAACCAATCCGGCGGGCGTCACGACGTCTTCGGGTCGCGCCGCCAGGTCGAGCAACGTGCCATCGACGTCGAGAAAAAGCGCGACAGAAGCGTCGCCTAGCGCCGCGACGTCGCCCGACGTCGCGCGCTCCATGCTCGGCGCGTTCAATTGGTCCACCCGCAGCTCCTGATGCCCCTTCGCCCGACCTAAGCAGGTTTTGGGGCGACAACGTGGTCATGGCGTGGCGGCGCGTCCGGCCGCCATCGTTTTCCCGGATTACGGAGCCTAAAACGCGCAACGGCCGAGTTGGTTCCGAGTAAGAACAAGAAACCGCCTCGACGCGGGCTGCCAAACTTGGACGCGTAGACAACGCGCAGCCACCGCTGATCTTTGTGGACACGAGGCAACAGGCGTGGCGGAGCCGCTGCTTCTTCTGTAAGATTTCGTCTGAGGAGCCAAGAGCTTGTCGTCCCGATTCGTTTTTAGCCGTTGAGCGATGGTTCTGGACAAGCGGCCGGATGAAGAGATGAGTGAGCCTTCGGTCACTATTACCCCATTCCCTGGTAGTGGGTTCACTTTTGACGTGATCGTCCGTGACCGGCGCGGCGAAAGCCTGCATCGGGTCACGATCGAGGCCAACGAAGCCGAGCGCTGGGCGAAACTCGGCACGCCCTCGAGTTGCGTCGAGGCCGTGATGCGCTTTCTCCTTGATCGCGAGCCGAAGGAATCGATCATGAGCACGTTCGACATCCGGGTCGTTCGGCGTTACTTTCCGGAGTTCGACGAAGCGTTCCCCCGCTACCTCGTCCGCATCGGCGGCGAACCGGGGCGCCGTGCATAGCCGTCGGCCACAATACGGAGGCATGCTGTCATGACCGTCGCCCTCGCCCGGCCGGAGGCGACTCTCGACTCCCGCTACACCGCGTCCGAGGGCTGGGTCTATATGACCGGGACACAGGCGTTGGTGCGCCTGCCCATTCAGCAGCGCCTTCGCGACGCAGCGGCGGGCCTCAACACGGGCGGATATATTTCCGGTTATCGCGGCTCGCCGCTCGGACGCTACGACATCGAGCTGTGGCGCGCGGAGGCGCAGCTCAAGCAACACAACATCGTCTTCCGCCCAGGCCTTAACGAGGACCTCGCCGCGACAGCGATTTGGGGCGCCCAGCAAGTCAACAACTTCCCCGGCGCGACAGTCGATGGCGTGTTTGGCATCTGGTACGGCAAGGGACCGGGCGTCGACCGATCGGCCGACGCGCTACGCCACGCGAATTTCACTGGCGCCTCGCCCAAGGGCGGCGCGCTCGCGCTCGCCGGCGACGACCACGGCGCGAAATCTTCGACCGCGGTCAATTTCTCCGACCCGCTGTTCATGGCCGTCGGCATGCCGGTCCTCTATCCGTCCAACACCCAGGAGCTGCTTGATTTTGGCCTGCACGGCATCGCCATGTCGCGGTTTTCCGGCTGCTGGGTCGGCATGAAGGTGGTGACCGATGTCGCCGAAGGCGGCGGCACGGTTTATGTCGGGCCTGATCTCCCTGAGATTGTTATCCCGCAACGGCCGACCACTCCGCCCCATGGCGTATGGGCGCGTACGATCGACGCGGCGGTTGCGCAGGAAGAGCGGCTTTACCAGCACAAGCTCCCGGCGGCGCTCGCCTACGCGCGAGCCAACGGTCTCAACCGCATCATCGACGACAGCCAGGGCGCGAGGATCGGCGTGGTCGCTGCCGGGAAGGCGTGGCAGGATCTCTTGCAGACGCTCGTCAATCTCGGCCTCGACGACGACGGCGCCGCGCTTGGCCTGCGTCTCCTCAAAGTCGGCATGGTGTGGCCGCTCGATCCCGTAATCGTGCGCGATTTCGCTCAAGGTCTCGATCTCATCATCGTGATCGAGGAGAAGCGCCCACTGCTCGAGGATCAGATCCGCTCCATCCTCTATGGCGATTCGAGAGCGCCGCGGATCGTCGGCAAATATTTCGACGGGATGGCGTTTGACCCTTCGCCAGGCGCGCCAGCCATTCCCAATTTCGGCGAGATCACTCCCGAACTCGTCGCCGGAGTCCTCGTCAAGGCAATTTCCCGCCATGATCCGAACTGCGCGCTCAGCGCGCCGGACGCGCCGGGAGCGATGCTCAGCAATCGTCCTGCGCCGACGCGAAGCCCAGGCTTCTGCGCCGGATGCCCGCACAACCGTTCAACGCCGGTGCCCGAGGGCAGCCGCGCACTCGCTGGCATCGGCTGCCACTGGATGGCGACGCTGGTCAATCCGCAACAGACCGTCACCGCTTCACATATGGGCGGCGAAGGCGTGATGTGGCTCGGCCAGCAGCCGTTTACCCGTCAGGACCATGTGTTCGCGAATATTGGCGATGGCACCTACGCGCATTCGGGGTCACTCGCGATCCGTCAGGCGCTCGCGGCCGACGTGCCTATCACCTACAAGATCCTCTTCAACGGCTTCGTCTCGATGACTGGAGGGCAGCCGATCGAAGGCGGCATGACTCCGGTTCAGGTCCTCGAGGAGCTTGCTGCGGAGGGCGTCAAGAAAATGACTCTCGTGGCGGACGACCCGGAGCGCTACGCGGGCGTCGCCCTGCCCCACGGCGTCAGCCTCCGTCACCGCGATACGATGGATGCGACGCAGCGTGAATTTCGCGAATTCAAAGGCGTGTCGGTCATCCTGTACGACCAGCCCTGCGCGACCGAGCGGCGGCGCCTGCGCAAGCGCGGCAAATGGGCCGATCCCGCCATCCGCACCTTCATCAATCCGCAAGTCTGCGAAGGCTGCGGCGATTGCGGGCGCGTCTCCAATTGCATGGCGATTGAGCCCTTGGAAACGGAATTCGGGCGCAAGCGGCGCATCAACCAATCGAGCTGCAACAAGGATTTCTCCTGCGTCGAGGGCTTCTGCCCAAGCTTCGTTACGGTTCATGGCGGAAGCCTGCGCAAGCCCGAGGCGACCGCGCCTTTGGGTCAGTATCTGCCGCCTGTCCCTGAGCCGGTCCTGCCCGAAATAAACGAACGCTTCAGCCTGCTGGTGGCCGGCATCGGCGGCTCCGGCGTCGTCACGATCAGCCAGACGATCGCCGTCGCTGCTTATCTCGACGGGCTCTACAGCACCAATCTCGACCTGACGGGCTTAAGCCAGAAATACGGCGCGGTGACCGCGCATGTGCGCATCGCGCATGAACCGGGCGCGTTGCACGCGACCCGCATCGCCGCCGGCGAAGCGGACGCGCTGATCGGCTGCGACCTGATCGTCGCCGCGGGCGACGAATCGATCTCCAAGCTCAAGCGCGGCAAGACGGGCGCGGTGATCTCCGCCGATCTGACGCCGACCGCCGATTTCGCTCGCAATCCCAACTGGAGCGTGGACGCCGACGAGCTGATCGAACGCCTGAAAAACGCGCTGGGCGACAAGGCGCTCATTCTCGACGCGCAACGCCTGGCCGCGGCGCTGATGGGCGACCCAATCGCCTCCAACATGTTCATGCTTGGCGCGGCATGGCAAAGGGGCCTGGTCCCGATCCGCCGGGAGGCGATCGATCGCGCGATTGAACTCAACGACGTCGCCATCGACGCAAACAAACAGGCGTTCGAATGGGGCCGGCGCGCCGGGCATGATCCGATGAGCGTCGAGACGCTGGTCGGCCTTGAAGAGTCGCCTGACGAACCGCCCTCGCTCGACGCGCTTCTCAATCGTCGCGTCGAGCATTTGACGGATTATCGCGATGCGGCTTACGCGGCGCGCTATCGCACACTGGTCGAGCGCGTGCGCGCGGCGGAGAAAAACGCGGGGCTCGGCGAAGCGCTGACCACAGTCGTTGCGCGCGCCTATCACAAGCTCATGGCCTCCAAGGACGAGTGGGAAGTGGCGCGGCTGTTTGCGGCGCCTGAGTTCCAGGAGAAACTGTCGCGCGAGTTCGAAGGCTCTTATAAGCTCCATTTCCATATCGGCGCGTGGCCGTTCGCACGCCTCGACCCGGCAAGCGGCAAGATGAAAAAGGGCGAGGTCGGCCCGTGGGCGATGACAGCCTTCCGCGTGATGGCGCGGCTGAAATTCCTGCGCGGCACGTTGCTCGATCCGTTCCGCTTGAGCGAGGAGCGCAAGCTCGAGCGGCGCCTGGTCGCCGAGTTCGAAGCCGACGTCGCTGATCTCACCCAGCGCCTGACACCCGCGTCCCATCCGATCGCCGTCCGCGTCGTCGAGGCTTACGAGACCATCCGTGGATACGGACATGTGAAAGAAGCGAGCGCCGAGGAAGCGGCGAAGACGCGGGCCGGCGCGCTCAATGAGCTCAAGGCCGGCGAGGCGCCGGTTGAGAAGGCGGCGTAGGGTCCAAACCCGATCTCTTCTGGCTTTGAGAGGCAACGAGTGCTTAATCCGGCGATGAACAACACGAAGTGGAACGAGCTTCGGCTAGAAATGTACGGAATCGCGCCGCCTCCGTCCTGGAGCACGCTTTCCTTAAACGGTTACCGCTCGCCTCCCGATCGAGAGTGGTTCTACCACTTCAGAAACGGCGGATACGAATCCATCCTTCATTTAGACATTCGCGTCGATACCCCCGCCCAGCGAGAACTTGTCCACTCGGCTCTCAAGAAGGTTCATGTGCCCGGAGAGGAAATGCCCGATGGTTTTCGTGTGTTCGGTTACCTTCAGAATGGTCAGGGTGCCGCCTTCTTATAAGAGCGCCCTTCGTTCGCTGGATTGCTTCGTCGCTGCGCTCCTCGCAATTGATGACGGTTGCATCCGAACGCATCATGCTATGACGTATCCAGCGCCGTCGCTGTTGTCCGCCAGCGAGAGGAGACCGCAATGCATGGCAAGACGATCGTCGTCACTGGCGGCTTCGGCGCGTTGGGCAGCGTTGTCGCGGAGACGGCGGCGAAGCGCGGAGCGTCGGTCGCATTGCTCGACTACGCGCCGACCGTTCCAGCGGGCGTCGCCGATAAGCTCGGCGCCAGCACGCTCATCATCGGCGGCGTCGATCTGACATCGCTCACGGCGGCCGAGACGGCGATGGCTTCAATCAAGACGAAGTTCGGCCGGCTCGACGCGCTCCTCAACATCGCCGGCGGCTTTCAATGGGATAATTTCGCGGATGGCAAGGTCGACAGCTGGGAGCGGATGTATGCGATGAATTTGAAGACCGCGCTGAACGCCTGCAAGGCCGCGCTTCCCTATTTGCTGGAGAGCGGCGCAGGCCGCATCGTCAACGTCGGCGCCCAGTCGGCGCTGCACGCGGCTTCCGGATTCGGGCCGTATGCGGCCAGCAAATCGGCGGTGCACAGGCTGACCGAAAGCCTGGCCGACGAACTGAAGCTCAAGGGCGTGACGGTCAACGCCGTGCTGCCGTCGATCATCGATACGCCCATGAACCGGCGTGACATGCCGAAAGCGGACTTCAGCCGTTGGGTCACGCCGGCCGACCTTGCCGCGGTCATGCTGTTCCTAGCCTCCGACGAGGCGAAGGCGGTGACCGGGGCTTTGATTCCGGTCTCGGGCCGAGTCTAGCTTCCTGGCTGAGCTGCACAGCTAGGATATAGCGCGGCTCGCGGCGCCGCGCGTTGGTAGGCCAACCAAAAAGGGGGACGGCATGAGCAAGACTGCTCTCATCACTGGAGCAACTTCGGGAATCGGCGAAGCCGCCGCCCGCGCGTTCGCGGCCGCGGGTTGGCGGGTCGTTGCGACCGGCCGCCGCGCCGAACGACTCGAAGCCCTGGCCGCTTCCATCGGCGCCGACAAGATCCATACTGCGGCGTTCGACGTCAACGATGAAGCGGCGCGCGACGCTGCTCTCGCCGCGCTTCCCAACGGATTTCGCGGTATCGACCTCCTGATCAACAACGCCGGGCTGGCGCTTGGCCGCAATCCTGCGCAAGCCGCCGATCTCGCGCAGTGGAAGACCATGATCGACACCAATGTCACCGCGCTCGTTTCGCTCACCCACAAATTGCTGCCCGGGCTAATCGCCCGGCGTGGCGCGATCATCAACCTGTCGTCGGTTGCGGCGAACTATCCCTATGCCGGCGGCAACGTCTATGCGGGAACCAAAGCGTTCGTGAAGCAATTCTCCCTCGCGCTGCGCAGCGATCTGCACGGCGCCGGCGTGCGCGTTACGTCGATCGAGCCGGGCATGGTCGAGACGGAGTTCACGCTGGTCAGAATGGGCAACACTGAGGAAGCGCAGGAAACCTCGAACGCCCTCTACAAAGGCGCGAAGCCGATGACCGGCGATGATATCGCGGCGACAATGTTGTGGGTGGCCGAGCTGCCGCCGCACCTCAACATCAACCGACTGGAGCTCATGCCCGTGAGCCAATCATTCGCCGGGTTCCAGATCGCCCGCGCCACTTAAGCGGAATCTCGGAAAGCGAGGACAAACATGGGCGCGTTCGTGAACGGAACATGGCGAGAGGGCGACTTCTCGCACGACACGTCCGGGCATTTCGTGCGGCCAGACGCGCCATTCCGCAATTGGATCACCGCGAGCGGAGAACCGGGACCGAGCGGCGTCGGCGGCTTCAAGGCGGACCCCGACCGCTATCATCTCATCATCTCGCTTGCCTGCCCGTGGGCGCATCGCACTCTCATCTTTCGACGGCTTAAGGGGCTCGAGAGCATGATCTCGCTCTCTGTCGTCCACTGGCTACTCGGCGAGCGCGGCTGGACCTTCGATCCCGGCCCCGGAGTCATTCCAGACCCGATCTTCGGCGCGAGCGAGCTCCGCGAGTTCTACGCCAAGGCGCGCCCCGACTATAGCGGCCGCGTCACCGTGCCGGTGCTTTGGGACAAGACAACCAACACCATCGTCAACAACGAATCGTCGGAAATCATCCGCATGTTCAATAGCGCCTTCGACGGCGTCGGCGCGGCCGCGGGCGACTATTATCCGAGCGGCCTGCAGCCGGAGATCGACGAGATCAACGACCGCATCTATCGAACCGTCAACAACGGCGTCTATCGCGCCGGTTTCGCCACCTCGCAGGAGGCCTATGAAGAGGCGTTCCGGGAGCTGTTCGAGACGCTCGACTGGCTCGAGGCGCGGCTCGGCGGCCAGCGCTTCCTGATCGGCCAGCGGCTGACGGAAGCGGACTGGCGCCTGTTCACCACCTTGATCCGCTTCGATCCCGTCTATTTCGGGCACTTCAAGTGCAACTTGAGGGAGATCCGCGACTACCCGGCGCTAAGCCGCTATCTGAAGGAGCTTTACCACCTGCCGGGCGTCGCCGAGACGGTCGATTTCTTCCACATCAAGCATCATTATTACGAGAGCCACCGGCGCATCAATCCGACCGGAATCGTTCCGGTCGGGCCGGAACTGGCGCTGTGAGCAAAAAGCTTGCGCATATGCCTGGCATATGCTACCATGAGGCTGGGAGAGACCCTCATGCGCACCGTATCGATCTTTCGCAACAATCGGAACCAGGCGATCCGTCTGCCTAAAGACTTCGAGTTCGAGGGGGTGAACGAGCTCACGATCGAAAGGCAAGGCGACACCATTCTGCTCCGTCCCGTCCGCCCGAGCTGGAGCTCCTTTCTGGACGAACCCTGCGCGGACCCGGGCTTTCTCCAAGAGCGCCCCGATCTGATCGAAGAAAGGCGGCTCGTGTTCGAAGACGGTCCGTTGGATCCATGAGCATGATTTACATGCTCGACACCAATATCTGCTCTTTCATCATGCGCGAGCGGCCGCCATCGGTGCTCGACCGTTTGCAGCAGGCTGCCGAGCAGAATAGCGTCGCCATTTCCGTCATCACCTACTACGAGATGCTGCTGGGCTCGATCGGCAGGAATGCTTCGCCGCGTCACGCGAGGCTCATCGAGGCCTTTGTCGCACGCCTCTCCGCCATTCTGCCGTGGGACCGCCTCGCCGCAGAGGAGGCCATGCGGGTCAGAAGGGACTTGAGCGCCAAAGGAACGCCGATCGGCGGCAATGACGCCATGATCGCCGGACACGCCCTCGCGGCCCATTGTGTGCTGGTCACGAACAACGTCCGTGAGTTCTCGCGGGTCGTCGGGCTTCACATTGAGGACTGGGCGACACAGCAATGACGGAAAATGACAGCCGCGGACGGAGGCGCCGATGAGCGCTGCGCGGAGGGCGCCGCCGGAAGCCGCGCTTGCCCCAGTGCTCCGCTCGGTCTTCCTTCGCCTGCAAAATGCGTTGCAATGCGCCTTGCCCCTGCCCGCCGCTCGTGGCAATTGCCGCGCGTGACCGACATCGCCCAAACCGAACAGCGCCCTGCGCCGCGCATTTCCTTCGTTTCGCTTGGCTGCCCGAAGGCGCTAGTCGACAGCGAGCGCATCCTGACGCGCCTGCGCGCCGAAGGCTACGAGCTGGCGCGCAGCCATTCCGGCGCGGACGCGGTCATCGTCAACACCTGCGGCTTTCTCGACAGCGCCAAGGCGGAATCGCTCGCGGCAATAGGTCAGGCGATGAACGAGAACGGCAAGGTGATCGTGACCGGCTGCATGGGGGCGACGCCCGACGCGA
>DATDHT010000141.1:0-8750 GCA_036521435.1 Roseiarcus sp.
CTCAGTCCCGAAACGTCGAGAACGTGATCGGTTTTCATCGGCCGGCCGAGCGCGCGCTTCGTCCTGCCTGCAACGATTTCGAGCGTATCGCCCTCGGCGACGACCCAGGAAATCATCTCCGCGATCTGCTTGGCGTCTGACGGTTCAAGCACCGACACTGTCGCTCGCCTCAGAACCGCGGCAGGTCGGGAAACGCGACCTTGCCGGCATGCACGTGCATGCGGCCGAGTTCAGCGCAACGGCAGAGCTGCGGAAACACCTTGCCCGGATTGAGCAGGCTGTCCGAATCGAACGCGCATTTCAGCCGCATCTGCTGATTGAGGTCGACCTCGTTGAACATCGTGTCCATGAGATCGCGCTTCTCGACGCCAACCCCATGCTCGCCGGTCAGGACGCCGCCGACATGAACACAGAGCCTCAGGATCTCCGAGCCAAACTGCTCCGCCCGGTCGAGTTCACCAGGCTTGTTGGCGTCGTAAAGGATCAGCGGATGAAGGTTGCCGTCGCCAGCGTGGAAGACGTTGGCCACGCGCAAGCCGAAGCGCGCCTCCATCTGTTTCATCTGCTGAAGAACGCGGCCGATCTCCCTGCGCGGGATCGTTCCGTCCATGCAGTAATAGTCAGGCGAGATTCGGCCGACCGCCGGGAAAGCCGCCTTCCGTCCGGCCCAGAACAACAGGCGCTCCGCCTCGGATTGGCTCGTTCGACAGCTCGTCGCTCCATGACGCTCGGCGATTGCCTCGACTTCCGCCGTGAGATGATCCACTTCGGCCTCGCAGCCGTCGAGTTCAACGATCAGCAACGCTTCGCAATCGAGCGGGTAGCCGGCGTGAACGAAGGCTTCGGCCGCCGCGACCGCTGGCCGATCCATGATTTCCATTCCGCCGGGTATGATCCCTCCGCCGATCACATCGGCGACGCAGTCGCCTGCGCCCTCGACGGTGGAGAAACCAATGAGGAGCGCGCGGGCCCCCGGAGGTTTCGGCAGGATCCGGACGGTGACTTCGGTGACGACGCCCAGCATGCCTTCGGAGCCGACCATGACGCCAAGGAGGTCGTAGCCCGCGGAATCGAAATGCTTGCCGCCGAGGCGTACGACCTCCCCCTCGATCGTCACCATTTCGACGCCGATCACGTTGTTGGTCGTGAGCCCGTACTTGAGGCAGTGAACCCCGCCCGAATTCTCGGCGACATTCCCGCCGATCGTACAAGCGATCTGGCTCGATGGGTCGGGCGCATAGTAGAGGCCGAGACCCTGCACGGCGTGGGTAATACCCAGATTGGTCACGCCCGGCTGAGCGACCACGCAGCGGTTGGCCACATCGATGTCGAGAATCTTGTTGAACTTGCCCATGCCAAGAAGAACGCCATCCGCGAGCGGCAGGGCGCCCCCCGAGAGCGATGTTCCGGCGCCGCGTGGGACGACTTTGACCTTGTTCGCGGCGCAATAGCGCAGGACCTCGACGACCTGCGCCGTCGTCTCGGGAAGCACGGCTACCATCGGCGGCTGGCGATAGGCGGTAAGCCCGTCACTTTCGAAGGCGCGCAATTCGTTCTCATGGTCGATGACGCCCTCGCCCGGGACGAGGCGCCGTAGCGCCTGGACGATTTCAGCGCGACGGCCAAGGACGACGCGATCGGGTTCAGGCATGGCGATCATGGCGCGCCTCCAGCGGCAAAAACCATCATGAGAACAGATACTGTCGCGCGGCGGGTTAGCAAGCGCTCATTCGGGATTGATGAGCACAGCGCGGAAGTCGTTGACATTGGTCAGCGTCGGCCCGGTGATGACCTGATCGCCGAGCGCGCGGAAGAACCCATGGGCGTCGTTGTCGGCCAGCAATGTCCTGGCGTTGAGGCTGAGCGCCCTTGCGCGCGCAAGGCTGTCGGGGGTCACGATCGCGCCAGCGACCTCCTCGGCCCCGTCCACGCCGTCGGTGTCGCCGGCGATGGCGAAGATTCGAGGCCGGCCGTCGAGTTCGACCGCCATCGACAGCAGGAACTCGACATTCCGCCCTCCCCTGCCGGCTCCCGCGACCGTGACCGTCGTTTCTCCGCCGGAGATGAGGACGCATGGAGAGGGAGCGGGCTGGCCGTGGACGACGACCTGGCGGGCGATTCCAGCCATCACTTTCCCGACTTCCTTCGCCTCGCCCTCGAGCGCGTCGCCAAGGATGAGCGCGCAATAGCCGGCCCGCGTCGCCACCTCGGCCGCAGCCATGAGCGAAGCCTGCGGAGCGGCGACGAGGCGTGTTTCGCTGCGGGCAAAGGCCGGGTCGCCGGGCTTGGGCGTTTCGGACTTGCTGTCGTCGAGACGAGCCTGCACCGAGGGAGGCGCGACGACGCCATAGCGTCGCAACACGGCCTTGGCGTCCGCGAGCGTCGTCGTGTCGGGCGTCGTCGGACCGGAGGCGATCACCGACGGGTCGTCGCCCGGCACGTCGGAAATGATCAAGGACACGAGTCTCGCGGGCGCGGCTGCGACCGCCAGCCGGCCGCCCTTGATCGCCGATAGATGCTTGCGGACGCAGTTGATCTCGTTGATGTTCGCGCCGCTCCTGAGCAGCGCTTTGTTCAGGGCCTGCTTGTCATCCAGCGTGATCCCCGGCGCCGGTAGGGAAAGCAAGGCGGAGCCGCCGCCCGATATGAGGCAAAGCGCCAGATCGTCGGGCCCGAGGTCTTTGACGAGATCGAGGATCCTGCGCGCCGCGTTCTGCCCTGCGGCGTCGGGAATGGGATGGGCGGCCTCGACAACCTCGATCCGCTTCAAAGCACCGACGCCGTGGCCATAGCGCGTGACGACCAGGCCTGAGAGAGGCTTCTCCGTTGGCCAATGCGCCTCGACCGCGCGGGCCATCGAGGCCGCGGCCTTGCCGGCGCCAACGACGACCGTGCGCCCCGTGGGCGGCTCGGGGAGATTTGCGGGGACCGCTTTATCGGGAGACGCGGCCGCGATCGCGGCCGCGAACATCTCCCGCAGCAACTGCCGCTCTTTCATCGGGCCCGCTTTCCCGAGGCTCGGGGGGCTCAGGCCGACGCCTTCCCCTGGCCGATTTCGTGGTGGGCGAGTCCCTCAAGCACGCGAGCCATGCCCGAATGGTCCCACGCCGCGCCGCCTGCGGCTGTGGCGGCGTTGAACAGCTCCTGGCAAGTGGCGGTATTCGGCAGGCTGACGCCGAGAGCGCGCGCGCCCTGGAGCGCAAGGTTCAGATCCTTCTGATGCAGCGCGATACGGAAGCCCGGCTCGAAATTGCGCTTGATCATGCGTTCGCCGTGGACCTCGAGAATGCGGGATGCGGCGAATCCCCCCATCAGCGCCTGGCGCACGCGCGCCGGATCGGCGCCGGCCTTGGAAGCAAAGACCAGCGCCTCGCCGACGGCCTCGATCGTCAAGGCGACGATGATCTGATTCGCGACCTTGGTCGTCTGTCCGTCGCCATTGCCGCCGACAAGCGTGATGTTCTTGCCCATGAGCGCGAAGATCGGCTTCACCTTCTCGAACGCGCTCTCGGGACCGCCGACCATGATCGTGAGGCTCGCGGCCTTCGCGCCAACTTCGCCGCCGGAAACCGGCGCGTCGAGGTATTCGCAGCCCAGGTCACTGACCTTCTTGGCGAATTCCTTGGTAGCGATCGGCGAGATCGAGCTCATGTCGACGACGATCTTGCTCTTCGAAAGTCCTTCGGCGACGCCGCCGGCGCCAAAAAGCACGGTCTCGACGTCGGGCGTGTCCGGAACCATGATGATGATCACCTCGGCCTTCTCACCAACTTCTTTGCCGTTGGCGCAGGCGACGGCGCCCTTGTCGATCAGCTCCTTCGGCGGGGCGCGGCGGGTGTGAGCGAAAAGCTCATGACCGGCTTCCACAAGGTGGCCGGCCATCGGGCGCCCCATGACGCCGAGTCCGATGAAACCGATCTTTGCCATGTCTTACGTCTCCAGCGTGGGTGAAAGCACGGTTGAGGCAGTTCTCTCGGCTCGGTACGGCGCCGGCATGAGAGACCGGCCGTCGTCGCTGCGACGGGCTCCTGCTCACAACCCGCCCAACCCTTGTAGCCGAGTTCGTCGATCCAGCGGAGCACAAACGGATAGTTGTCTCGCCCGTGTCGGGCATATCGCAGCTGGGGCTTAAGCGTCAGCGTCGGTTGGCGAGAGCCTCCACCGGCTTTTTCTCTGCGGTCCGCATGTCCTGGCTTCTCCCAATCGATAGGTTGGGGTCCAGGCAAAGGATTTCTTCAAACTCGTTCACGCCTTCGATCTCCGTCCCCATGGAGATGTTGGTGACGCGCTCGAGGATGAACTCAAGCACCACCGGAACTTGATGTTCCTTCATGAGCTCGTGCGCGCGGGCGAAAGCAGCCTTGAACTCGTTTGGGCTCTTCACTCGGATGGCTTTGCAGCCGAGACCTTCGGCGACCGCCACGTGGTCGACACCGTAGCCAGGCACAGCGTCCCCCGCCGGCGCTGAGTTGATGTTCTCGAAAGCGAGACTGACCTCGAAATCCATCTGGAAGCCGCGCTGCGATTGTCGGATGAGGCCGAGGTAGGAGTTGTTCACCACGACATGAAGATAGGGCAACTTGTGCTGTGCGCCGACCGCGAGTTCTTCGATCATGAACTGAAAGTCGTAATCGCCCGAGAGCGCGACGATCTTTCGATTGGGGTCCGCCGCACGCACGCCAAGCGCGGCCGGAAGCGTCCAGCCCAACGGCCCGGCCTGGCCGCAATTGATCCAGTTGCGCGGTGCATAAACGTGCAGAAACTGTGCGCCAGCGATCTGCGAAAGGCCGATCGTCGTCACATAGCAGGTGTCGCGATCGAGGCACTCGTTCATCTCCTCATAGACGCGCTGCGGCTTGAGTGGGACCTGATCGAAGTGTGATCGACGGAGCATGTTCTCCTTGCGATGCAGGCATTGGGCGGCCCACTCCGATCGATCCTTCAGCTTTCCTTCCGCCTTCAGCGCGCGCGCCGCCTCGATGAACAGTGCGAGCGCCGCCCGCGCATCGGAGACAATGCCGAAGTCCGGGCCGAACACTCGGCCGATCTGGGTCGGCTCGATATCGACGTGAATGAATTTGCGGCCTTTCGTGTAGAGGTCGATCGAGCCGGTATGGCGGTTGGCCCACCGGTTGCCGACGCCAAACACGAAATCCGACTCGAGGAAGGTCGCGTTGCCGTAGCGATGGCTCGTTTGCAGGCCGACCATTCCCGCCATCAAGTCATGATCGTCGGGGATCGAACCCCAACCCATCAGCGTTGGAATGACGGGAACGCCAGTCAGTTCGGCGAACTCAACGAGAAGTCCGCTGGCGTCGGCGTTGATGACGCCGCCGCCCGCCACGATCAGCGGCCGTTCGGAAGCGTTCATCATCTCGACCGCACGCTTCGCTTGCGCCTTCGTTGCCGCCGGCTTGTAAACCGGCAGCGGCTCGTAAGTCTCGATGTCGTATTCGATCTCGGCCATCTGAACGTCGACCGGCAGGTCGATCAGCACCGGGCCCGGACGACCCGACCGCATCACATGGAAAGCCTGCTGGAAGACCATGGGCACGAGTGCCGGCTCGCGCACGGTCACTGCCCATTTCGCCACGGGCTTCGCGATCGACTCGATGTCGATGGCCTGGAAATCCTCCTTGTAGAGCTTTGCGCGCGGCGCCTGTCCGGTGATGCAGAGAATCGGGATCGAGTCGGCCGCGGCGGCGTAAAGCCCAGTGATCATGTCGGTTCCGGCGGGGCCTGAAGTGCCGATGCAGACGCCGATCGCGCCCGGCTTGGCCCGGGTATAGCCATCAGCCATATGCGAGGCGGCCTCGACATGGCGCGCCAGAATATGGCGGATCGAGCCCCGCTTGCGCAGCGCCGCGTAGAGCGGGTTGATCGCCGCGCCGGGCACGCCGAAAGCGACCGACACGCCTTCCCGCTCGAGCACCAGCACCGCCGCTTCCACCGCCTTCATCCTGGCCATCGCCTTCTCCCGACCCTTTCTTGGCGCTCGTCAGACATAACAGACTTCCAGCTGTTTGGAATGCTTTCCGTGACATGGAACGGGCGCGTCGCTCCTCTAGCGAGGCTTGTGCTCGAGACGACGCGGCGGCGCCCCTCAGAGCCAACGCCGGTTCCCATGAAGGCTTCGCCGTTCGAGCCGTGCTTTGCTGACCTTAAACACGCCAGCGTCGGGTTGGCCATATCCATGAGAGTGTGATTAGACTGCCCGCCGCGTGAGCCGAGCCGGCGTCAACGACCATCGGCCGAACTTTCCAATTGGAACACCACAGGAGATCAGATGGAGGCCGCCCAGTCCGATGCTTTGGTGTTCTTTGGCGCTTCCGGCGATCTCGCGTTCAAGCAGATCTTCCCTGCGCTTCTGGGTCTCGTCAACGACGAAGGCGTCAACATCCCGATCGTCGGTGTCGCCAAGGCTGGCTGGACAGTCGAACAGCTGCGGGACCGAGCCAAGGACAGCATCAAACAGCACGGCGGCGCCGATGCGGCAAAGCTTGATAAGCTTCTGAAACTTTTGCGGTATGTCGATGGCGACTACAACGATCCGCAGACCTTCGCACAATTGAAGCAGGCGCTCGGCGGCGCCAAGCGGCCGCTGCACTATCTGGCGATCCCTCCGAGCCTGTTTGGCGTCGTGGTCTCCGCGCTAGCCAAGAGCGGGCTGAACGTCGACGCGCGCCTCGTCGTCGAGAAGCCCTTTGGCCGCGATCGCGCGTCGGCGCAGGCGCTCAACCACACGCTGCTCGAGCATTTCCCCGAAGACGCGATCTTTCGCATCGACCATTATCTGGGCAAGGAGCCGGTCCAGAACATTCTCTATACGCGATTCGCCAATGCGATATTCGAGCCGCTCTGGAACCGCCACTATGTGCGCAGCATCCAGATCACCATGGCTGAATCCTTCGACGTCCAGGACCGAGGGAGCTTCTATGACGCCGTCGGCGCGCTTCGCGACGTGCTCCAGAATCACATGTTGCAAGTCCTTGCGAACGTCATGATGGACGCTCCGACCGGCGAAGAGCACGAGGCGCAACGAGATCAGAAAGCGGCGCTGTTGAAGGCCGTTCGTCCGTTGGACGCCGCGAGCCTGGTGCGGGGGCAATATAAAGGCTATCGCACGGTTAAAGGCGTGCGTCCGGATTCAACGACCGAAACCTATGTCGCGGTGAAACTGTTCGTGGACAGCTGGCGATGGACGGGCGTCCCCGTCTATATCCGCGCCGGCAAATGCCTGCCTTTGACCGCGGCCGAGGTCACGATCGAGTTCAAGCCGCCGCCCCGCTCGACTTTCGGTGAGAAAATGGACCCGTCAGCGGATTATCTCCGCGCTCGGTTGAGCCCGGACGTTGGCGTTGCGCTGGGCTTGCGGATGAAGCACCCCGGAGAGCGTATGACCGGCGACAATGTCGAGCTCACCCTGATGCAACGGGCTGGATCGGAGATGCCTCCGTATCAGCGCCTGCTCGGCGACGCGATGCGCGGCAACAACGAGCTGTTCGGACGCGCAGACACGATTGACGCCCAATGGCGCATTGTTGAGCCGATCCTCACAGACCCCCCGGCTGTTCAGGAATATGAGACCGGAACTTGGGGGCCAGAGGCCGCGAACGCGCTTATCGGTGCCGACGGCCCGTGGCGGAATCCCGCGGCTCCCGCCAAGGCGTAAGCACGCCTCGCGCGCCGTTCGATCCTCGCGCGCGCCGAGCCTTGCGAGGGTCTACACTGCTCGTTTCAGTGGGTCGGGCTGCTTTCCGTTGAGGCCCAGTTCGACCTCGCGCGCGCGATTGCCCCGGCGCATGATTTCGGCAAGCTCCGGGCGCTTCGCGAGTTGCCGCGTGTATATGCCGGCGGTCGCGGCGGAGAGCCGGCCGTGGCGATCGAGCAGCGCGTCGGCGAAGGCGATCATCCGCGAGTTCGGCCATGCCTGCGGCCTGTTCTGCAACAATCGCTCGGCGAGCTCATCCTCGCCTTCGTGCGGGTGAGCCTGCGCCAGGATCATCAGCGTGGCCGCCGTCGAGCGGGAGATTCCCGCATGGCAGTGAATGAGCAGGCCCCCTGCTTCGGCCGCGTCGCGGCCGAAAGTCAGAATGGCCTCGACGTCCCCTCTCTGCGGCAACAGAACGTCCGGGTCCGGCTCGATCGCGTCGTGAAAGCGGAGGGTGGCGCGAAAGTGCGGGTCGTATGCCTGGAAGGCCGCCGGCTCCGGCCACTCAGGGTCGAGGATCGACAGAATATGGGTGACGCCCCGGCCCTGGTGACCGATGAGTTCGTCAAGTCCGCAAATCGCGAAGGCAGGGAAGGATGAGGGCTTCATGGGCGAGCCCTTAACATGAAAGTATGACCGCTGAACAAACGTTGCGTGGGTTGTCTCGAAGAGCCATGATCATCAAACATCGCAGCCGAAGCGTAGAGGCCAGGCCAGTCTCCAGGGAGAAATGATGAAACGAGCCATTCCATTTGCCGTCTTCGCGATTGGGCTCACGGGCCCCGCGATGGCGAAAGACACCCAATTCTGGAACCTGACGTCGTCAACGGTGAACTCGCTCGCGCTCGCGCCCGCCGGCACGTCCACCTTCGGCCCCAACCAAACCACGAACGATCCTGATGGCACGGTCGATCACGACGAGCGGGTGAAGGTAACCGGCGTGAAGAGCGGCGCCTACGACGCGCGGCTCAAGCTCGCGGACGGACGCGTGTGCACGGCGAAGGGCGTCCAGATCGAGGCGGGCAAAGTGTTCGCCATC
>DATDHT010000142.1:0-3557 GCA_036521435.1 Roseiarcus sp.
GTCACGACCGGAATCTTGGCCGCGATGGCTCTCTTGACGCCCTCGTTGACCTGGATCGGATCGATGAGGATCATGACGATCGCGTCGTACTTGCCGTCGACGGCGGCGTTGATGGCGGCGAGCTGCTTGCCGGTGTCGGCCTGGCCGTCGAACACCGTCGGGACCCAGCCGATCTTCTTGGCGGCTTCGGTCGCGGCGCGCGCGGGGCGGTTGCAGCCTTCGGTGAGCAGCGCGCAGGTGATGATGGCGAGCCGCTTGCCCGGAATCGGCTTCGGTCCCGTCGTCGGCCCCTCCCACTGGCTCGGCGACGACAGCGCGGCCTCGGCCGCTTTTTGCGCAACGGCGACGGCGGCCGCGGCGTCCTGACTATACGCGACGCCAACTTGGCTGCAGGCCAAGGCGAGCGACAGCCCGAACAGGGCCGCGATCGCCAGCAGTCTCTTCCCGATCGGCATTTTTTCCTCCACTCGATAAGCCCGACTTGTTCTTCGCGCGGGTTCCACCCGGACCTAACACCCGAGGCGCCGCGCGATATATGGCCGATGCGCCAAAGACGCCTCCCGTCCATTGGTCAACCGGCCATGACCTTTTCAGCAAAGGCACCTGGCCGCTGTCACCGGGGACCTTACCCGGCCCGGGGCGGCACGATCGGCAACATAACGTAGGAATCCCGCACGCCGCCCGAGTGGAGCGTCACCTGGCCGCCAAAGATGTCTTTCGGCCGATCATCGGGGTCGGCGTGCTGGAAGGGGCCGACCCCGCGGTTGGCGTAGTGGAAGGTCTTGGCGAAGTCGCTGAGCGGGCCTTCATATTCGTAGTCCTTGCCGCGGATCGTCAGCGCCATCCGGTATCCCTTGGGCGCGACGATGCAGGTCGGCCAGATCTCGACCAGGAGCTCGTAGACCTCGCCGGGAACAAGCGGCTGATATTCGTCGTGCGTGTGGTAGGGCCGGTACGGCAGGGACTTCGCCGGGTCGAGCTTTCGATGCGAGGCGCGCAGCCACCCTTGCGTGATCGGGATGTTCGGATCGAGCGCGCCCTGGAACGTCACCTCGGCGCCATCGGGATCGAAGAGGCGCAGGACGAGGAAAAGATCGGCGTCGGTCGTCGTCGACGATATGAACAGGCGCGCCATCGCCGGCCCGGTGACCTCGGTCGTCTCGGCGAACGGAGGCAGGGAAAGGGTGACGCCGTCGCCTAGCGCCTCGTACTGATATTTCTGCTCGGTCTTGAGCGGGGTCTCGCTCAGCGCCTTGGCGTTGAAGTCGAGGTAATATTTTGTCCACTGGGTCCGGGCGAGCGGCCATTCGTTCTCGAACCGCTCGACGAAAGTCGAATCGACGTGGCGTACGTTCAGGCGCACGCGCGGCGATTTCTCCCAGCCGTTGTCGTCGCCCTTCAGATAGTGATCGAAGAACTGCTTCTGCAGCTTGGTTCCGTAATCGGTGTAGAAGTGGGTCCAGTGTTCGAGGCCATGCACTTCGAGCCATTTCTGCTCGGACGCAGCCTGGACGAAGGCCTCGACATTGCCGCGCAGGTGCAGCCCCTGCCCGCCCCAGTTGCCGGCTGAGAGCATCGGCGTCTTCACCTTTGACCAGTCCGCGTTGAAATCGCGATTCCACTTGTCCATCCAGCCATGTTTCTTGATTGCCTGGCCGAACTCGACACGATTGCGCGCGAGCTCCTCGTCCGGCAGCGTCACCGGCCCCGCGACCGATTCGCCGGTCGTGAAGCTCTTCGCGGCTTGCGAGCCGAGCCCATATTGCACGGTCGACACCTGGCGCGGGAACCAGCCGAGAGTGAAGGTCGAGAGGATGCCGCCGTGGCGCCCCATCTCGCGGTAGAAGTCGGACGCGCCTTCCCAGGGACAAATGGCCATCAGATGCGGCGGCTCGAGGGCCGCGACCTGGTATTGGTTCATCGCGTAATAGGAGATGCCGGCTAGCAGCCCGTTGACGAAGTCGAGTTCCGCTGATTCCGTGTTGTCGTCGAGGCATAACGGGAATCAGCGATGGCGATGGGGCGATCAGAGGTTGTTCAGGATGATCTGATGGCGACGTGGGCGGAGATGCCGCGCTCGCCGGGGCACGCGTTCTACGATCGCTTGCAGGACCTGCTTCGGGAAGCCGGATTCGACGCGTTCGTTGAAGGGGCGTGCAAGCCGTATTACGCGCCGCGGATGGGCGCGCCGTCGCTTCCGCCGGGACGGTATTTCCGCATGCACATGATCGGCTACTTCGAGGGCATCGACAGCGAGCGGGGCATCGCGTGGCGTTGCGCGGACTCGTTCTCGCTGCGCGATTTCCTGCGGCTGTCGAACGTCGAGAGGGTTCCCGATCATTCGTGGCTGTCGCGCACGCGCTCGCGTCTGCCGCACGAGGCGCACGAGACGGTGTTCGGCTGGGTGCTGAAGCTCGTGGCCGAGCGCGGCCTGGTGAAGGGCGAGCGGATCGGCGTCGACGGCTCGACGATGGAGGCCAACGCCGCGTTGCGCACGATCGTGCGGCGCGACAGCGGCGAGAGCTATCGCGCGATGCTGACGCGGATGGCGAAAGAGAGCGGCATCGACACGCCGAGCGCCGAGGACCTGGCGCGCTTCGACCGGAAGCGCAAGGGCAAGACGCTGTCGAACGCCGACTGGAAGAGCCCGACCGACCGTGACGCCAGGATCGCCAAGATGAAGGACGGAACGACGCATCTGGCCTACAAGCCGGAGCACGCGGTCGACCTCGACACCGGCGTCGTCGTGGCCGCGCCGATCCATCTGGCCGACGAAGGCGATACGACGACGCTTTCGCCGACGCTGGGCGCCGCCGCGCGCAACCTCGACGCGGTTGGGCTGGCGCCGAGCGAGGAGGAACCCTGCGTCGTGGTCGCCGACAAGGGCTATCATTCGCGCGAACAATTGAAGGCTCTGGAAGGCGGCGTGTGGAAGACGCGCATCGCCGAACCCGAGCCGTCCAAGGGCTACCTGCGTTGGCATGGCGACGAGGCGGCGCGCAAAGCGGTCTACGCCAATCGTGTGCGGCTGAAATCGGATATCGGGCGCGAGACGATGCGCCGGCGCGGAGAAATGGTCGAGCGCTCCTTCGCCCATGTCCTCGATCGCGGCGGCATGCGTCGAGCATGGCTGCGCGGACGGGAGAACCTCCACAAGCGCTACCTGATCCATGTCGCAGGGTTCAATCTCGGCGTCTTGATGCGCGCCCTTTACGGTCAGGGAACGCCGAGGGAGGCTGCGGAGGCCGTATCCGCCCTCATTTTCGTTCTCCAATCCGACGCGGCGCTGGCTTTCGGCCTGATCGCCACCGTCAACGGGGAACTCGCCGCAATCGTCATCCTCGCCACAGACCTGACGCGAAACTGAAAAACCGGGACTTCATCAACGGGCTGCTAGACGGCACGTCGATGAAGCGACCCGCATTCGGCCCGGGGGCTTGCGCATGCTGGCGCTTACCCAGTTGTTCCACGTTCTTTTTGAGCCTAATAAATAAAGCCAGATGTCGTCCATATCCTTGGGGGCCGGCATGGCAAAGACTCGGTCTTTCTCGATCTAC
>DATDHT010000143.1:0-6790 GCA_036521435.1 Roseiarcus sp.
CTGGAGCCAGCTCGGCGAAGCGGGCACGTCAAACATCAGCGCGCTTGCGGACAGTTTCTTCCACGGCAGCTGGCTTTATGCGATTCCCGTGCCATTGGCCTCGGCCTTAGGCGGCACGCTCGTCGGCAAATGGTTCGGCGCTTATGATGAATCCGCGGCGATCGCGGCTAATTTTCTCACCGCCAACGTGATTCTGATTCCGGGCTGTCTCGCACTTCTCTACTGGCGAAACGAGCTGAATTTCGATCAGCTGGGGCCGATCCTGCTGATGATCTTCGGCACGATTGTCGCCGCGTCGCTGGGCCGGGTCATGTATCAGATCGCCCTGACCGTCACCGGCGGCGATAACGGCTTTGTCACCATGTTCCTCAACCTGGTCCCGGCACTGACTGCGTTCATATCGCTGGCGCTGTCGCACTGGGTCGCGGACCTGCACTTCGCGATCGATCTCACTTTTTTTCTCGGTTCAGGCTTGATCGCCGCGTCGCTTGTGCTGTTTTCGCTGAAATCGTGGCGGCAGCCGGCTCAACGAGCTTGACGCCTATTCCGACGCGATTCCCTTTGCGCGATCCCGTTGACGGTGTCCTCAAACGACCAACTCGGTTAAGGTCTACGCCGCGAGCAACCTCCGTCAGTCGATACGCGACGTTAACATCGTTCGCTACAGGCTTCACCGAGTCCGGTATCGTCCCGCACTGGCTGCCTCGCAGTGGTGACGGGGGTCGCGGAGGGTGGTCGGCCTTGGTTTCGCCTCCTACGGCGTGCATGAGGCGCGCCCGAACACGCGTTCCAGGTCAGAAAAGCGTTTCGAGGATGGGCTTGGCAGAAAACACTCTTGATGGCGTAGCGCGCGGGTTGCGCGCCCCCGGCAGCCAGCAGGCCAACGCTGAAGAACTGCTGGCTGAATTGGTGCGGCTCGTCGAATCGGCCGAGCGTTCGGGGCCGCCTGCCGGGACTGTTTCGGAGCCCACCCGCCCTTCAGTCGCTGCGCCGTCGAGCAAGCCGAGGGAGACGCGGCCTGTCGATTTCGAGCCGCCCCGAGCCGCCCAATTCAACGATTCATATTCGAACGATACGAACGGAACAGATGTTGTGACGCCACGACGCGTCGGGGCCTGGAAATTCGGGGTTTCGGCGCTCCTGCTGGTCGGCATGGCGGGGGTTGGCTCGATCTTCTGGCTCAAACGAGTCGAGCCTGAACCGCCAATCGTACCGCCCTCCATCGCGGCGACGGAGGCTTCGACCACAACGCAACCCCCAGGCAATTCGACCGTCGCGGCTTCCAGCGAAGCCGGGGTGACGCCGAGAGAAGACGTCACGCAGCCGGCCGAGGGCAAGGGCGCCAGTCCCGAAGAGCGGCCAATCGACCCGAACGCTCACGTCTCGCTCGATAATCCGCCGCAGCCGGTCTTGGCGCCGAAGCCAATCGGCGCGGCGCAACCGACCCCCGATGCATCCGCAGCAAAGCCGGTCACGGCCTCGGTCAAGACCCCGGCCGTCGCGCCGCCAGTCGTGGCCCCTCAGCCGGTGGCTTCGCAATCTCCTGATCCCAAGCCCGTGCCCGCGGTTTCGCCTACGCCCGACTCGACGCAGATCGGGACGCCAACCCCCTCCACTGCGGACTCGGGCGCGGCGCCGTCAATTGATGCGCCATTGCCGCCCGTCAGGCCCGCGCCGAAGGCCTCGATCGAGGCAGCTGGGGTCGCGCAGCGATCGACGGCTAAACTCGATTTGCCTACCAAGCTTTCAAGTAGGTCTGACGCGCGTGCCGTGGCCGGCAAGGCTGATGCCGCCGGCGCCAGGGCTCCCGTGGAGCGGAGCGAGCCCGCTCAGCGTGAGGCATCCCTGAAACCCGAGAGGAACGGAAAGACGCCCAACGCCGCGCAAGCCCCGGCCGAAGCGCAGGCGCCCCCGTCAGGGCAACCGGCGGCGGCACAGCCGCGCAACAATCCCAATCCTGTGGTGCGCACCTTCACCAATATGGTTGGCGCGATCGCTGGCCTCATTCCCTTCGTACCGCATTGATCCGGACTTTGCGCTCTCGGGAGGGCCGAACTCAGTCGGTGTGAAACACCTCCTCCGCCATGGCCCACCAGTCGCCTTCGTTGCGGGAGGCAAGCGGGGTTTGCATCGGTTTGTGAATCGCCCACCATTCCTGCGTCTTCGGATCGGCCGCCATCTTGGCTGAATCCGCCGCCCAATCCGCGCCGTGATACTCGAAGTAGCCGAACAGGAGGTTCTCGGGCTCTCTTAGGAAAATCGTGTAGTTGCGCATGTTGCAGTCGGAAATCTTAGCGAGCACCTCAGGCCATACCGCGGCATGCGTTGTCTTGTATTCGGCTATCCGCTCCGGCTTGATGCCGATCACCATGCCCATGCGCTTCATCGCGTTTCCTCCAATCCTTTGTTTGCGCTCGGCAAGCGTCTGGCGCGCGCTTTGCCGAGACCCTGCTCGGCTTGAGCCACCGGCCCGAGACGATCGAATAGAATTCGGGGCGCCGCGGAAAGCGTCGCGGAGCGCCAGCCAAGCCCTCTAGATGAGCGCGTTCAGTCGCCGAGCGAAGGGTTTCACAGCCGCCTCAATCCGTTGGCCCCACCGGCCAAAAAATCCTTTCTGGATCTCCGCCAGAAGATATTCCGCCCGCCAGCGCCACTCGTCGCGGTCCTCGCGTAGCGCCTGATGGTCCTCCTTGAGGTCGGCGACCAGGGCCTTGAGCTCATCGAGTTCGGCCTCGACGACGCGCAGACGCGTGAAGAGTGAAGGGTGTGACTTAACCTCGGGCGTTGCCGTTGCGTCCGACATGAGGGGATCATGGCGCGCAAAGGTTATCGGAGCGCTAAATTTCGCTGATCGGGCGGACTGACCGATCGCGCTTTGGTGGGTCCTAAAGTTCCGAGAGTTCAAGGCCAGGTCTTCAACCCAGATCGGCTCTGGTCTTCTCGGCGCTGCCGTCGGTCGCTCTTAAGCTTCCTCAACGGCGGTTTGCGGACAGGCGCGAGGAGATCTTTTGATCCATACGCGGCGCCGCGCGGGGCGATTTAAGGAAGAAAACCGTCGATAATTCATTTGATTTGATGGTGCTGCAAGAGAGGATTGAACTCTCGACCTCTCCCTTACCAAGGGAGTGCTCTACCACTGAGCTACTGCAGCATCTTGAGACGCGGGTGAAAGCGTTCGGCTTCCTGCCATAGCAAAGAGAGCATGGCAAGGCGGCCACGGAACCGACTTGGCGCCCAAGTCGAGACCGAAGGCGCGCGTCCGTTCGTCATGGGCCCGCCAGCAGGTAGTTCTTCACCAGATAGGTCAGGCCCCGGGTCCACGATTCGTCAGTGTCGCCGCGAATGTCGACGCTGTGGAAAAACACCAGTTTTCCAGTCGGGACGGCCGCCATGGAGACGTTGATATTGAGGATGAGGTCCGACACTTTCTGGACCACGATCCACGCGGCAATGTCGGCGCCGACCTCCTTGCCGTAACCGAACTCGCAACCGCCACAGGCGCCGATTTCGGGACCGGCCGCAATTTTTGCCGCCGCATCCGCGGGTATGGAGACGAATGTGTACCGGCCGGAGGCTTCGAGCTTTGCCTTGAAGAGGGTCGCGATCAAGGCAAGGCGGGCCCGCTCCGCGCCGGTCGTTGGCTCCAGATCCTCATGATCGTTCAGGAACCTGACGTTGAGCAAGGCGACGCTCCTGGCGGGTTCAGGCGGCGTCGCCGCAGCCGCCAAGCGGGCGCTGAGGGCAACCGATCCGAGGATGAGCAACGCGGCAAGCCCTAGCGCGGCGAGCGCACGACCCGACATATTGCGCCGGCGGGGACGCAGATCGCGGCCGGCGTCGGCCGCGACCCGAGATGCCGTTTCAACTTCCCGATCGCTCATCGTTTCATCCCTTTCCGGCGGCCTTTTGCCGCATGTCAGCGCGGCCGGCCTGGCTGCGTGAGGCTGTCGGTCG
Source organism: Roseiarcus sp. (assembly GCA_036521435.1). Lineage (GTDB taxonomy): Bacteria > Pseudomonadota > Alphaproteobacteria > Rhizobiales > Beijerinckiaceae > Roseiarcus. Next base: position 3,955 of record DATDHT010000143.1, read on the forward strand.
GCTGGGCCATCGCAGACTCAACGCTCATCCGGTGCTATCGGGTACTTTGCGTATGGATAGACTAGGAGGATCGCCCATGCCTGCAAGGTTCACGCGGCTGCTTTCGGGAGTCTCGTTCGCCGTCGCTGCGCTGGCTGGCCTGGCCTCGGATGCGTCGGCGCAAATTCCGGGCGACACGATCAAGATCGGCGTTTTGAGCGACTTCTCCGGTCCGTTCGCCGATCAGGTCGGCAAGGGGTCGCTCCTTGGCGCTCAACTCGCGGCCGAGGATTTCGCCAAGGAGGCGGGCGGCCTCAAGGTCGAGGTCATATTCGCCGACCATCAGAACAAGCCCGATATCGGCGTGGCGATTGCACGGCGATGGGTGGATGTGGAGGGCGTCGACGCGATCGTCGATCTCGCCAACTCGGGCGTCGGGCTCGCCGTCAACACCCTGATGCATGAGAAGAACCGCGCGATGCTCGCGTCGGCGACCGCGACTTCGGACCTCACTGGAAAATTCTGCCAGCCGACCACGGTCCAATGGGCGCTCGACACTTGGGCGCTTGGCAACGCGGTAGGCCGGACGATCACCAAAATGGGTGGAACGACCTGGTATTTCATCAGCTTCGACTATGCTCTCGGCAAGGCTCTGCAACGCGACGCGACCGAGGCGATCGTCAAGGCTGGCGGTTCGGTGCTCGGCTCGGTGTCGCACCCGCTCGGCGCAACCGATTTCGGCTCGTATCTGTTGCAGGCTCAAGCCTCGGGCGCAAAAGTGATCGCGCTGGCCGACACCGGCGTCGACGCGATCAACGCGATCCGCCAGGCGACCGAATTTCAAATCGTCGGACCTGACCGCAGGCTCGCGGCGCTCTTTCTGCAGATCACCGACATCAACGCCCTTGGATTGAGCGCGGCGCAGGGTCTTATCCTGTCCGAAGCCTTCTATTGGGATCTCAATGATTCGACCCGCGCCTTCGCCAAGCGCTTCGCCGAACGGATGGGCGGCAAGATGCCGACCGAGGATCAGGCAGCGGCCTATTCGGCGACGCTGGCGTATCTGCGCGCCGTGAAGACAGCGGGAACCATCGAAGGCGATAAAGTGGTCAATGAGATGAAGAAGTCGCCGATCGAAGATCCGCTCTTCGGCCATGTCGTGGTGCGCGCCGACGGCCGTGCGACGCATGCGATGTATGTGTTCAAGGTCAAGTCGCCGCAGCAATCGAAAAGCCCTTATGACGTCTATGATCTGATCGAAACGATCCCGCCCGAGGCCGCCTTCCGGCCGCTCGATCAGGGCGGGTGCCCGCTCGTGAAGTGAGCGGGCGATTGGAGCGCGTCGCTGCCGGCTGATCGGAGGAACATTATGAGCCAGGAGTCCAAAGAGCGCGTCTATTCAGCAGACGAGATCGCGACGCGGCTTGGCCGCGAGCTTCCCCATTGGCGTTACGAAAACGGCTGGATCAGACGGACTTTTCGCACCTCCGGCTGGAAGGGCACGCTGATGGTGATCAACGCGGTCGGCCACCTCGCGGAGGCCGCCTGGCATCATCCCGATATTGCCGCGTCCTACGCCTGGGTCGAGGTGAAATTGCAAAACCATAGCGCCAAGGGGATCACCGACAAGGACTTCGAACTTGCGCGCAAGATCGAGGACTTCGTCTCGTGGCGACCCGGCACAGAGGGCGGCGCGCTCGAAGGGACGCCCGCCGGCGATCAGCGGTTCGCCTATATCAAGTACGACGACAAGTGAGCCGGATTGGTTGGCGAGATCGCGCCCGGCGGTCTCGAGGGCGGCGAGGCCGATGGGTCTTGGACCCAAGCGCAACTCAAGAAAGATCGGCAATTACTTGCCACGCTGGCTTGAGGGTTGTATAATGTTTTTCAGAAATGCATCCAATTCGGCTTGTCGATTCGGATGACCTGATTGGGCATGGCGCTCAGGCCGGAACGACTCGTTAACTGGGCCGCAAGCCCTTGAAATCGCTCAAAACGGACTCGTTAACAGCGCGCCCGTCCCGTTTCAGTTGGGAGGCGGGGATCAGCCTGACCTTGCAGCGCTTCAATCCGCGCCGCGATCGCTTTGCGCGCTTCGTCGCTCATCGCCGCGCGTGGCGTCTCGACCTCGATCTCGCCGACCACATGCGCGGGACGCGCGGAGAGCACGAAGATCCGGTCGGCGAGGGCAATTGCCTGGTCGACATCGTGGGTGACGAGCACGGTGATCATGCTGCGGCTTTCGACGAGCCTTGCGAGGTCGCGCTGCAGCTGCCGGGCGAGCGGCGTATCGAGCGAAACGAAGGGCTCATCGAGCAGAAGCAGCGTCGGGCGAACGGCGAACGCGCGCGCCAGCGCTGCGCGTCGCGCGAGGCCGATCGAGAGCTCGCCCGGAAAATGCGTGCGGTGCTCGGAGAGGCCGAGGGTGGCGAACAAGGCTGCGACCTCGGCTTCGCTGGCGCCCGGCGCGGCGAGACGCACGTTGTCCTCGACGCTGCGCCACGGCAGAAGGCGCGGCTCCTGAAAAACCATGCCTATCCTGGCGTCGTCGGGGAGCCGGACCGATCCATCGAAATCGCGATCGAGGCCGGCGAGAATGCGCATCAGCGTTGACTTGCCGCAGCCGGAAGGTCCGATCAACGCGCCGGTCTGGCCCTCCTGGAGGGCGAAGCAAAGATCGGTAAGAACCGGAACGCTTTGCCCCGACGCCGTCCGGAAGGACTTCCTCGCGACGTGCGCCTCAAGCCGCGCGCGGTCGCCAACGCGAGACATGACGTTCAAAGGGTTGCACCGCGAGCGTTTCGATGACGAGCATGATCGCTGTGAAGGGTAGCGCGTAGGCGAGCAGCAGGGGCAC
>DATDHT010000144.1:0-3101 GCA_036521435.1 Roseiarcus sp.
CGGGCCAAAATCGGGGTATAGCGCAGCCTGGTAGCGCGGAAGTTTTGGGTACTTCAGGTCGCAGGTTCGAATCCTGCTGCCCCGACCACGGCTGACCAGGGGAAAAACTAGGGCCATCATGACCGCTCGAATCTACCAGCCCACCCGCAGCGCCATGCAGGCCGTGCAGTCGAAGGGCGATTGGCTGCTCGAATACGAGCCCGAGAAGCCGCGCGAGATCGAGCCCTTGATGGGCTGGACAAGCTCATCTGACATGCGCTCGCAGGTGAAGCTCAAGTTCGACAGCAAGGAAGAGGCGATCGCCTATGCCGAGCGCAGCGGCATCGCCTACCGCGTCGAGGAGCCGAAGCCGGAGGCGACCAAGATCCTATCTTATTCCGACAATTTCGCGCCGAACCGTGTTGTTCCCTGGTCGCACTAAAGCGCTACATGGGGCGGGTCGGCCCATTGGTTCGGCTCCGTAGCTCAGCTGGATAGAGCAGCCGCCTTCTAAGCGGCAGGTCGCAGGTTCGAGCCCTGCCGGAGTCGCCAATTCAATCAATTGCGTGCGACGATTGACCGAAGCATGTAGAGCCCAAACACGCCAAAAAATCACGTCCGATCGATCTTGCCCCTGCGGGACCGCGCGCGCTCTCGGCCGCGAATTGAGTACGCGGGGGAGCGGCGCCGGCAGCGACCCTCCCTCACTCGGCATGCGCCCCGACGGTTCGCGACCTCTGCGGCGTCGAGGAGGCGCGATTGCCGAGCTTCGCCCAAACCCATGTGGTGACCGACGGCGAACGCGGCGCGCACCTCGTCTATTACACGCACAGGCGCACGATCAGCGTTTTCGACGATGGGGCGCCGGCCCCACCGGCCTCTCGGTCGGCGCGCCGTCGGCCTGGGGGTCGACGACGCCCCAGGCCTCAAGAACACGGGTCGATTGGTCAAGGTCGGAGACGGCCGCATAAGGAACGCCGAGTTTGAGGCAAACCTCGCCAAACTCGCGTTGCGCGGGGGTCGGCGAAGTCCACGGATGCCCGCTAAACTTGATGAAGCCGACAGGAAGCCCAGGGGCGAGAATGACCAGGCTAGCGAACCTGGTCACGCCGGTGACGAGCGTGTCGGGATACCCGCGGGCTCGCCAACGATCGACGACTCGCGCCTGGATTTTCTTGTCAAAAGGCTGAGCGATATCCCGCTTCTTCCGCGCCTGCGGCTTTTTATCTTTGGCAGCGGCCGATGGGCGGGTCATTTTCCACCGCCCGGCGCGACGTGCTTGCAATGGGCGCTAAGCGGGGCTCGGCGGCGGAAGCAGGGCTTGATCAGGAAGTCGAGGCGTTTGGCCGTCATGGCCCTTTAAAAGGCTCATCCCGCCTGACGGGAGAATGAACGCGCCTAACCGGAGAATAACCGCCCGGTTACGGTTTGGTCACGCGCGAAGAACGTTCGCGCCTAAACTCCAGTCGACAAAATGCCAAACCCCTGCTTGAGCCGGAAGGCGACGCCCCCGATCGGGCGAGCTCGACAAGCTCATACGTCTATTTCTGTTCGATAGTCAGATTAGGCGTTCGCTGAGTCGTCCCTCAATAACACTTTCATGGAACTCCTCAAGGGAATCGGCGTTTTTCTGGACCCCAGAGGAGAAGACATCATGGCTCGATACTCCAAGTCCGCGTCCGACGACGTGAAGGGCGCCATGAAGCGCCGCAAGGCTGGCACGCTCAAGAGTGGCGGAAGCGGCAAGACCGTGAAAAGCAAGAAGCAGGCGGTTGCCATCGGACTTTCGGAGGCCCGCGCGAAAGGCAAGAAGGTTCCGAGCAAGAAATCCGCCTGAGGGTCTCTAAGTCGATGGCAGAATGCGTAGGTGGCAGAATGCCGGTGATCCTTCTCGAAAATCTCAGGCGAATGGCCGAGAAGGTTACGGGCTGGACGCTTACCGCACGTCCAGAATGACGGCCTCGCCATTCGCGAAGATAACCGTCTCGCCCGGACCATGCGTGAGCACCGCTCGAGCGAGCGGCGACACGTATGAGACCGTGCCGCGTGACGGATCGGCCTCGTCCTCACCCACAATCTTAAAAGTCTGCTCGCGGCCGTCGTCTCTGCGCAAGGTGACCGTCATTCCGAATGAGGCCTTGCTTTTGTCCTCTGAAGGTTTGACGACTACGGCGCTGGCGCGTCGCGCCCGCCAGTAACGAAGCTCCCGCATAGCCGTCGCAGCTGCCTCTCGGTCGCCCTCGTCCGCCGCGGCCCGGTGCGCGGTTTCGAAACGCTCGAGCGCGGCCTCGATGTTGGCGAGGCCCGCTTCGGTCACCAGATTGCGATGAGGCGATGCCGGTCGGTCAGGAAGCCCCGCCGTGTCGTTGTCAGTTTCCCTGACGAAGGCGCGGCTCATCGCTGTCGCGCCGAACTTCGCTTCAACTTGAGCGCGTCGATCCTCTTCGACGCCTCAGCCTTGCTGAGCCCGGGTTCGAAATCGTCCGGCCCGCCAACTTCCTCCGATAGAGTCTTCAAATAGGATGCTTGCGCTCCAGTCATCGGATCGCCCCCGGAGACCCAGTCGTCAGGCTGTTTCTCGGTATTGGAATTCGGTGCGGGATCGATCTTTGGATTGATTTCGCCGTCACTCTGTCGCCGCTCCGCGTTTTTGCTTGTCATCGCGCTGCTCCGTGCCGCACCGGTCATGAATTGTTCGAGCGGGTAACGTTCGTCCACGCTTACAGTTCCGCTCGCCGCGGATGCGGCCACCCCGCGCGGCTCTATTGCGCGTCGAGTACACGGCTGGGCGCCCAGTATGGGCAAGGCGTCCTGCGCCTTGCAATCGTCGCAAACGTCCTCGCCACGCGCCAGCCTCGAAGGGGGCACGAGTTCGGCGATCCAATCCGGCGCTACCTGGCTGTCAGCGTCGGTGGTCAAGATGACGCCGTCCCTCCCGCCTCGTTTCACGAGCCAAGCTTCGGCAGGGTCCATCGCCGCGCGGCGGGCGGACCCGGCGTGCGCGACCGCAGGAGGCAATCGAGCTTCGACGACGCGGATGTCCAGCGACAAACCTCCACCGAGCTTTCGGGCGAGACTCGCACTCCGATCGGCGCAATTGTCGGCGAATACGACAACGCGGA
>DATDHT010000145.1:0-7911 GCA_036521435.1 Roseiarcus sp.
GCCGGCGCGACCTCGGGCGGCGCGATGGATGCATCGAACCTGCTCAAGCCCGCCTTGGCGCAAGGGACGCTTCGCTGCATCGGTTCAACGACTTACAAGGAATATCGCCAGTACTTTGAGAAGGATCGGGCGCTGGTCCGCCGTTTCCAGAAAATCGACGTCAAGGAGCCGAGCGTCGCCGACGCGATCGAGATCCTCAAAGGCCTCAAGCCCTATTTCGAGGAGTTCCACAAACTGCGCTACACGGGCGAAGCTGTGAAGGCGGCGGTGGAGCTGTCGTCGCGCTACATCCACGACCGCAAGCTGCCCGATAAGGCGATCGACGTAATCGACGAGACGGGCGCTTCGCAAATGCTGCTGCCGGAGCCGAAGCGCAAGAAGACGATCGGGGTCAAGGAGATCGAGGCTACCGTCGCGTCGATGGCGCGGATCCCGGCAAAGTCAGTGTCGAAGGACGACACCGAGGTGCTCCAGCACCTCGAAGAGACCTTGAAGCGCGCTGTCTACGGCCAGGACGAGGCGGTAGCCGCGCTGGCCTCGGCCATCAAGCTCGCCCGCGCCGGCCTGCGCGATCCGGAAAAGCCGATCGGCTGCTACCTGTTCTCCGGCCCGACCGGCGTCGGCAAGACGGAAGCGGCGCGCCAGCTCTCCGTCAGCCTCGGGTTGGAACTCACCCGCTTCGACATGTCGGAATATATGGAGCGCCATACGGTCTCGCGGCTTATCGGCGCGCCGCCAGGCTACGTCGGCTTCGACCAGGGCGGCCTGCTGACGGACGCCATCGACCAGCATCCGCACTCGGTTCTGCTGCTGGACGAGATCGAGAAGGCCCATCCTGACCTGTTCAACATCCTGTTGCAGATCATGGACCACGGCAAACTGACCGATCACTCGGGCAAGCAAATCGACTTCCGCAACGTGATCCTCATCATGACCACCAACGCGGGGGCGCGGGATCTCGCCAGCGCCGCCTTCGGCTTCCACAAGTCGAAGCGGGAGGGTGACGATACCGAAGCGATCGACCGGCTGTTTGCGCCCGAGTTCCGCAATCGGCTCGACGCCATCGTGCCGTTCGCGCGGCTGCCGGAGGGGGTCATCGCCCGCGTCGTTGACAAATTCATCCTTCAGCTCGAGGCTCAGCTGAGCGACCGCAACGTGACCATCGAGCTCACGGACGAAGCGCGCGAATGGCTGGTCAAGAACGGCTACGATGAGGCGATGGGCGCGCGGCCGATGGCGCGCGTGATTCAGGCCCAGATCAAGACGCCTCTCGCTGACGAGGTGCTGTTCGGCCGGCTCAAGGGCGGAGGCGTGGTCAAGGTCGTGGTCATCGCCGACGAAACCGGCACAAGGAAGCTCAGCTTCGTCTATCCGGAAGGACCGGCCCAACCACGGCTTGAACGCGATCTCATTGTGGCGGCGGGCGCCCGGCGCTCGCGCAAGCGCGCGGAGCCCGCCGACTCCGACAAGGAGCCGGCTCCCGAAGAACCGTAAGACACGGCTTCGCTTCGTCGATCAGGCAATAAGAAGCAGCCCGCGCCGCCCAGCGCGGGCTGATCTGCGTTTTGACCCGAGCCGAGCGGCGGGCCTGACCTGAGCGGGGGCTCAGGGCTTTCGCTTTGATTCGCGACGAAAAGCGAGCGCCGTCTCCGGGACGCCGGTTTCGAACGGCGTCACGTCCGACCAGAACGCGGCTTTGAAACGGCTCGCGTCGACCTGGTAGGGCCGGTCCCACTGGAAGCGCATCTCCTTCATTTCTCGCAATAACGGTGAGAACACCGCGCTTGGGCCCAGCATCCAGGCGGGCATGGCGCTGATGCGCAGCTTCACGCCAAGCGCGTCGGCGGCGATTTGCAGGGATATCGCGCGTCGTCCGAGTGGGCGCGCACGGCATATGCCAAGCCTGACCGAAGGCTGAGTCGGGCGCATCCAGAAGCGTCGTGACGGCTCGCGCAACGTCCGGCACATAGGCATAGTCGTGCAGCACGCCCGGCGAACCGACGAACACCGCCGGCTTGCCTTGGGCGAGCTTGCCTATCGAAGTGTCACCGAGAAAAGAAAGACCAACGTCAGGCCCATAGAAGTCGGGCGCGCGAAGCGCCGCCACACGCGCTTCGCCAGAGGCCGCCGCAGCCATCCAGACCCGGGTCGCGGCTGAGCGCGCCGCAGGCTTCAGACCACAATAGGAGAGCGACATCGTCTCGGTGAGCGGCACTGTCTGGGGGCCGTACATGTAGAGATCATCCATGAACACCATGCGCGCGCCAGTCGCTTTGCAAGCGGCGATAAAATTGCTGATGGCCCTTGGCCAAACGTCGCGCCAGAGAACGCCGGAATAGGGAAAGCCGATGGTGACCACGAACACCCCCGAGCCGTCGACGGCCTTGACGACCGCGTCGCGGTCGAGCGCGTCCACCGGCGCGAACGTCGCTCCCTTTGGCAGATCGCTTGGCGCGTTCCGCTGCGCGACGATGACCTCCCGACCTTCGGCCAGGAGCCGCGCCGCGGTCGCGCGTCCAACCGGGCCGTAGCCGAAAATTGTAATCCTGTCGGTCAGGGGTCACCTTTCTCTCCGCCGCCGTCCGGATCGCCATGAAATCCGCAAAAATGAGAGTTAAGTAAATGAATTAGAGACGTTGTTCAACGTCGCGTGTAATGAAGGAGGTTTGTATGGCGAACATGGCTTCGTTGCGCGGGGGCGAAAAAAATGTCCAGGACTGGATCAACCTGATCTGCGGTGTGCTGCTCTTTGTATCGCCCTGGGCCCTCGGATTCTCCGGGGATCTCATGGCGGCGAGAACGGCATGGGTTGGCGGCGTGATCATCTTCGTCATGGGTCTCGCCGCGCTCATGCAGTTCGCGGAGTGGGAGGAATGGGTGGCGCTGATTGTCGGCGCGCTCGTAATCATCGCGCCATGGGGCTTGCGATTCGCAGCGGTCCACGCGGCGATGTGGTCATGCGTCGTGCTTGGCGTCATCGTTGTGCTGTCCTCGATCTCGGAGATCTGGGCCGCTCATCATCCCGCGGCGATAGCGGGGCGATAAGATCAGTGTGGCTGGCGGATCGCCGGCTCGCCTGGCGATCCGCTCCGATCAGAGACGGATGACGCGCCTGACGGGCTGTTGACCGAGCGATGTTTTCGTCGCGTTTTCAAACGGACGCTTCGAATCGGTCGGCAGGAGTCTGGAAGTTGATGAAGATTCTCGTCCTGGTTGCCGCTTGTTTCGCGCTCGCCGCCTGCGACGCGCCGGCCCCGCAGGCCTCGGCGCCGCCGGCGCCGGGGTCGGTCGCGGTGACGCCTCCGGGCTTCCAGCTGCCTCCGGGCGCGGACTGTTCGGCCAAAATCGCCCGCTATCGCGCGGTCCAGGACAACGATTTGTCCATGGGTCATGTCGTCCAGTCGGTCTACGATCAGGTCAAGCGCGACGCCGACGCCGCCTGAAGGTCTGCGCGGCCGGCCGCGACGTCGAGGCCCGGTCGATGGTCGCGGCCTCGGAGAAGCGCCACGGCTATCCGACCGATCTTTGAGCGAACGCGTAGCGCATGTAATCGGCGACGAAACTTGGCACCCGCTCTTCGTCGATGTCTTCCGGATCGCGCACGATATGCATGCGCGCAAACTCGGCCAGAGGGTCGCGCGCCAGGAACGTCTCGATCCGCGCCTTGAGCCGGGCGGCTGGAAGAGGAATCGTCATCAGTTTCATGCATGCGATGCGTTGAGACGCTATCACCACGGTCCAGTCCGACGCCATATTCGTTTCAGCAGCCAGAAGCCCGGTCTCTTCGAGGAGTTCCCGGCGGGCGCTTGCCTCAAGATCCACCCGATCGTCGAAAACGTCATCCGGATCCGGTGTTCCCGCAGGAAAATAGATCTGGCCGGCGGTATAGGTATGGTGCGCCATCTCGCCGAGCAGAAAGGCCCCGTCGTCCGAGCGCAGCGCTGCCATCGCGAAGCAATTGTCGACCGGATCGCCGGGATGGCCGAATGCGGTCCAGGCGAGGAAGTCAGCGTAGTCAGTCTCGAAATAGACGCCTTTGAGCGTCAATGTCCCGTCGGGGCGTGTCTCGATCAAGCGCTTGCCGAGAAGCAGTACGCGCCCGTTGAACAGCGAGGGCTTGGCCTTCGTCAGTCGCGCCCAATGCGTGGCGATAGCGGCGGCCTGGCGGTCGGCGAATTCCCAGGGCGAAGACTCAAACGCAAGGTCAAGTTCGGCGACTTTGAGAAGGCGGGCCTGCTCGCTCAAAGGTCGAGCGTACCGCTAGAGACCATGATGACCGAGCCGCCGATCGTCGCGGAGACCAGCGCGCCATTCTCGATCACCAGGCCAAGCGCGATCAGGCTCGGCCGGCCCATTTCGAAACCTTGCTCGATCGTCAGCGTGTGCTCGCCGTCGCGGGGGCGGTCGAACGCCTGTACGACGCCCGCGAACGCGGCGGCCGCGCTTCCGGTCGCCGGATCTTCGTATAGCCCCCAAGCGCTGGCGAACATGCGCGCATGATAGGCTGACCCCTCGCGCTCGGTCTCTTTTGTGTAGACAAACGTCGCCGGACCGTCCTTCGTCGCCCAGGGCATTATTCCGGGCGCGGTGCGGCCGATCGCGTCAAGCGAGCGCACCGGAACGAACAGATAGGGCGCGCCCGCGCTGAAGACGCTCGGCTCGTGTCCCTCGAAACTGACGTCTTGGAGCTCAAGTCCCAGACTTGCTGCGATTTGCACCGTAGAGGGCGGTTTGGGTTCAAGCCGTTCGGGCAGCCTTGGCAGCTCGAAATAAGCGGCAAGCGCCTGGCCTTTGCGGCGGCGCGCGACGCAGACGACGTCGCCGATCGGCTCCTCAAGCACAATTCTGAGATCTTGAGCGGCGAGCAGATCGCTAGCGCGTAGGTGCGCAATGAGCGCCGCTGCTCCAACCGTGGGGTGGCCGGCGAAGGGCAATTCGCGCTTTGGGGTAAAAATCCGCACGCGCGCGCTATTGACGGCGTCCCTCGGCTCGAAGACGAACACGGTTTCGGAGAGATTAAACTCGGCGGCGACCGCCTGCATTCGCGAGTCGTCGAGTCCTCCGGCGTCGAGGACCACGGCGAGCGGATTGCCAGCCAGCGCCGTCTCGGTGAACACGTCGAGGGTTTGAAACCGGCGCGTCATCAGAGTCCCGGGCCCGGCACTCCTCTAGCGTGCTGGCTGGCCTCGTCAATACAACTGCAACCAAGGCCCACTCAGGCCGGGCGAGGAGACGATGAGCAACGGCCGGTTCGCTTCGGGGAGAGACCCATCGTTCGGCAGCCGATCGATGCCGCGGACGCCCTGAAATGTCTCTTGGTTGGCAGTACGCTGAGCCTGAGCAGGCCGGAACGTATCAAGGGCATAGCCCTGGCGCGAGCCGACCGGCGCCCAGGTGCCGAGGGTCAGCCACGGCTCGACGGCCTCGCGAACGATGATCTGACGGCCAGCCGCGGCCGGGTGCTTCATGCGGTGGTGAACCGTCTGCGCGTCGGCGCACGACGTCGCCATGACGATTCCAAGCGCGGCGACCCGTACAAGATTGATTGGATGTGTCATCAACGCTCCCCTTTCACCCGCCCCATTGTACACCGCACTGTACACCAAACACTGTTCACTCATGCGCCGATGTGCAAAAAAAGTAAACGTGCAGTTCAGTTGATCAAACTGCTTCTGCGGCAAAAAGTTGCGAAGGTTTAGTAAACTCGTCTTGAGCGGTCATCAGGCTCAGCTCTCGCGACCCCGAGTCCAAAGTGGCCTTCACGACCGCGTGAACCGACGATGTCGCAAGCGATAGCGCGTCGCGCGTGTCATGCGCCGCAAGCCAATGATGAAAGAACAATGCTGCGAACAGATCGCCGGAGCCGTTGACAGAAATCGGCAAGTTCGGGGTGCGCGCCCGCCAGAGGCCGGCATCGTCTCCCGCCAAAATGTCGAGAGCGCCGGCAGGCGTATCGTCGAGCTGGAGGGACGTCGCCACGACGACCCGCGGTCCCCGTGTGCGCAACGCCGCGATCGCCCGCCGCGCCCCTTGCAGATCGCTCGACGGGTTCCCCGTCAGCCACTCGAGCTCGAACGCGTTTGGCGTGGCGATGGTCGCGAGCGGGAGGGCGCGGTCACGGAAGAATTCGCCGACGCCGGCCGCCACGTAGACCCCGGGCCCGACATCGCCAATCACCGGATCGCACGCGTAGGCTGCGTCGCCGTTGGCCGCACGAATGCGGTCAAGCGCCCGCAGAGCAGCCTCGCCGATCTCCGGCTTGCCGAGATAGCCGGTCAAAAGACCGGCACAGCGGGGAAGGACGCCGATCGCCTCCAATCCGCTCAGGCAATCGTCTATCATCGCTGCGTCGAAGGCGCGACCGCGCCAGCCGGCATAACCGAGATGGCTTGAAAACTGTACTGTCATCAGCGGCCAGACCTCGCGACCGAGCCGCTGCAGGGGAAACACGGCGGCCGAATTGCCGACATGACCGTAGACGACATGCGACTGGATCGAGAGGATGGGCGCAAGCATAGCCTCGGACCAGAGGCGATTCGCGGGCAGGGTCAAAGCGGAATCGCCTCTCGCGCGACCTGTTTCAACCCTTGCGTGGACGGATCGCTTGAGCGGGCTCAGCAAGCCTGAAACAATGCCTCGGAGGTTTTGCCGAACCTTCAAAGGGACACCGCATGAGCGACGCCAACGCCTTTCTTCGTCGCGCCATCGAGCAGGGGCGGGGGCTCGCCAAGGCCGATGTGGTCCTGAAGGGCGGGCGGATTTTTGATCTGGTCGGGGGCGAACTCATCACGAGCGACGTTGCGATCTGCAACGACCGCATCGTCGGAACGATGGGCGAATACCGAGGCGAACGCGAGATCGATGTCCGCGGCAAGGTCATCGTTCCGGGGTTCATCGACACCCACTGCCATGTCGAATCCTCGCTTCTGACCCCGCTCGAATTCGATCGTTGCGTGCTGAGCCATGGCGTGACGACGTCGATCTGCGACCCGCACGAGATCGCCAACGTCCTCGGGCTGACTGGCCTGGGTTATTTCCTCGACGCCGCGATGCTGACCGCTATGGACTTACGCATCCAGCTGTCGAGCTGCGTTCCGGCGACGGCGCTCGAAACCTCAGGCGCTCGTCTCGAGGTCGATGATCTTCTGCCGCTCGCCGATCATCCCAAGGTGCTGGGGCTGGCGGAATTCATGAACTTTCCCGGCGTTCTCGCGCGCGACCCGTTATGCCTCGCCAAGCTCGCGGCGTTCCAGACGCGGCCGATCGATGGACACAGCCCGCTCCTGAGCGGCGCCGCCCTCAACGGCTATTTGAGCGCCGGCGTGCGCACCGACCACGAGGTCACCAATCTTCCCGAGGCAAGAGAGAAACTCGCCAAAGGCATGCAATTGCTGATCCGCGAAGGCTCGGTTTGCAAGGACTTGCACGCGCTCAGCCCCATCATCACCGAGCGAAACTCGCCGTTCATCGCCTTCTGCACCGACGACCGCAATCCGCTCGATATCGCAGAGGAGGGCCATCTGGACTTTCTCATCCGCACCGCGATCAAGCTTGGCGCCCCCCCGCTCGCCGCCTATCGCGCCGCGACCATTTCGGGGGCGCGCATCTTCGGACTTCGAGACCGCGGCCTGGTGGCGCCCGGATGGCGCGCCGATCTCGTTGTGATCGACGACCTCGAACGTTGCGCCGTCTCGATGACACTTGCCGGCGGGCGCGTGGTGGACGAGGCTCTGTTCGCCGCGCGTCCTTCAATCGCGCCGGTCGGGCGCGAGAGCGTCAAGGCGCGGCGGGTCGAGCCGGCCGATTTCATCGCAAGGGGGCAGGGGCCGTCGACGCAGGCGATCGGCGTCATTCCGGGCAAGATCATCACCGACCGCATTCCGGTGACGTTGCCGTTCAAAAATGGCGAGC
>DATDHT010000146.1:0-4043 GCA_036521435.1 Roseiarcus sp.
TGGACATGCCGCAATCTATCAGATCTGAAAGCGAGGCGCCCGGCGGCTCAGAGACCCGCGTTTCCGGCGGCGAGGCGCGCCAATGCAGACCAGTCGGCATCGCCTTCGCCTCGAGCGACGCCTGACAGAAACTGGTCGTGAACGAGGCTCGCGACGGGCATCGGCGTGGCGAGCTTATCAGCCGCCGCGAGCGCGAGGCGAATGTCCTTCAAGCCGAGCGACATCTTGAACCCGGCCGGCTCGTATTTCTGGTCGGCGATGAGCGTCCCATAGGTCTTGTAGGCGGGGGCCGAGAACAGCGTGCTGGTCAGGATTTCAAGATAAAGATGCGGGTCAATTCCCCCTTTGCGGACGAGCGCGAAGGCTTCGCCCAGGCATTCGATCATCGCGGCGAGCAGGAAATTGCCGCTGAGCTTGACGAGATTTGCCGAGGACGGCTTGTCGCCGATCACGAAGGTCCGCTGGCCGATCGCGTCGAACAGGGGCTGGCACTGCGCAAGCGCTTGTTCCGGGCCTGCCGCCACCACGAACAGCTTCGCCGCCGTCGCGGCCTCCGGTCTGCCGAAGACGGGAGCGGCGACGTAAGACTGGCCCGCGCTTCCGTGCGCCTCCGCCAATCGGTCGGAGAATGCGACGCTGATCGTGCTCATGGAGATATGGACGGCGCCTCGGCCAAGCGCCGAGAGTCCGTTTCCCTCACCGAAAAAGACCGCTTCGACCGCCGAATCGTCGGCAAGCATGGTGATCAACACGGGGCGGCGGCAGGCGTCGGCCGGGGTTTCGGCGATCTCCACGCCTTGGGACGCCAGCGCCTCCGCCTTGGCGCGCGTGCGGTTGTAGACTGTAACGCGATGTCCCGCCTTGACGAGGTTGAGCGCGATCGCCGAACCCATTTGGCCAAGACCGATAAAACCGACGTCCATTGTGCTCTCCGTGGCTGAAGCTGCGCCGCCGCCAGTTATTCAACCACCCAAGCGATCAGCACTGCGGGATCTGACGCTCGCCGACATATTTGCCGTTGCCGTCGTAATTGAGCTTGTGGATGACGCAGCCTCCGCTCGAGGCGCCGGCGGCGGCGCCTTGGCCGGGATCGAGGCTGATATTGATGATTACGGGCGCGCTGTCGCCGACAATGAGGCGCTGAGAGGGCGCCGGAGCGGAGTAACCGCCCCACCCGCCCCAGCCCCCGACGAACAGCTGATTCGCGCCAAAGCGGTTAAAGCGATTGAAGCCGAAACGGTCAAACCGGTTCGGACCGAAGCGGTTGAAGCCGAATCGGCCAGCCTCAAACCGCCGGTTGAAGCCGCCTGGGGCAGAGTGCGTAAAATGACCGCCGCCAAAAGCCGGACGACCCACCGACCCGCCCATGCGGGCATACGAAGGCGAGAGGCCGAGGGAGAAAACGAGCGTGGCCAGGGCGTAGGCGCGCGCTCCCCTCATCACTGGGGAAATACGCATGGGGATTGTCTCCGGCGCCGCCACGTCAAGTCTAACAGCAGTGCGGCGCCGATGTCCATGCGTCTTCCGCCCGTCATCTGACCACCGTCAGCTTTCGGGCTGCCCGCGTGAGGCCGGTGTAAAGCCAACGCGCCCGATGCTCGCGGAAGGCGAAGCTTTCATCGAACAGCATGACGTCGTCCCATTGCGACCCCTGAGCCTTATGGACGGTGAGCGCGTAGCCGTAGTCGAACTCGTCCGACTCCCGCCTCAAGG
Organism: Roseiarcus sp.; assembly: GCA_036521435.1. Taxonomy (GTDB): domain Bacteria; phylum Pseudomonadota; class Alphaproteobacteria; order Rhizobiales; family Beijerinckiaceae; genus Roseiarcus. The sequence goes on from DATDHT010000146.1 coordinate 1,714, forward strand.
CAAAGCCGAGTTCGGCCTCCTTCCCCTCGAAGAACGCTTTCAGGACCGCCACCTTGACGGTGGAGCGCGAGCCCTCGTCTTCCGAGCGCAAGGTCATCTTGACGAAGTCCTTTTTGACCCCGCCCAACGCCTCGACCCGCCATAAGCCCCCATTGATGAGGCCCTTGGTGCGGTCATTCCGCAAGCAAACCAGCCGATCGCCGGCGACCGGCAATGGCTCACCGAAGCCCTTGAGATCACGCATGCGCTGATTGTAGGCGCGGCGGGTGCGGTTGGTTCCGACCAGCACCTGATCGGCCCCAAGGACCTCAGCCGGTTCGACGGCGGCGCGCGGGATGACTCGCGTTTCGCCGTAGACACCTTCACGCAGGTCGCCCCCCGAGCGAACGATTTCCGATAGGCGAATGATCGGATTGTCCTGCGCCTGCCGATGGATCTGGGTCAGCATGACATCCGGCGCGCCGTCGGTGAAAAAGCCGGCGCCCTTGACTGGCGGAAGCTGGAACGGGTCGCCCAAGACCAGGATGGGCTTGCCGAACGAGAGCAGATCGCGCGCCAGTTCCGCGTCGACCATCGAACATTCGTCGATCACGATGAGCCCGGCTTTCGAGGCCGGTCCGTCGGCGTTGAGGGTGAAATTGGGCGCGCCTTCCGCGCCCTCGCTCGCCCGGTAGATGAGCGCGTGGATGGTCGTTGCACCCGCGCACCCCTTCGACCGGAGCACCAGGGCGGCTTTGCCGGTGAAGGCGGCGAACGCCGTTTCGCCTCGCGCCCCCTCCGCGATGTGGCGAGCAAGGGTCGTCTTGCCGACGCCGGCGTAGCCGAAGAGACGGAACACTTGGGGCTCACCCTGTTTGAGCCACCGGCCTACCTGGTCGATGGCGTCCGCCTGCTCGCGCGACCATTCGCGGCCTATTGGCCGCGAAGATGGGGCCTCAGCCGCGCGGGGCGGCCGCGCACCTGCCGCCGCATCGTGGTCGGCGGCCCGCGCTTCCACCTGCCCGCTCGCCTGCTTCGGCTCGGCAGTGGCGCCGCAACGGGAACAGACCGGCGGCTTGCGGCCGAGGTCATAATATTTGGCGCCGCAGGCCAGGCACTGGCGCTTGGTTCCGAGCCTGCTCAACGCCACCGTCTTCTTGGCCAATAAACCCTCACCCCGAGCCCAAAACATAAACGATTGGTTTAGATTTAGAGCGCAGCATTTTAACCGAATTGTCGGAACTAGCGCCGAATCATAGGTTTTCGCTAGGGCAATCCACGCCTTGAAGGTTGGATTGCGAGGCTTATATCCGCTCGGTCCGGAACTTTGAACGATCCGGATGGTTGACGGCAAGAACCGGATCGGGCGCTTATTGGAAGGCCTGAAGTTCCGGGGAAGCGCCTGAAAGGGGGCTTCGAACATGGTGCGTATGACGGCGCTGACTTCGCCTTTGCTGCTTGGCTTCGATGATCTGGAGCGGGCGCTCGACAAGGTCTCGAAGGCGGGGACGGATGGCTATCCTCCCTATAATATCGAGCGGATTGCGGCCAATGGCGGCGCGCCCGAAAGATTGCGAATAACGCTCGCCGTAGCCGGTTTTTCTCAAGACCAGATTGAGGTCACTGTCGAGGAGAATCAGCTCACCATCCGCGGCCGGCAGCAGGAGGACAAGACGCGTGAATATTTGCATCGCGGCATCGCCGCCCGGCAGTTTCAGCGCGGCTTTCTGCTTGCTGACGGTATGCAAGTGTTGAGCGCCGAACTCGCGCAAGGGTTGCTGTCTGTCGACCTCGTTCGCCCACAGCCCGAGCGGTTGGTGCGTACGATCAAAATCGTGGCGCGCGATTGAAGCACCCAAAAGGGCGGGCCTGAAGTGGCCGCCGAGTAAGGAGTAAAGCGATGAGATCCGAAACCAGCAAAGCAGCCGCAACTGTGGCTCCGAACATGACGCCACAGGAATTCGCTCATTTTGGCGATGGGTCTCTGGCTTATGTGAAGACCATCGCCTCTGAAGACGTCGCCCGACTGTTCCCACAGGCGCCGGAAATGCGCCCGGGATTGACCTTGTTTGCGCTCCTCGGTGCGGACGGTTTGCCGATCATGCTCACCGATTCCAAGGACGCGGCGATTACCAACGCTTGGGAAAATGAGTTAGAGACGGTGAGCCTCCACTGAATGCAATTTGGATGGCCGCGGGCCGCGCAAGGCGGCGCGCGCGGGGAAGCGCGAATCGGTATAGAGGTTGCGGCCGGTTAGACGTAAGAACCGCGAGCCCATGCAAGCCTATCTCGATCTGATGCGCGAGGCGCTCGATAACGGCGCCGTGAAGACGGACCGCACCGGAACCGGA
>DATDHT010000147.1:0-12101 GCA_036521435.1 Roseiarcus sp.
GTCGATCTGAAGCCGCTTGACCAGCCGGGCGTCCCGACGCTGATCGCCGACCTGACGGACAGCGGGCAGGCGTTCAACGCGCTGACCACCCATTCCACCTTCGCTGGCTTCAACGATGGCCATGCCGCCCGCCCGCCCGACGCCGTCGTGCATTTCGCCGCCATTCCCCGCGTGCTCATCGAGCCCGACAACGTCACCTTCCAGACCAACGTCACCAGCACCTACAACGTCATCGAGGCGGCGATGAAGCTCGGCGTGCGCAAAGTCATCATCGCTTCGAGCGAGACCACCTATGGCGTCTGCTTCGCGGAAGGGGACAAGGACTTCCACTCGTTCCCACTCGAGGAGGATTACGACGTCGACCCGATGGATTCCTACGGCCTGTCGAAAGTCTGCAACGAAAAGACCGCCCGCGCCTTCGCGATGCGCTATCACGCCGACATCTACGCGCTCCGGATCGGCAATGTGATCGAGCCGCATGAATATGGGCCATTCAAGGGCTATGCCGCCAACCCGCCGATGCGCAAGCGCAACGCCTGGAGCTATATCGACGCGCGCGATCTCGGCGAGATCGTCCGCCTGTGCCTGGAGAAGGACGGGCTCGGCTTCCAGGTCTTCAACGCGACCAACGACACGATCACGCTCGACATTCCGACCAGGGAAGCGCTGAAGCAGGTTGCGCCGAAGACGCCCGTCACGCGCGAGATGGGCGAGTTCGAGGCGCCCTTGTCTAACCGCAAGATCCGCGAAGTTCTGGGCTTCAGGCAAGCGCACGACTGGCGGACATACGTGAGCGGTTGAATCGGGCCTGCGGCCAGGCCGCGCCGTTGCGAGGCGCGCTGGCCGCGAGGGATTTAAAGCCCCTCGACCGATCAAAGCTCCCCTCGCTTCTGCCGCCTGCCGAGGCTGGTGAAGAAGCGAAGGAGATAGCCATCCGGATCGACGACGACGAATTGCCGATTGCCCACTTCTTCGTCACCCTTTCGGTACCAACGCTCTTCAAGCGGCACGTAGATAGTTGCACCCGCCCTCGCCGCCTGCGCATGAAGATGGTCGACCTCGGGAACCTCGATCTGAAGGTTCATCCCTCGCCCGAACGGGTATTCCAGGGGAGCCGTGTGGAACCGACGTCCGGGGCCATCTGCCTGTTCGAGCATCAGGTGGACGGGTCCGCGGGTCAGATAAGCGAAGCGCTCCTCGGGACGCTCAAAGCGGACACGGAATCCGAGAGTGTCGACGTAGAAGCTCAAGGACCGGGCGAGATCGGCGACGTCCAATTCGGGAACGACGGGCGGTGCGCTGAACGACATGCCGGAGTGTACCAGATACCGGTGGCGTTCATTCGGCCTTCGGCTCGCCGCCGGGCCAGTCCGAAGCGCAGGAAGCGCCAAGGGCCAAAAGTATGGGCCCCGGCGCGCTTCGGCGGAACGGGGCCCTGTTTCGCTGCTCGCGAAACTTCTGGGATGCTGCAGATGATATTTCGGCTAAGGAACCGCTTGGCCTTCGCGTCTCCGGCGCCGCAAAAGTTTATCAGTGATGTTCAGAACGCCTTTCCGCTCTGGCATGTCGAGCAGTGACGGCGTTTCGACCCTGGTCGCGCCAGGGTCATCCCTGCTGGTCCGGCGGAGTCATGGCTACCCCGTCTTTCTGCCGCCCCTAGGGGATGGAGCAGCGTTTGCGTCGCCTTCATGTTGCCTGTTCATGACGACGCTATGACATTCTGCCCCTGGGCGGCGGCTGTCAAATCACAATTCGCGCTCCACCAGATCAGGCAAGCGAGAAAATATCGCCGGTTCGCTCGCGGCTTCGGCCGCCGCGATCGCCGTCATGTTGACGATGCCGCGCGCGGTCACGGTGGGCGTCAGCACATGCGCCGGCTTGGCTGGACCGATGAGAATGGGCCCGATCGGCAGCGCGTCGGCGATGACGCGAGTCAATTGCAGCGCCGTGCTTCCCGCGTCGAGGTTCGGGAAGATCAGCACATTGGCCTCGCCTTCGAGCCGTGAGTTCGTGATCACGCGCTTGCGCGCGACCAGCGACAGCGCGGTGTCGGCCTGCATTTCACCGTCGACATCGAGGTCCGGCGCGCGCTCCTGCAACAGGCGCAGAGCCTCGCGCATCTTCAGCGCCGATGGCGTGTCGGCGGAGCCGAAGTCGGAATGCGAGATCAGCGCGATCTTAGGCTCAAGACCGAAGCGGCGCACATGCACGGCGCAGGCGGCTGCCGTCTCGGCGATCTCTTCCGCGCTCGGGTCGTAACGAACATGAGTATCGGCCAGGAAATAGACGCCGGTGGAAGCGACGACCAGCGACAAAGCCGAGAAATCCTTCACCCCCGGGGCGAGCCCGACGATGTCGCGAATATGATCGAGGCGCGATGTGAAGCGTCCTTCGAGTCCGCAGATCAGCGCATCCGCTTCGCCGCGCCGCACCGCAAGCGCGCCAATCACGCTCGGCGAGGTGCGGACTACGGTGCGCGCGACATCCGGCGTTACGCCCTTGCGGCCCGCTGCTTCGAGATACGTCGCGACATAGTCGCGATAGCGGGGATCGTCCTCCGGATCGATGATCTCGAAATCATCGCCGGCCTTGATCGTCAGGCCGAAGCGCTTGATGCGATCTCTGATCACCTCCGGCCGGCCGATCAGGATCGGCTTCGCGAGCTGCTCTTCCAGCACCACCTGGGTCGCCCGCAGCACGCGTTCGTCCTCGCCTTCGGAATAGATGACCGTCTTCATCGCCGCCCGCGCTTTGGCGAACAGCGGCTTCATGATGAAGCCGGAACGGAAGACGAAGCGGTTGAGCTGGTCGCCGTAGGCGTCGAAATCGTCGATCGGCCTGCGCGCAACGCCGCTCTCCATGGCCGCGCGCGCGACCGCCGGCGCGATACGCAGCATCAGGCGGGGATCAAACGGGCTCGGGATCAGCGAAGTCTTCCCGAACAAAACGGACTGGCCGCCATACGCTTGCGCCGCGACCTCGGACGGCGTCTCGCGCGCCAGCGCCGCGATCGCAGCGACCGCCGCCTTCTTCATGGCTTCGTTGATTTCGCTCGCGACGACATCGAGAGCGCCGCGAAAGATGTAGGGAAAGCAGAGGACGTTGTTGACCTGATTGGGATAATCGGAGCGGCCGGTGCAGATCATCGCATCCGGCCTGGTTTCAAGCGCAAGCTCCGGCATGATTTCCGGGTTCGGGTTGGCGAGCGCCATCACCAGCGGGTCGTTCGCCATCTGCTTGAGCATCTCGGGCTTCAGCACGCCGCCGGCCGACAGGCCAAGGAAAATGTCGGCGCCGGGAATAGCCTCGGCGAGGCTGCGCGCACTGGTGTCGCGCGCGTAGACCGCCTTCCAGCGGTCCATCAGTTTCTCGCGGCCCTTGTAGACCACGCCCTCGATGTCGCAGACGACGATGTTGTCTCGGCTGGCGCCAAGCGAGACGAGAAGATTGAGCGAAGCGAGCGCCGCCGCGCCGGCGCCGGAGCAGACGATCTTGACCTCCCCGATCTTTTTGCCCGTGAGCTCAAGCGCGTTGACAATGGCCGCGGAAACAATGATCGCCGTCCCATGCTGATCGTCGTGGAACACGGGAATGCCCATGCGGGCCTTCGCCTTCTCCTCGACCTCGAAACATTCGGGACCCTTAATGTCCTCGAGATTGATTCCACCGAAGGTCGGTTCGAGCGCGACGATGACGTCGACCAGCTTGTCGACGTTCAGTTCCGCCACCTCGATGTCAAAGACATCGATGCCGGCGAATTTCTTAAAGAGAACCGCCTTGCCTTCCATCACCGGCTTGGCCGCGAGCGGGCCGATGGCGCCGAGACCGAGAACCGCTGTGCCGTTGGTGAGGACCGCGACCAGATTCTGGCGCGCCGTGTAGATCGCCGCGCTGTGAGGATCGGCCGCAATCGCCAGGCATGGGAAAGCGACTCCGGGCGAATAGGCGAGCGCGAGGTCGCGCTGGTTGGCGAGCGGCTTGGTGGCGACGATCTCCAGCTTCCCCGGACGCGGCGCACTGTGAAACAGCAGGGCGTCCGCCTTGAGATCGGCTTCGCCTTCCAAGGGCATTGGCGTTCCCGTCGTTTTTGAGGCTGGGACTGTTGCCGCATCGCGCGGCTTAGAACAAGTGCGCGGGCAGGGTGTCGCCTCGTCCTCTACTGCGCCTGGTCAGACGCGCCCGCGTCCAGCCGCTGGCCGTCCACCCGTTGCGCGGCGGCCTGCTTATCATCCGGAGGAGGCGACGGCGGCACGTTGGGATCCGCTAGCTGCTGGGTCACGGCCTGCACTATGGTATGCTGCCGCGCGCCGGAGGGCTGTTCGCGCAGGAACGTGTCCCACTGCTCCTTCGTGCCGTAGAAGACGTCGCGATCGACGGCGCCATTGATCCCGGGCGTCTGCCCGTCGGATTGATATTGCCAGAACGCCCAGGCGCGCGATCCATATTTGACCGCAGGATGGTATTTGGTTGAGCGAACCCAGATCGAATAGTCGGAGAAGGCGCCGCCCGACAGGATCGCCTCGTAGAAGTCCACCGTTGTGTAGATGATCGGCCGCTTGCCGTAGTGGCGCTCCATTTCCTGGAGCATCACCCTCATGTCGGCCGCCGCGGTTTCCTGGGTGAGATGGCGGTGACAGGTTTTCGATGTCGGCGTCGCCTCCACGTCGAGCACTGGGGGCAGCGCATCGTCCTCGACTGGCGCGTTCTGCTCGAAAAAGGTCATTTCCTCCATTGGCGGACGGCACCAATAGACGAAATGATAGGCGCCGTGCGGCACGCCAGCGGTTTTCGCGCCGGTCCAATTGGCCTGGAAGCGATCGTCGGCGCGATCGCCGCCTTCGGTCGCTTTGATCCAGGCGAACTTGACCCCACTGCTGGCGACTGCGTTCCAATCGATGTCGCCCTGGAACTTCGAGACGTCGATCCCGTGGACCGGGTAGTCATGCGGCCTCGGAAAGTTCGTCTTAACCATGCCGGAAGGAAGATCGGCTACATCCAGAGGACCGGCGCCGCCGCCGCAACCCGCCAGAGCGCCCGCGAACGCGAGAGCCGCGAACGCGCCTAGGCGGGAAAGGAAAATCTTGCCGTCCGGCATTGTCACCCTTGTCCCAATCGATCCGAAAACTGAATTTACACCGGACGACTGAATTAGAGCGATCGTCGTAACGTTTCGTTAATGCGTATCGTTAACGTGCACAGGCGGGCCCAATATCCGGGGCCGCCGCGCCCGCTGAGGTTCCCTCTATGTCTTGCCGACTGGATCTGTCAATGCGGGTCGCAAACACCTCGAGAAGCCACGAATTGAAGCTGGCCTACGGCTTTACCGACCCTACGTCACGTCTTCGTGTTTCCCGCGCGTGTCCTATATATGGGCTATCGGTGTCGGATTCGTCGGATTGACTGCGACGACGCGCTGTCTCGGCAGCGCCCGAAGATTAGGATGAGATTGTGCTTACGAAAAAGGGCAAGTACGGCCTGAAGGCCATGGTCCATCTGGCCGGACTGGAGCCGAATGCTCTGGCGCAGGTCGCGGACATCGCCAAAACCAATTCGATCTCGAAAAAGTTCCTCGATCATATTCTGACCGACCTCAGACACGCCGGCCTCGTCTACTCCAAGAAAGGCAAAGGCGGCGGATACGCGCTCGCACGCCCGGCCCACGAGATTCAGGTCGGCGCGATCGTGCGCGCGCTCGACGGTCCTTTGGCCCCTATTCAGTGCGCGTCCGTCACAGCATACCGACCTTGCGACGATTGCGGCGATCTCAGATCCTGCTCGGTCCGCCTGATCATGGTCGAAGCCCGCAACGCGATCGCCAATGTGCTTGACCGTTGCACGCTCGCCGAGATGCGCGCGCTCTCCTCAGCGGATGATCGGGAGCTGATGTATCACATATAGCGGTTGAACCGGCCTTAGATCGGCTCCGGCCCGCGTGAGATCGCGGCGACGCCTGTGCGCGAGACCTCGACCAGCCCGATCGGCCGCATGAGCTCGACGAAGTCGTCGATCTTGCGCGGCGCGCCGGTGAGTTCGAAGATGAAGCTCTCGGTGGTGGCGTCGATCACTTTCGCGCGGAAGGCGTCGGCGAGCCGCATCGCCTCGACCCTGTTCTCGCCCTTGCCCTTGACCTTGATCATCGCCAGCTCGCGCTCGATCGCGCGCACGGACAGGGTCAGGTCGTTCACCGTATGAACGGGAACCAGACGCTCGAGCTGATGGCGGATCTGCTCAATGATTTCAGGCGTGCCGGAGGTGACGATGGTGATGCGCGAAAGATGCGTCTCGTGCGTAACCTCGGCGACGGTCAGGCTTTCGATGTTGTAGCCGCGTCCCGAAAACATACCGACGACGCGCGCGAGCACCCCCGGCTCGTTGTCGACCAGGACCGAAAGCGTGTGGGTCTCGATATTGGATTTCGCCGTCGCCGAAGTATAGGGCGACAGCGGCTGAAGGATCGAGGTCTTGCTCATGCGCGTCATATCCTTATTCGGGCCAGCTGAAGACGTCGGAACGTCTTTTCCGTCACGCGGCGACCGCGCTCGGCGCAGCGACGACCCATCGCCGGAAAAGATCGAAGTCGATGTTGCCGCCCGACAGCACGAGCCCGATTTTGCGTCCCCTCAACCGCGACCGCTCCTTCACCGCCGCCGCGAGCGCCGCCGCGCCCGCGCCCTCGGCCAGGTTATGCGTATCGGTCCAATAGGCGCGCACCGCCACGGCCACTTCGTCATCGCTGACGAGCGCGATCCGCGCCACGCCCTTGAGAATGACCTCGAGCGCCTCCTGGTCAGGGACCCGGGTCGCCATGCCGTCGGCAAGCGTATCAGCGCTGTTGGTTGGCACGACGCGACCAGCAGCGAACGACAGGGAGTAGGCCGGCGCTTCCGTCGATTGCACGCCCACGATCTCGGTCTTGAGACCCAAAGCGTCGCGCGCCGCAATGCAACCGCAGATTCCCGACCCCTGACCGATCGGAACGTAAAGCACGTCGAGGTCCGAACGTTCGCTCAGGAGCTCGAACGCGTAGGTCGAGACGCCGAGCGCCAGATCACGGTGAAACGAAGGAACCGGGTGCAGGCCGCGCGAGCTCGCAAGCCGCATCGCCTCCTCGCGCGCGGCCTGAAAGTCGCGCCCGAACTCGATCAACTCGGCGCCGAGTGCGCGCATGGCGGCGTTTTTCTCGATCGAATTGCCCTGCGGCGCGAGGATCGTGACCTGAAGGCCCGCGCGCCTACCCGCGAAGGCCAGGCTCTGGCCATGGTTGCCGCGCGTCGCCGAAATGATTCCGCGAACAGCCGGCTCGCGCTTGGCGAGCGCATCGACGTAAGTGAGGCCGCCCCGCACCTTGAATGCGCCAGTCGGCAGGTGATTCTCATGCTTGACGACGACCTCGGCGCCGAGCCGCTCGTCGAGGAGCGGCCAGTTCAGCGCCGGCGTCGGACGCAATGCGCCAAGCACGACTTCGTGCGCCCGACAGATCTCCTGCAAACTGAACATCGCGGAACCCCTCACTGCGACCCTCTGCCCGTTGGCGAAGGTTCAGACCAGCATCTTGCCCTTCTCGTCGATGATGTTTTCCAGCTCGACGCCCGCGTCGTCCTCAAGCTCCGCCAGGATCATTTCGTTATGCGCCTTGCCCGACGGGATCATCGGGAAGCAATTCTCTTTCTGGTCAACGAGGCAGTCGAAGATGACGGGCTTTGGTGTTTCGATCATCTCCATGATCGCGGCATCAAGCTTCGCTGGATCCGCGCAGCGAATGCCATGCCCGCCATAGGCCTCGGCCAGCTTGACGAAGTCCGGCAGCGAATCGGTGTAGCTCTCCGAATAGCGCCCTCCGTGCAGAAGCTCCTGCCATTGGCGCACCATGCCCATGTACTGGTTGTTGAGAATGAAGATCTTGATCGGCAGGCGGTATTGAACCGCCGTCGACATCTCCTGCATGTTCATGAGGATCGAGGCTTCGCCGGCGATGTCGACGACCAGCGCCTTCGGATGCGCGAGCTGGGCGCCGATCGCGGCGGGCAGTCCATAACCCATTGTCCCCAGGCCTCCGGAGGTCATCCACCGGTTCGGCTCCTCGAAGGCGAAATGCTGCGCGGCCCACATCTGGTGCTGGCCGACCTCGGTGGTGATGTAGACGTCACGGCCCTTGGTCAGCTCGTAAAGCCTCTTCACCGCGTGCTGAGGCTTGATGATCCTCTCAGAATTGCGGAAGCCGAACGAGTTGCGCGCCCGCCAGGCGTCAATCGCGCTCCACCATTTGGCAAGCGCAGCGGCCTCCGGTTGGTGGGAGCCGGCGCGCCATAACCGGACCATATCCTCCAGCACATGCGCGCAGTCGCCGACGATCCCGAGATCGACTTTGACGTTCTTGTTGATCGACGATGGATCGATGTCGATGTGAATCTTCCGCGACTTCGGCGAGAAGGCGTCGAGGCGGCCGGTGATGCGATCGTCGAACCGCGCGCCGACGCAGATCATGAGATCGCAATCATGCATTGCGTTGTTGGCTTCAAACGAGCCGTGCATGCCGAGCATGCCAAGCCATTGCTTGTCGGACGCCGGATAGGCGCCGAGCCCCATCAGTGTCGACGTGATCGGAAATCCTGTCGCATGCACGAGTTCGCGCAACAGCGTCGAGGCGTGAAGGCCGGAATTGATGACGCCGCCGCCGGTGTAGAAGACAGGCTTTTTCGCCGCCGCCATCATCTCGACCGCATGCCGAACGCGCTCGAGGTCGCCTTTGAGCTGAGGCTGATAGGTCTTGTGCTGGACGTTCTTCTGGAACGTGTAGAGGCCGCTCGCGAATTGAACGTCCTTCGGAATGTCGACGACCACAGGGCCAGGCCGGCCATGCGAAGCGATATAGAAGGCCTCGTGCAGGATGCGCGGCAGATCCTCGACCCGGCGCACGAGATAATTGTGCTTGGTGCAGCTGCGGGTGATGCCGGTCGTATCGCATTCCTGAAAGGCGTCGGAGCCGATCAGATGGGTCGGCACCTGGCCCGTGATGCAGACAAGCGGGATCGAATCGCAGAGTGCGTCGGTGAGCGCGGTGATGGCGTTGGTCGCGCCGGGACCGGAAGTGACGAGCAAAACGCCGACCTTGCCGGTCGAACGCGCATAACCTTCCGCGGCATGGCCCGCACCCTGCTCGTGGCGCACGAGGATGTGGCGGAGCTTGTTCTGATGGAAGATGGCGTCGTAGATCGGGAGCACCGCGCCGCCCGGATAGCCGAAGACCATCTCGACGCCCTGATCCTTCAGCGCCTCGACGACCATCTCCGCGCCGGTCATGTGCTTGGCCATAATCGCAACTCTCCGCCTTTTCTCACCAGCCGCAAAATCGAGACAACAAAAAAGGCCCTCAAGGGGCCTTCGGGTAAGCGCTAGCGAACGGGATGCAGACTTTATGTCTGCCCGCCCTCCAGCGCCAAAGGTACAATAAGCTTAGCCACGTGTCGCCTCGAATTGAAAACACGCTAACATTAGAGAAGGCCGGAGGCGGCGTCAAGCCGTTGCGGACGCGGTCGCTGGCTGCGCATGAACGTCGAGCCATGCGCGACCTTGAAGAGGACAGCGACACATGCCGGCAATTGTCAAGGCGATCGACACCCGCGTCCTTTCCATCGCTTACCTGGAATACGGCCCCGAATCCGGCTGGCCGTGCATCATGGGCCATGGTTTCCCTTATGACGCTCATGCCTATGATCAGGCGGCGCCGATCCTTGCGCAGGCCGGGGCGCGCGTGATCGTTCCTTACCTGCGCGGCTACGGTCCAACGCGGTTCCTCAAGGCCGAGACGCCGCGCTCGGGCGAGCAGGCGGCCCTCGGCGTGGACCTTCTGGACTTCATGGACGCGCTCAGAATCGAGCGCGCGGTTCTCGGCGGCTATGATTGGGGCGGGCGCGCCGCCTGCATCGTCTCGGCGCTGTTGCCCAACCGGGTTGTCGCGCTCGTCTCCGGCAACTCGTACAACATCCAGAGCATCGCGCATGCGATGGAGCCGGCGGCGCCGGCCGAGGAGGCGGCGTTCTGGTATCAGTACTATTTCCACAACGAGCGCGGCCGGCGCGGTCTCGAGAAGAACCGGAGGGAGATCGCGCGGCTCTGTTGGCGCATGTGGTCGCCGAACTGGGCGTTCGACGATGCGACCTTCGATCGAACGGCGAGCGCGTTCGACAATCCCGACTTCGTCGCCGTCATCATCCATTCCTACCGGCATCGTTACGGGCTCGCGCCCGGTGCCGGCGATCCTCGCTATGATGAGATTGAAATGGGGCTTGCGGCTCAGCCGCCGATCGCCGTTCCAGCCATCACCATCGATGGCGGCGCGGACGGCGTAATTCCGAGCACAGCCCATCACGCGAAGAAATTCACCGGGCCGCACGAACACCGCGTATTCGCAGGCGCGGGCCATAACCTGCCGCAGGAGCGGGCGGAGGACTGGGCGCGCGCAATCATCGACGCGCGAAAGATGGCGCAAAGCTAGGGAACGAAGGAAGTTGTCAACCGTTAACCTGGCGTGGAAGGGGGCCCAGCATTGACGATCGCGGACGATACCGGCGCAGGCCAAGTCGCCCGGCTTGACCGGACGAAGCTTGCCGACATTCTCGGCCCAGGCCTCATAACCGGCGCTTCGGATGACGATCCAAGCGGCATCGCGACCTACGCCCAGGCCGGCGCCGCGTTCGGCTTCGCGCTCTGCTGGACCCTTCTTCTCGCCTACCCACTGATGTGCGCGATCCAGATGATCAGCGCCGAGATTGGGCGGGTGACCGGCAAGGGCATCGCCGCCAACATGCGACGCTACTATCCTCGGCCCCTGCTCTATGCGCTGGTCGGCCTGCTCGTGCTCGCCAATGTCATCAACATCGGCGCCGACCTTGGCGCGATGGGCGCGGCGCTGCAGCTCATCCTGCCGGGACCGCAATGGCTCTATGTGGCGGCGTTCGCCATTCTCATCGTGCTCCTCGAAGTGTTCATGCGCTACGCGAGTTACGTCTCCGTGCTGCGCTGGCTGACGCTTTCGCTGTTCGCTTACGTCGCCACGGTATTCGTCGTCGGCGTGCCTTGGGGAACGGTCGCCTTCCATCTTGTCGTTCCCCATGTCGAGTGGACGGCGGCCTATTTCACCATCGTCGTCGCCATCTTCGGCACGACGATTAGCCCTTATCTTTTCTTTTGGCAGGCTTCCGAAGAGGTCGAAGACGAGGAGGGAGATCCCACCGCCGAGCCGCTGCTGAAGGCGCCTGCGCAGGCGCCCAAGGAGCTCAAGCGCATCAAGCTCGACACCATGGTTGGCATGGGCGTGTCCAATCTGGTCGCGCTGTTCATTGTGCTGACGACCGCCGCGACCTTGCACGCCCATGGCGTGACCAATGTCGAAACCTCGGCCGACGCCGCGAAGGCGCTGAAGCCAATCGCGGGCGAATTGGCCTTCGCCGTTTTCGCGCTCGGCATTGTCGGCACGGGGCTGCTCGCGGTGCCGGTTCTGGCCGGAAGCGCAGCCTATGCTCTTGGCGAAACCCTCGGCTGGCGCATCGGGCTTGACGAGCGCGCAGCTCGGGCGCCGGCCTTTTATCTGGCGATTGCAGGGGCGACGCTCCTAGGGGGACTGCTCAATTTCTCGCCGCTCGATCCGATCAAGGCGCTGATCTTCAGCGCCATTGTCAACGGCGTCGTCGCGGTTCCGGTCATGGTCATGATCATGATCATGGCCTCGCGGCGCGAGGTGATGGGCGACTTCGCCCTTATTAGGTGTGGAAGAACGCGGGGTTTTACCGCCACAAGTGGCCGCTCCGCTCGGAAAACCCCACCTTCTTCCACCCCTGCTCAAGGTCCTTGGCTGGATCGCGACCGCGGTCATGGCCGCGGCGGCGGTCGGCATGTTCGCCACCTTGAATGGCTGAACCGCGCCGTGAATCCTGCTCGACCCCAAGAGGCGCAAATAAGCTAGAGTAAACGCTCATAAAGGGTTCGCGGAGAAGCCAAGATTTTGTTCGCGGTAACCCTCAGCGCGTTGCAAAAAATAGCGCCTTGCCAATGGGGTGGCAGCGATGAGGCCAAAAATCCGGATCTGAGGACGGACCAGGCTG
>DATDHT010000148.1:0-8286 GCA_036521435.1 Roseiarcus sp.
CCCGGCAAGCGCCGACTTGGACGACGCGTAGACCGCAAGCTCCGGCGCTCCGCCGCGAGCGTGCACGGAAAGGATGTTGACGATCGAGCCCGGCGTCTTGCGCTCGCGCAGGTGATTGACGAGCCGCTGCATGAGAAAGAACGGCGCTCGCGCGTTGACCGCAAAGAGTCGGTCCCAGAATTTCATGTCTGCTTCGGCGAGCGATCCCCGGTCCGTGAGAGCGGCGGAATTCACCAGGCCGTCGACATGACCGAAGCGCTTCAGCGCCGCGTCGAAAATCAAATCTGGCGCATTGGATTGTTCGAGGTCCGCCGCCACGAACAGGGCGGGCGCCCCGCTTCGCTCAACCTCGGTCGCTGCGGCCGCGCCTTTGCCCGCGTCTCGTCCTGTCACCACGAGACCGTCGGCGCCAGCGCGGGCAACCGCCTGGGCAATGGCCAAGCCCACTCCCTGGGTCGACCCGGTGACTATCACCACCCGCCCCTTCATGCCCGCCTCCCGCGAAGATATTTCATTCGCGCAATTTGGATCAGAAATTCCGATTGTCAAATCTTGGAAATTTCATAGCAAGCACATGGCTGCATCTATCGATGCCGAATTGACTTCTGGAATGTTTTTGCCAAAATCACTGCCACAGCATAATAATTTCCCCTCAAGGGGTAGCGTGAGCCGCGGAGGGAGAGAACACATGCGAACGATCAAGGGCCCAGGCTTGTTTCTGGCCCAGTTTGCAACCGATACTCCGCCCCATAACACCCTTGCCGGAATCGCGAAATGGGCGAAGGGCTACGGCTACAAGGCCATCCAGATCCCGACCCGAGACCGCCGCTTCCTCGATCTCGACAAGGCCGCCGAAAGTCAGACCTACTGCGACGAAATCAAAGGCCAGGTTGCAGAGATCGGGCTGGAGATCAGCGAGCTTTCAACCCACGAACAAGGACAAATGGTCTCCGTTCATCCGGCTTACGACGCGATGTTCGACGGGCAATGCCCTGCGGTGGTGCGCGGAAACCCGGAGAAGCGCCGCCAATGGGCGGCGGAGGAAGTGCGCAAGGCCGCCAAGGCGTCGCGCAGACTGGGATTGACCGAACACGTGTCCTTCACCGGCTCGCTCGCGTGGCCCTATCTCTATCCTTATCCGCAACGGCCAGACGGGCTGATCGAGGAATGTTTCGCCGAGCAAGGCCGCCGCTGGAAACCAATCCTCGATGAATTCGAGGATAACGGTGTCGATCTCTGCTTTGAGATCCATCCGACCGAAGACGTCTTCGACGGCGACACTTTCGACATGTTTCTCGACGCGGTCGGCGGCCATAAGCGCTGCAACATCAATTACGACGCCAGCCACTACATCAAGCAATGCATGGACTATCTCGGCTTCATCGACGCCTATCACGACCGCATCAAGATGTTCCACGTCAAAGACGCCGAATTCAACCCAACCGCGAAGCAGGGAGTCTATGGCGGCTATAAGGGATGGCTCGAGCGCGCCGGGCGCGATCGATCGCTCGGCGACGGCCAGGTTAATTTCAAGGCGATCTTCTCCAAGCTCGCGACCTATGATTTCGCCGGTTGGGCCGTGTACGAGTGGGAATGCTGCCTGCAGCATCCTGAAGTAGCGGCGCGCGAGGGCGCAAAGTTCATAGCCAACCACATCATCGAGGTGACGGACCGAACGTTCGACGATTTCGCCGCGACCGGCGCGGACCGCGCGACCAATCTCCGCCTGCTCGGCATCAAAGGCTGAACCGATGGTTCACGCGACCGCCGTCGATGGGCTTAAGGGCGGACGCCTGCGAGTCGGCATGATCGGCGGCGGGCGCAACGCCTTCATCGGCGCAGTTCACCGCATGGCGATGCGGCTCGACGATCTGATCGAGCTGAAAGCCGGCGCCTTGTCCTCGGATTCCGAAAACGCGCGGGTCTCGGGCGCCGATCTCGGTCTGGCGGCTGATCGTAGTTACCCCGATTATCGTGAAATGGCGGTTCGCGAGGCCGCACGCCCGGACGGCATCGAGGCCGCCGTGATCGTCACTCCGAACCACCTGCACTTCCCCGTGGCAAAGGCGTTCCTCGAAGCGGGAATCGACGTCATCTGCGACAAGCCGCTGTCGACGACGCTCGCGGAGGCAACCGAGCTGGTCGAACTCACTCGCGCGAAGGGGCTCGTTTTCGCGGTGACCCTCAACAACACCGGCTATCCGATGGTGCGCCAGGCGCGAGAAATGATCGAAGCCGGCGAACTCGGCGATATCCGGGTCGTCCACGCTTCTTATGTCCAGGATTGGCTGACTCTGCCGATCGAGGCGGACGGCCACAAGCAGGCGGAATGGCGCACGGATCCGACTCGCGCAGGCGCTTCCGCATGCCTCGCCGACATCGGCGTCCACGCGCATAGTCTGGCTTTGTTCGTGACCGGCCTCGAACTCGACGCGGTTTCAGCGGAACTCACGACCTTCGTGCCGGGTCGCCGCCTCGACGACAACGCGCATGTGCTGATGCGGTTTCAAGGCGGAGCGCGCGGCGTGCTGGCGGCGAGCCAGGTCGCGGTCGGCAATCTCAATAATCTGAGCATCAAGGTCTACGGTTCGCGCGCCGGGCTCGAATGGGCGGGCGAAGACCCGGAAACGCTTCGCTTCACGCCCTATGGCGAGCCGTCGCGCATCTTGCGGCGCGGCGGTCCGGGAAACACTTCGCTTGCGATCGAAGGCTCGCGCATGCCGGGAGGCCATCCCGAAGGTTATGTCGAAGGCTTCGCCAACCTGTACCGCGGCGCAGCGGAACTGATCTCGGCCCGGCGCGCCGGGCGTGCGCCTGAAAAGAGCGCGAACCTGACCCCGACCGTGGTGGACGGCGCTCGGGGCGTTGCGTTTATCGAAGCAGCGGTCCAGTCCAGCCAGAATGACGGAGCGTGGACATTCGCCCGTTTCGATTGAGCGGGTCACACGAATACGCTATATCGCCTTATAGATGTTGATTGGGAGGAAGCAATGAAACTGACTGGCATTCTAGGGTGCGCCTCACTCGCCGTATTGGCGATGGCAGGCAACGCGCACGCAGCGGATAAATATGTCGTCGGCGTCTCCAACACGCTGATCGGCAATGGCTGGCGCGAAGAGATGATCTGCTCGATCAAGGCCGAGGCGGAAGCGTCAGGCAAGGTCTCGAAGGTGATCGTCGCCAACCGCAACGGCGGTCCGTCCGAGCAGATCGCGGACATCCGCAATCTTATTTCGGCGGGCGCGAACATCATCATTATCAACCCGTCCGATCGCGAAGCGCTGAACCCTGTGATCAAGCAGGCGGCGGACAAGGGCATCGTGGTGGTCGCGGTCGACCAGGCGGTTTCGGCCCCCGAGGCCTACGTTCTGACCAACGATCAGGTCGAATATGCCAAGCTCGGCTCCAAATGGTTGTTCGACAAACTGGGCGGCAAAGGCACAGTGGTTGAGATGCGCGGCATCGATGGGGTTCCCGCTGACGCCGATCGTCACCAGGGCTTCACCGAAACTGCGAAAGACTACCCGGGCATCAACGTGACGTCGGTGTTCACGGGTTGGGCGCTCGATAAGACCGCGCAGGCGACGAAGAATCTGCTCGCCTCCGGCAAGCCGATCGACGGGGTCTGGACCTCAGGCATCGATTCGACCGTCGTCGATGCTTACAAGACCGCAGGGAAACCCTTCGTGCCGGTGGTCGGCGCGGACAACAACGGCTTCATTGGGCAACTCGTCGACATGAAGGAGAAGGGGCTGTCCGGCGCCGCCGTAAGCAATCCGCCGGCTGTCGGAGCCGCGGGCTTGAGCCTCGCGCTCGACGTCCTGGCCAAGAAGGAACACCCTCACCTGGTCAAGATCACGCCAACAGTCTGGGACACCGACAAGGGCATGAGTGAGCTCAAGGCCGCGTACAATCCGAAGCTCGACCCCTATTTCAGCGTCGCCACAGTGCCGCCCTATACGCATTACACGCCGGAGCAGCTCATCTCTTGCAAAGGGCCCTGATCTTAAGCTGAATAGCCGATTGTACCGCCGGCGGCGCGAGCCGCCGGCATTTTTTCGAACGGAGAACCATGAACGAGGCTCCGCCGCTTCTTCACATTCGCGGCGTCGCGAAGACCTTCGGAGCGGTGAGGGCGCTCCGCTCAGCCGACTTGGAAGTGCGAGCGGGCGAAGCGCATGCGCTCATGGGCGCAAACGGCGCGGGCAAGAGCACGCTGGTCAAGATCATCACCGGCGTGTTTCCGGCGGATGCGGGCGAAATGACCCTCGCGGGGCAGCCGGCAGCCTTTCGATCGCCCGCCGAAGCGCGCCGAGCCGGCATCGTCTCTGTCTATCAGGACCCCGCAATCGTTCCCGACCTCACGGTCGCGCAGAACATGCGTCTCGCGCGCGTCTCGAGCGACAAGGTCAAGGCGGCGATGCGCGATCTCGGCGTCGAGAGGGTTGATCTCAAGACCGTGGCGCGCGACGTCGATTTCGCCCTGTTGCGGCTGATCGACCTCGCCCGCGCGCTGGCGTCGGATCCGCGCATTCTAATGCTGGACGAGATCACCGCGGCGCTGCCGGCGGACCTCTCCGAACGCGTGTTCAAAGTCGTGCGGGATTTTCGCAGCCGTGGCGCGAGCGTGATCTTCATTTCGCACCGCATGGCCGAAATCGCCATGCTCTGCGACCGAGCGACCGTGCTGCGCGACGGAATCACCGTCGGCGTCACGCCGACCAAGGGCGCCGAAGAGACGATCGTCAATTTGATGCTGGGCTCGGACGTGGCCAAGGCGACGACGGCCCCAGCCGCACGCCCTGCTCGTCCCGAGACAGCGCATGAGGCCCCGGCGCTGGAAGTGAAAGACCTTGCTTATGGCCACGCGCTGCATGGCGTCTCCTTCCGCGTCAATCGTGGCGAGGTGCTTGGAGTCGCGGCTTTGGAGGGCCAGGGACAGGAGGAATTGTTCGACTGCATAGCCGGTGTGCGGCGTGCCGACGCCGGAGAAGTGCGAGCGGAAGGGCGCGTGCTCAAATTGCGCCATCCGGCCGATGCGATCCGCGCCGGCCTCGTCCTGGTTCCGGCGAATCGGCTCGTGTCGCTCCTGCCCCAACGCTCCGTGCAGGAGAACGTGGCGCTGGCCGCGTTCGGCCGATTGCGCAGCTGGGGCCCCATTGCGATGGGCGAGGAGAGACGTCGGGTCGACATGGCCGTGCGGAAATTGCAGATCGACACCCGCGCGGCCGCGGAAGTGAGACGCCTCAGCGGCGGCAACATGCAGAAGGTGGTCATCGCCCGCTGGATCGCCGCCGGCTTCAAGACGCTGCTTTGCTTCGACCCGACACGCGGCATCGACATGGGCGCCAAGAAGCAAATCTATGCGCTCATGCGCGAGATCGCCGACCAAGGGTTGTCGGTCCTCTTGTTCACTTCGGAACTGCCTGAGATTCGCCTCGCCTGCGACCGGGCGATCGTTCTGTTCGGCGGCCAAATTTCCGGTGAAATGCCGGCGGCGGAAGCTGATGAAGCCCGCCTCTTGCGGGCGGCGCATGGGCTGACCCGCGCGGAGGCCGCAGCGGCGCTCGCATGACCGACGCGGCGCCCCGAAACACCGGCTCTTCCTGGCGGACGCTGGCCCGAGCCGGCCGATTTCTCGGCATGCCGCTTCTGCTCGCAGCCTCGCTGGCTGCGACCGTTGCGGTTCACCCCGATTTCGGTTCGTTCGAGATTCAATCCCTGGCGCTCGGCGCGCTGCCGCTCGCGCTCGCCGCAGCAGCCCAGGCGATCGTCGTCATCAGCGGCGGCATCGACCTCTCGATCGGCTCGATGATCGCGGTGTCGAACGTCCTCTCCGCCAGCCTCATGCACCACGCCGACTTTCGCCAATCCCTGGCCCTCTCGATCCTCGTCCTCGTCGCCGGCGCCGGCCAAGGCTTGCTGAACGGCCTCGTTGTCGCCTTCTCCCGCATTCCGGACGTTGTCGCCACGCTGACCACAGGATTCATCTGGGGCGGCGTGGCGTTGCTCATCCTCGAGCGTCCCGGTGGAGGCGCGCCGGCGGCCTATCTCAATATCGGCGCTGGCGCCGATTTCTGGCCCTGGCTGCCGAACGCCCTCGTGATGATGATCGTCGCCATCGCCGCGATCTGGCTGCCGATCCGGCTTAGCCGCATCGGCCTTCTGATCTACGCCGCCGGCAGCGATCCGGTCGCCGCGTTTCGAAGCGGCGTCAACGTCATGCAAGCGCGCACGATCGCTTATGTCTTCAGCGGCATCGCCTGCGCATTCGGCGGCATGGCCCTCACCATGACGACCGGAATCGGCGCTCCCCTGGCGGGCGCCTATTACACGCTGAGCAGCGTCGCCGCCGTCGTCATCGGCGGCGTCAGCCTCGCGGGCGGGCGCGGCGGAATGGTCGGCCCAGTCATCGCCGCGCTGCTCTTGACGCTGGCGCCGATGGTCCTGGTGTTCCTCGGCATCGACCCGAATTACGGCCAGGTCATCCAGGGAACGCTGATCGTGCTGGTGGTGATGATCGCGGGATTCTTTGCGTTTTTGCAGGAACGCAAATGAGCGCGGTCCTGGGTTTCCTGCGCGGCCACACGATCTATGCGCTGATCCTGTTGCTGGCGGTTTTCGTCATCGGCGTCGAGATCGTGCGGCCGGGCACGGTGACGCCGCTTTGGGCCTCGAACACGATCCTGTTCGCCGCGCCGCTCGCGATCATGGCGGGGGGACAAACGCTGGTGATGCTGACCGGCGGCATCGACCTCTCGGTGGCGAGCGTGGCGACAGGCGCGGCTTATCTGCTCGCCACCAACGCGTCTGCCGGCTCGGCGACCGCGATTGGGCTTGCGCTTCTGGTCGGGGTTATTGTCGGCCTCATCAACGGCATCGGCGTCGCGCTCTTGCGCGTGCAGCCGCTGGTCATGACGCTCGGCACCGGTCTCATGACCGGCGGCGTGCTGATCGTCTACAGCCAGCACATGATGGCGAGCCAGCCCCATGTCCCCGACATCATCCAGACGCTGGGCGCGGGACGTGTGTTCGGGCTCGTGCCGATCGACCTCTTCCTGTGGCTCATCATTGCCGCGCTGATCCTGTTCGGCTTGCAGCGGACGGGCTTCGGCCGCCTTCTCTATGCGGTCGGCGACAATCGCGAGGCCTGTCATCTGGCCGGCGTCAGGGTGTGGCGCGTCCTGTTCGCCAATTATGTGCTGTGCGCGATCCTCGCGGCGATCGCCGGGCTGGTCGTCGTCGGGGGCACGAACGCGGCGGATCTCAGTCTCGCCGACAGCTATCTCTTGCCCTCGGTCGCCTGCGTGGTCATCGGCGGCACCTCCATCTTCGGCGGGCGCGGCGGCTATGCGGGGACCATCGTCGGCGCGCTGATCCTGACCGTTCTGACCGGTCTCCTCACGCTCCTGGACGTCTCCGAGCCGATCAAGCAGATCCTCTATGGAGCGATCATCCTCTCGCTCGCGGCGGCCTATGCGCGCCTGACAGAGTGAGCGGCGGCTCCCTGGCTCTCCTCAGTGCCTGGCGCGCTGTTAACGAGTCCGTTTCTCGCGATTTCAGTAGGTTGCAGCGCGATTAGCGAGTCACTTGGTCGGCGAGGACAGCGTCCTTATTTATACAGTGTCGTATTGTTATTATCCTCTCCGCGCTCCACCCGCCCCAGTCTTCAGGAACATGTGCCGCTCCCGCCATTCCTCCGGCCCCGCCTTGTGCGGTGCGTCCAGCGCCATCACTGGATTGCCGTCACTCCGATGCGATGGCCAATGCGGAACGTCGGACCCGTTGGGATCGCCGTTCCTGACAAAATTGATCCAGTAGGTCGACGCCAGTTTAGCCAGATCGCGGTCGGCGTCTTCGTGCAGCCATGGGAAGGCGTGTAGATTGTCAAAAACATAGAGGAGCTCGCCCGCATGGAAGGCGCCGGCGTCGCGGCTATCGCGCTCGCCGAACCAGCCTTGCGGCGTTAGCGGCGCGCGGTCGAACCGGAAGCGGAAAATGTCGGCGCGGCCGCTTTGCTTCTGCGCCTCGATCCAGGCCCAGGTCGGATGGATGATCATGAGGTCGCCGCCAAGCGCGCGCGCAGAGGCGGCGTCGGTCTCGGGCGATCCGTCCGGATAATGCTGCAGAAGCTCGTCCGTCCGCTCGCCAAAGATCGCGCGCGCCAGATCGGCGTAAGGGCGCTTCGCGTCGTCGCCTTGAGCCAAGGTGAAATTGAAGCCTTCGTCCTTGTTCCAGCCGGCCATCAAGGGCACGTCGCTGTGCTCGCCGGCGGCGAATATTTCG
>DATDHT010000149.1:0-7648 GCA_036521435.1 Roseiarcus sp.
GGAACGAACGCCTGCGCGGCGAGGAAGATCGATTTGACGTTGACGGCGAAGATGCGGTCGAACTCGGCGTCCGTGACCTCCATGAGCGGCTTGTTGCGATGCGTCGTACCGGCGTTGTTGACGACGATATCGATCCGTCCGAGCGTATCGATGGCGGCATGCGCCGCACGCTCGACATCCTCGCGGTTGGCGACGTCGGCCTTGAGCGCTATTGCAGCGGGACCGAGCCGTTTCGCGGCCGCCTCGGCGACTTCACCCTTCACGTCCAGGCACGCCACCCGCGCGCCTTCGCGAACGAACGCCTCGGCGATGCCGTAGCCGAACCCCTGGCCCGCGCCCGTCACCAGCGCCGCTTTGCCCTTCAGTCGCATGGTTCTCGCCCTTGTTTTGTGATCGCTTCAGCCGGCTTTTTGTCGTTCTGCAACAAGCTTGTCGTCGATCTCACGCGCCCGCTGTGCGGCCGGACGCGCGCGCAAAAGTCCCCAATAGCGCTCGAACGCGGGCCGCTTGTCGACCGCGCCGAACATCATTCCGAAGCCGATGTGGGAGCCGACATAAACGTCGGCGGCGGTGAAGCGGTCGCCCGCGATGTACTCGGAACGGTTGAGTTGATCTTCAAGCGCGGCCAGCGCCCGCTCCTGGGTGCCGTAGCCCACCATTCCAGTCCGCTCGAGCGGAACGACGACTCCGAGCGCCTTGTTGGTGTTGGCCGCCTCGATCGGGCCCGCGGCGAAGAACATCCAGCGATAGTAGGGGCCGCGCAGGCGCGAGCCTGGGGGCGGCGCCAAGCCGGCCTCGGGAAAGACGTCGGCGAGATAAGCGCATATCGCTGCGCCTTCCGTAACAATTGTCTCGCCGTGGCGCAGGGCCGGCACCTTGCCCATCGGGTTGATCGCCAGATACTCTGGCGCTTTCATCGACCCGGCATAGTCGAGAATTTCGGCTCTGTAAGGCTGGCCGGCCTCCTCCAGCATCCAGCGCGCGACGCGGCCGCGCGACATCGGGTTGGTGTACAGAACCAATTCGTCCGCCATTGCTCGATCTCCCATCGCGCTTTCCGCCCAAAAACCTGGTCGTTGAGGTTTGCGTCCGCGATGACTAAATTCCTAACGAAATCCGCCTTCCCGCACACGCTGAGATAAGTCATGCGCATCGAAACCGACGTCAAGCTCGATTTTAAGGACGTCCTCATTCGGCCCAAACGTTCGACGCTCAACACGCGCAGCGCCGTCGACGTCGATCGCGCCTTCCGCTTCCTGCATACCGGCTCGGAATGGAAAGGCTTTCCGCTGATCGCCGCCAACATGGACGTGACGGGAACCATGGCGATGGCCCATGCGCTCGGCCAGCACGGAGCCCTTACCGCCCTGCACAAGCACTACCCGGAGCCGAAGCTGGTCGAATTTTTTGCTGGATCAGACGGCGCGCACGCCTTTTATTCGCTGGGCACCAATGCGGCCGACGTCAAGAAGCTCGCCGCGGTCGCGAAGGCGGCGCCGATCCGGTTCATCTGCCTCGACGTCGCCAATGGCTATGCGGAGAAATTCCTCGAGACGGTCAAGCGGGTGCGCGACGACTACCCGCACGCGGTGATCATGGCCGGCAATGTCGTCACCGGCGACATGACGGAGGCGCTGATCCTCGCCGGCGCGGACATCGTCAAGATCGGCATCGGGCCCGGCTCCGTTTGCACCACGCGGCGGGTGACGGGCGTCGGCTATCCGCAGCTCTCGGCGATCATCGAATGCGCCGACGCGGCGCACGGGCTCAAAGGCCAGGTCTGCGCCGACGGCGGCTGCACTGTCCCCGGCGACGTCGCCAAGGCCTATGGGGCGGGCGCCGATTTCGTCATGCTTGGCGGCATGCTCGCCGGCCACGACGAATGCGACGGCGAGATCCACTACGAGGAGCGGGATGGAGAAAAGGTCCCGGTCGGCATGACGTTCTACGGCATGTCGTCGGAGACCGCGATGAAGAAGCATTCGGGCGGCGTTGCGCACTACCGGGCCGCCGAGGGCAAGTCGGTAGAGACCCCGTATCGTGGCCCTGTCGACGGCACGATGACGGAGATCATGGGCGGCGTCCGCTCGATGATGACCTATATCGGCGCGGCCCACCTCAAGGAGGTCCCCAAGCGAACCACCTTCGTGCGCGTCAGCGCCCAGACGAATGATGTGTTCGGGGGATGAGACCGAGCCTCCCCTGCCCGACAACCCGACGACAACGGACGTTGGTCGGCGGCGCCTGCTCATGCTAGAACCCTGCTCATCATGACCGCCGCCGCCCTGAAAACCGAGGCGCGCGCAGCCGTGCCGCTCGCCGGCGCGACGCGGGCGCAGATCCTGGCCGCCCTCGCTGAGATTGGCACGCCCGAGCGCGAGCTCAAGATGCGCTCCTCGCAGCTCTGGCACTGGATCTACCATCGCGGCGCGCGCGAGTTCTCGGCGATGCGCAATATCGCCCGGCCGGTGCTCGACCGGATGGCCGAGCGCTACACCCTGGCGCGGCCCGAAATCGTGGCCGAGCAGGTCTCCGCCGACGGCACCCGGAAGTGGCTCCTGCGCTTGGCCCCAGCCCACCGGTTCGACAAGGGCGCGGAAATCGAATGCGTCTACATCCCGGAGTCTGACCGCGGCACGCTCTGCGTGTCGAGCCAGGTCGGCTGCACCCTCAACTGTTCCTTCTGCCACACCGGCACGATGCCGCTGGTGCGCAACCTGAGCGCCGCCGAGATCGTCGGCCAGGCGCTGGTGGCGCGCGACCGGCTCGGCGATTTTCCCGGCGGAATTGCACCAGCCGACGGGCTCACGCCCAAGGGCGAGGGCGTGCGCGCGGTGTCGAACATCGTCTTCATGGGCATGGGCGAGCCGCTCTACAATTTCGAGGCCGTGCGGGACGCGATTGCGATCTTGACCGATGGCGACGGCCTGTCGCTATCGAAACGGCGCATCACCGTCTCGACCTCCGGCGTCGTTCCGGAACTGCCGCGGCTCGGGGCCGAGTGCGGGACCATGCTCGCGATTTCGCTGCACGCGACCAACGATGCGCTGCGCGACACGCTCGTGCCGTTAAATCGCAAATATCCCATTCAAGCGCTCATCAAGGCCTGCCGCGACTACCCCGGCGCTTCCAACGCGCGGCGCATCACTTTCGAATATGTGATGCTCAAGGGCGTCAACGATTCGGTTGCCGACGCCAAGGCGCTCGTGCGCCTGCTGAAAGGCCTGCCGGCCAAGATCAATCTCATTCCCTTCAATCCCTGGCCGGGCAGCACGTTCGAATGCTCCGACTGGGAGACGATCGAGCGCTTCTCGGAAGTCGTGTTCAACGCCGGCTACGCGAGCCCGGTGCGCACGCCGCGCGGGCGCGACATTCTCGCCGCCTGTGGCCAGCTCAAGAGCGAAAGTGAAAAACTCCGCGCCCGCGCCCGCTTGATGCTTGAAGAAAGCCTGGCGGTTGGGCAAGACTGAGGCGCGCGCGAGTCGCGGCGGCGCCCGGCCAGCCTCGACGCTTGACGAGCCAAATAACCGAAAGCGGATGAGTGAGAACTTAACCAGCAACGAGGTCTTGCGCACGCCCAAGCGCAGCGAGCGCTTGAGGCAGCGTGCGGCCTGGATGTATTTCGTCGAGGAGATGACGCAGAGCGCCATCGCCGACGCGCTCGGCGTCGGGCGCGTCACCGTCGTGCGAATGCTTGCGGAAGCGAAGGCGCTGGGGGAAGTGCGGGTTGCGCTCTCGCGCGGCGACGCGGAGCTTGGCGGTCTGGAAGCTGGCTTATGCAAACTCTTCGGATTGTCCGATGCGATCGTCGCGCCGCTGTCCTCCGACGCCGCTGACCCGACGGCGCCGATCGCCGCGGCGCTCGGCGATCACGTTTCGGCGCTATTACGCAACGATATGAAGATCGGGCTCGGGTGGGGACGCACGCTGAACTCCTCGCTCGAGTATTTAAGCGAGCGCTCGCTGAAAGGCTTGAACGTCGTTTCTCTGGTCGGCGGCGTCACGCATTTCGTGGCCGACAACCCGGCCGAATTTCCCTCCGGTTTCGCGCGCGCGTTCAACGCGGATTGCTACCTTATCCCCTCTCCCGCGCTCGTCGACAGCCCAGCCACCAAGACGGCCCTGATCGAGCGGTGCGGGCTCAGGTCCGTATATGATTTCGCTCAGGCTCTCGATGCCGTCGTAGTCAGCGTCGGTTCTCTTGGGCCTGAGGCCTCGATCGCGCGCTATGCAGTCATCGGCGAAGCCGACAGAAAGACGTTGGGCGAATACGGCGCTGTCGGCGAGATGCTCTGCAACGTCTACGACGACCAAGGCCGCGTCATCGATCATCCTCTCAACCGGTGTGTGATGTCGGTCCCGCTCGATGTCGTGCGCGCCGCCCCGGTCCGCGTGTTGGCCGCAGGGGGCGCGCATAAGCTCGCCGCCATCCGAGGCGCGCTCAAGCTCTTGAAGCCGACCACTCTGGTGACTGACGCGGTGACGGCACGGAGGCTGACGAGCGCGCCGAAGTAGGCATGAGAGTTTCGTGACCGACGTCAGGACCGCGCGCGGCGAACGCCGGTTAAGAGGCCTTCAAGACGGCTCTCGACAACGACGTAGCAGGCAAGCGCGACATAACCCCAGGCGACCAGTTCGATGAATTGCAAAAGACCCCGTCGAACGCGGCCATCGCGCCGTTGTGAATAACAAATGGTAGTTGGACTGAAACAGAAACAGGAGATTGAAAGAGGACAGAGCAAGGCGGGACGCCGCAATTCCCGTCACGACGACGTCAGCCACGCTGGTCCGTGACACAGTCGATTGAGAAGGGCGAACACGACCATCGCTCAACCTCGGTCCTGATCTGGATTTTCAGATCTTCGCTAGCGACGGCGGCTTCGTTACCTGCCGGTCCTACTTTCTGAGACCGGGGAAAAAGGAAAATATCCCTAATCCCGTGGGTGACAATCCCGCTATTTCAAGGCAGTATGCGAGGGCATGGAGGGAACGCAGATGTCAAAAACCATCAATTGTACAATATTGCTCGGTTCGGTTTGCATCGGAGCATTCGTAGCGGCGGATATAGCACAAGCGCAGGAAGTCAAAAACGCACCGGCCGCAATGGCCGCGACCGCGGCGATCACGCCGGTCTCGCAGCAGCAACTCACCAACGCCCACAAGGATGGGACGAATTTTCTCCATACCAACGGCAATTACGAGCAGACTCGTTTCTACCCGAACGCGCAGATCAACCGCGGGAACGTGCGGCATCTGCATCCGGCCTGGATCTTCTCGACAGAGGTGAAGGAGTCGCTTGAGACGTCCCCGATCATTGTCAACGGCGTCATGTACGTCACCACGTCCTATAGCCACGTGTACGCGCTCGACGCCAAGACGGGTCAGGAGATCTGGCATTTCAAGCCGAAGCTCGGCGCGGTCACGACCTTCTGCTGCGGCCCGAACAACCGCGGCGTCGCCGTCTACGAGGACCGGGTCTATGTCGGCACCCTCGACGCCAAGCTCGTCGCGCTCGACGCCAAGACCGGCTCCGTCGTCTGGGAGCAACAGGTCGGCGATCCCGAGAAGGGCTACAGCGAGACGATGGCGCCGACCGCGGCGGATGGCAAAATCCTGATCGGCACCAACGGCGGCGAGTACGGCATCCGCGGCTTCGTCAAGGCCTATGACGCCAAGGACGGCAAGCTGATCTGGAGCTTCGACACGATTCCCGAGAGCTCCGTCGGTGTCTGGGCGACGAAGGACGCCACAGGCCGCGACGAGCATCGCGACATCGAGGCCGAGAAGGCGGCGCTGGCGAAAGGCGGCGATCCGTACAAGACGCTCGGCGGCGGCGTGTGGCAGAACCCGTCAATCGATCTCGCGACGAAGCGCATCTATTTCGTTGTCGGCAATCCCTCGCCCGACCTCGACGGCGCCGTGCGTCCCGGCGATAACCTCTACACGGATTCAATGGTCTCGCTCGACCTGGACACCGGCAAGTACGTTTGCCACTTCCAGTATGTCCCCCATGACGTGTGGGACCTCGACGCCGTGAGCCCGACCGTTCTGGTTAACGCGGCGGACAAGTCCGGCAAGATGGTTCCGGCGGTCCTGCACGCGGGCAAGACCGGGTACATCTACGTGAATGATCGCAAGGACTGCAGCCTCATCCGCTACTCCGACCCGATGGTGGATCAAAAGGGCCGATGGACGCTGCCGACGCCGACCAAGCCGCTCGACCCCAACTCCGCCAAGATGTTCCCGGGCGCAAACGGCGGCGTCGAATGGTCGCCGATTGCGACCGATCCGAACCACGGCATGGCCTATGCGATCAACCTGCATCAGCCGATGACCTATACGGTCGCCAATGCCGCCTATCCGGACGGCAAACTGTGGCTCGGCGGCGCGTTCACGATCATCCCCGGCGAGGAGAGCTTCGGCAACGTCAGCGCGGTGAACTACAACACCGGGAAAATCGCCTGGCAGGTCAAGACGCCGCAGCCCATGATCGGAGGCATTCTCGCGACCTCCGGCGGCCTTCTCTTCACCGGCGAAGCCAACGGCTGGTTCAAGGCCTACGACGCATCCACTGGCAAAGTGCTTTGGCAGTTCCAGGCTGGCGCGGGGGTCAACGCCCCGCCGTCTTCCTACATGGTCGACGGCAAGCAATATGTCGTGGTCGGTTCGGGCGGCAACGCCCAGATCGATTCCAAGCGCGGCAACAACATCATCGCCTTCACGGTCGAGTAAGTCCTCGTCGCACTTCATTGGCCGCCCCGTTCGATCGAGCGGGGCGGCCTTTTCGTTTGACCTCGAGGCGCGGCCGCGCCAAATGGGCGCGATCTTGAGCCGCGCGAAGGATTCCCTCTCATGTTGCGTAGCGTTGTTGTGGCCGCGCTCCTCTCTGCGGCGAACGCCGCTTGGGCGGACGCGGTTGCCGACAAGGCGGAAGTCTGCAGCGCGTGCCATGGCGAAAAAGGCCTGCCGGCGGAGCCGGCGATCCCGATCATCTGGGGGCAAAACGAGGGCTATCTTTATCTAGAGCTCCGCGATTTCCAGAAGGGGGCGCGCAAGGACGATCAGATGACCCCAATCGCTCAGGGCCTCTCCAAGGAAGACGCGCAAGCGCTCGCCGCGTACTTCGCCGCCAAGCCATGGCCGAAGACGGGGGCGCCCAGTGCTTCCAAGACGGACGAAGCGGCCGCGATGACGGCGATCAAGTCGGTCGTATGCACCAGCTGTCATCTGGAGCAGTTCCAGGGCGATTCCTCCATTCCGCGCCTGGCTGGGCAGAGCCATGATTATCTGGCCAAGACGATGACGGAGTTCCGCACTCGCGCCCGCGCCAACAATCCCGGCATGTCGGATCTCATGAACACGGTGACGCCCGAGCAGCTCACGGCGATGGCTGCCTATCTGGCCGGGCTTTAGCCCGCGACGACATTGGGTCAGCAGAGCGATCGCCAGCCGCGCCGGTGGAACAGCACGATCATTTGGCTCTTATAGCATTATCTGTTGGTATGGTCCGTTTCCCATAGCGCCTTTGATCCAGCTTGGCGGTTCGAGTTTGTCGCCCCAGGCTTCGAGAGCGCGCCGCCAACCGAGATAATTGGGCAGGTTCTTGGTGGCGACGCCGTTGAAGCGGTTGAGCCATTGCTTGAGACGG
>DATDHT010000150.1:0-11522 GCA_036521435.1 Roseiarcus sp.
GATTTGCCGAGTCGCTCCATCTCGGCCTTGAGCGTATCGAGGTCGTCGCGCTCAAGTCCGTCAGTGATGAGAAGCGTAATCGCGCCTTGACCCAGCACGCGCCGCGACCAATCCCGGTTGAAGCGGTGCAGCGCCTCGCCGATTCGGGTGCCGCCGGACCAATCGAGCGCCATCGCCGAGCACTTTGCCAGCGCATCATCAGGATCGCGGGCGCGCATCGCGCGAGTCACGTTGGTCAGGCGAGTGCCAAACAGGAAGGTCGAAACCCGCCGCGTCTCCCCCAGGGCGTGAAGGAAGTGCAAAAAGAGGCGGGTGTACTCGTTCATGGACCCGGAAATGTCGCACAGGGCGACAACCGGGGGCGCGCGATCGATCGGCGATCGAAACTCGAGGTCGATCACGCCGCCAGGCTGCAACGAACGGCGGAAACTGCGGCGCGCATCGATCCGCGCTGGCCGGCCACCCGCAGCAAAGCGGCGCGTCCTGCGCCTGTCTTCGGGCATCGCCAGTCGCTTGATCGCCTTGCGAGCCTCCTCGATTTCCGCCGCGCTCATTTGAGCGAAATCCTTCGACCGCAAGATCTCCGCGGTCGACATGGTCAGGCGGGCGTCAAGCTCGATCTCGGGGGTCGGTTTGGCGCGGTCGTGAACCGACTTGAAAAGGGCGTCGGCGACGCGACTTGCCCCAGCTTCGGGCGGCTTCGGGTCGGATTTGCTGGGCGCCCGCGGGGACAGCATCGCGATCAGCTTTTCGAGGAAGCCCTTTCGCTTCCAGAAGATGCGAAACGCCTGGTCAAACAGCAGGCTGTGCTCATGCTTCTTGACGAAGACAGCGTGCAGCGTGGTGTAAAAGTCCTCTCGGTTCCCGACACCCGCCGTCTCGACCGCCGCGAGCGCATCGAGCACCGCGCCCGGACCCAATGGGACGCCCGCCTCGCGCAGGGCGCGGGCGAAGTGGATGATGTTCTGCGCCAAGACGCCGCCGCTTGCAGGTTCGGCCTCCAAAATCGCGCTCATTTCGCTTGGCTCGACCTCACCTCCGGCGGCGAAGCGCCGGTCGCACGCATCCCCCGAAAAACATAGTGTCGAGCACCGCCTTTGTCATCGCGCTCACGCACCGATGTGGAACCGGGCGGCGCAAACGGCTTCGGGAGCGCTGGTCGGGAGCTCGCCCTGCCCTACCCGATCTCCAGCCGGCGGAGCTCGGCGCGGGTCTCCTCGATCAGCGTCTGCGCCTTCGCGCCCTCAATCTTAGCGATATCGTCCTGATATTTCAGCAGCACGCCGAGCGTATCGGAGACCTGCGCCGGATCGAGGGCCACCGCGTCGAGTTCGGTCAGCGCGGCCGCCCAATCGAGAGTTTCGGCGACGCCCGGCGACTTGAACAAGTCCTGTTTGCGCAGACGCTGAACGAACGCGACAAGTTCCGCGGTCAATCGCTCCGGCGCGCGCGGCGCCTTCGCGCCTACGATCGCCATCTCGCGAGCGAGGTCGGGATAGCCAAGCCAATGATAGAGACAACGGCGCTTGAGCGCGTCGTGGATTTCGCGCGTGCGATTGGAGGTGATGACGACGATCGGCGGTTCGGGCGCCGCCATGACGCCGATTTCCGGAATCGTCACCTGGAAGTCGGACAGAATCTCGAGCAGGTAGGCTTCGAAGGCCTCGTCGGCGCGATCGATCTCGTCAATCAGGAGGACCGGCGCCCCGTTGACGCCCGGTTCAAGCGCCTGCAGGAGCGGGCGCTTGATGAGATAGCGCTGCGAGAAGATGTCGTGCTCGATGCGATCCTTGTCATGCTCGCCGGACGCCTCGGCCAGCCTGATCGCCATCATTTGCGCGGGATAGTTCCATTCATAGACTGCGCTCGCCACGTCCAGGCCTTCGTAGCACTGAAGACGGATCAGCTTTCGATTGAGGGAGGCCGCGAGAACCTTGGCGACCTCCGTCTTGCCGACGCCGGCCTCGCCTTCGAGAAACAGCGGCCGCCCAAGGCGCAGGCTCAAGAAAATGACCGTCGCCAGCGCGCGATCGCCGACATAGGAAGCCCTGCCGAGCAGGCTTAAGGTTTCGTCGATCGAGGCCGGTAGGGCCGGCGATTGCCGGGACAAGGCGTCACTCCACGTCAAGACATCGCCGCCACACCCTGCAAAAAGGGGCGTGACGGCGTCAAGCTCGCCTCACTGAAGGTTCGAGCGACTTTCTTACGCGGCTTGAGCCGCCGCTTCCACTGCGCGTCTCGCCATCACGCCGATGAGGTGCGCGCGATAGTCGGCGTCGGCGTGAATATCCGAGTTGAGGCCGCTCGCGGGCACGGAGACGCCCTCAAGCGCCGAAGGCGAGAAGTTTGTGTTCAGCGCCGCTTCGAACGGCTCGGCGCGGAAGACGCCGCTCGCGCCCGCGCCGGTCACGGCGACGCGAACGCCGTCCCCCGTCTTGGCGACGAAGACGCCGACCATCGCGTAGCGCGAGGCCGGGTTCCGGAACTTCATGTATGCCGCCTTTTGCGGGATCGGGAAGCTCACCTTCGTGATGAGTTCACCCGGCTCGAGCGCCGTCTCAAAAAGGCCGGTGAAGAAGTCTTTCGCTTCGATGCGCCGCTTGTCGGTGACGATCGTGGCGCCGAGCGCCAGCGCAGCGGCTGGATAGTCCGCGGCCGGATCGTTGTTGGCCAGCGAACCTCCAATCGTCCCCATATTGCGAACATGCGGATCGCCGATGAGGCCGGCCAGCGACGCGAGCGCTGGAATCGCCGTTTCCACGTCTTTGCTGCGAGCGACTTCGGCGTGCCGGGTCATGGCGCCGATCACGAGATTGTCCCCTTCGCGGGCAATGCCGGCGAGCTCGTGAACATTCTTGAGATCGATGAGCGCCGCCGGCGACGCCAGACGCTGCTTCATGGTCGGCAGCAGGGTCATGCCGCCGGCAAGCGCCTTGGCCTCGGGCTTGGCGAGGTCGGCGGCGGCGCCCGCGAGCGATTGGGGGCGATGATATTCAAAGGCGTACATGTCGAAGTCTCCGAGAGGGGGCGGCGAAAGGCGCGGATCGCGGCCTTGCGCTCAGTTTCATTCCGCGGCGCGTTTCATCATCGTCTTTTGCGCGGCGCGCCAGACGGCCTGCGGGGTCGCGGGCATCGCCACGTCTTCATGACCGAGCGCGTCGGTAATGGCGTTGATGACGGCCGGCGGAGCCGCGATCGCGCCCGCCTCGCCGCAGCCTTTGATGCCGAGCGGATTGGACGGACAGATCGTCTCTATCGTCTCGACCTTGAACGAAGGCAGGTCGTCGGCGCGCGGCATGCAATAGTCCATGAAGCTCGCCGTCAAGAGCTGGCCGTCGCTATCGTAGTGCGCGCCTTCGAGTAGCGCCTGGCCGACGCCCTGGGCGATGCCGCCGTGCACCTGGCCTTCGACGATCATCGGATTGATGAGCTTGCCGAAGTCGTCGACCGCGGTCCACCGCTCGATGGTTACAACGCCGGTTTGCGGATCGATCTCGAGCTCGCAGATGTGCACGCCCGCCGGGAAGGTCCAGTTGGTCGGGTCCCAGAACGCGCCTTCCTTCAGGCCGGGCTCGATTTCCTGGGTATTGATCTTGTGGCCGGAATAGGCGTTCATCGCGACCGAGCCAAAGTCGATCGACTTGTCCGTGCCTTTGACCGTGAACTTCCCATCCTTGAACTCGATGTCTTGTTCGGAGGCTTCGAGCACATGGCCCGCGACCTTCTTCGCCTTGGCCTCGATCTTGTCGAGCGCCTTGGAGATCGCCGACATGCCGACCGCGCCGGAGCGCGAACCGTAGGTGCCCATCCCCATCTGCACCTTGTCGGTGTCGCCGTGGACGATCGTCACATTTTCCATAGGGATGCCGAGACGACTTGAGACGAGCTGGGCGAACGTCGTTTCATGGCCCTGCCCGTGACTGTGCGAGCCGGTCAGAACCTCCACCGTGCCGATCATGTTGACCCTGACTTCAGCCGATTCCCAGAGGCCGACGCCGCCGCCGAGCGCGCCGACCGCCGACGATGGCGCAATGCCGCAGGCTTCGATGTAAGCGGAGAATCCGATGCCGCGAAGCTTGCCCTTCGCGACCGAGGCGGCCTTGCGCGCCGCGAGGCCCTTGTAGTCGGCCTCCGCAAGCGCCTTATCGAGGGCGGCCGGAAAGTCGCCGGCGTCATAGTTCATCAGAACCGGAGTCTGGTGAGGAAAAGTCCTGATGAAGTTTGTGCGGCGGAACTCGGCGGGGTCGCGCCCCGTCTCGCGCGCCGCGACCTCAACCAGACGCTCGATCACGAATGTCGCCTCCGGGCGGCCGGCGCCGCGATAGGCGTCGACCGGCGCGGTGTTGGTGTAGACCCCGTCGACCTCGCAGTAGATATTGGGGATCGCGTATTGTCCCGACAGCAGCGGCGCGTAGAGATATGTCGGCACGGCGGAAGCGAACGTCGAGAGATAGGCGCCGAGATTGGCGGTGGTGTGGACGCGCAGCCCTGTTATCCTGCCGCTTGCGTCGAGCGCGAGTTCGCCATGCGTGACGTGGTCGCGTCCATGCGCGTCGCAGAGAAAGGCCTCGGTGCGATCGGCGGTCCATTTCACCGGCCGGTTGATCTTTTTCGCCGCCCAGAGGCAGACGGTTTCGTCGGCGTAGATGAAAATTTTTGAGCCGAAGCCGCCGCCGACGTCGGGCGCGATGACCCTCAGCTTGTTCTCGGGCGCAAGACCGACGAAGGCCGACAGGACCACCCGCGCGACGTGCGGGTTCTGGCTCGTCGTATAAAGCGTCATCGTGTCCGTGCCGGAATCGTAGTCGCCGAGCGCGGCGCGCGGCTCCATCGCATTCGGGATCAGGCGGTTGTTGACCAGATCGATTTTTGTCACATGCGCTGCGGAAGCAAAGGCCGCATCGGTCGCCGCCTTGTCGCCGAGGTGCCAGTTGTAGACCGTGTTGTTCGGCGCGGCCTCGTGGATGTGACGTTGGCCGTCCTTGGCGGCGCCCGCAACGTCGATCACCGCAGGCAGCACCCCGTAATCGACGACGATTTTTTCCGCCGCGTCCTTCGCCTCGGCGTATGTATCGGCGATGACGACGGCGACATGATCGCCGACATAGCGCACAGCCCCTTGCGCGAGCGAGGGATGGCCGCCGACGTTCATCGGCGAACCGTCCTTGGAATGAATCATCCAGCCGCAAATGAGGCCGCCGACCTTGTCGGCCGCGATGTCGTCGCCGGTGAAGATCGCGACGACTCCCGGCGACTTCAGCGCTTCCGACGTCTCGATCCTGTCGATCGTCGCGTGCGCGTGGGGCGAGCGCAGAAAATAAGCGTAGGCCTGGCCCGGACGGTTGATGTCGTCGACGTAATGGCCCTTGCCGGTGATGAAGCGGATGTCTTCCGTGCGTTTGACGGAGGCGCCGAGTGCGGTCACGCCCATGATATTTCTCTCCCTTGGGACGGCGTTAAAGCGTCCTTGTTATTCGGCCGCTTGAGGCGTTGCGGCGGCGCCCATCTCGCGCGCGCCCTGGGCGATTGATTTCACGATGTTGTGGTAGCCGGTGCAGCGGCAGATATTGCCTTCGAGGCCGTGGCGGATCGTGGCTTCGTCAAGGTTCGGGCCTAACCGATTGACGAGGTCGATAGAGGCCATGATCATGCCCGGCGTGCAGAAGCCGCATTGCAGCCCATGATTGTCCTGGAAGGCCTGCTGCATGGGATGGAGCTTGCCGTTCGCGGCGAGGCCTTCGATCGTCGTCACCTGCGCACCGTCGCAGCTTGCCGCCAGCACCGTGCATGACTTGATCGCCTGACCATCGACATGAACGACGCACGCCCCGCACTGCGAGGTGTCGCAGCCGACATGGGTGCCGGTCAGGCGCAGATTCTCCCGCAGGAACTGCACGAGCAGCGTCCGCGGATCGACATCCGCCGATGCGGAGCGACCGTTTACCGCCATCGAGACATGAACCATTCCGATATCCTCCTGAACTCAGACGTGTTCTGCAGCGGCGCTTACCCCGGCTCAGCCGTGGGCCGCCTGGCCTCCCACGCCGGCCTGCGCCGCGCCATCCGCGGCGAGGGCGACAAAACTGGTGAAAAACTTGTCGCCCATATTCTTGGCGACGCCGTCGATCAGCCGCGAGCCGAGCTGGGCGATCTTGCCGCCGACCGTCGCCTCGACGTCGTAGCGCAGCAGCGTGCCGCCCGGCGCATCGGCGAGAGACACTTTTGCGCCACCCTTGGCGAAGCCAGCGATGCCGCCTTCGCCCTCGCCCTTGATGGTGTAGCCCACGAGCGGAACGATGTCGGAGAGTTCAACCTTGCCTTTGAACGTGGCGGAGACCGGGCCGATCTTCATTTTGACGACGGCGGCGAAACCGTTCTCGCTCGTCTTCTCCAACGACTGGCACCCGGGAATGGCGGACTTGAGTGTTTCGGGGTCGTTCAGCAGCGCCCATACTTTCGGTCTGTCGGCGGGCAAAGTCACTTCGCCCGTCATCGTCATCGCCATGAACGTTCCCTTCCAGGACAACTGGGCTGACCCGTCGCAAGCTCGAGATCAGCGCGGTCTGTTTGCAGCATTTCGTAACGCGCGAGAAATATCAAGACGCCGCCGTGCTCTTATTCCGAGAATGACAACGCTGCGCTTCTAACCGGATTGTTAGTCCAAGCAACAACATTGCACGATAATCGAAATATTCACTCGGATATTGCGAAAGGCCCTGCCATATTTCCAAGCCTTCTGGATTTCCCAGCCTTCTGGCTGTCGTAGGCAAACGTGTGAACTTCCCTGGCGCCAGGTTGCCGCGCGCCCTCGCGCCGGTTAACGTTGCACAAATCTCAGGCGAGCGATGGCGCCGGCATGGAGCGTCGGCGGGTCGAGAGCGCGCAAAGACAGGGCGGCCGCAAGCGAATGGCACGTTTCCTGCGAAGTGGGGTGAAACGAGAGGGCAGGGTGGCGCATGGATAATTTCCTGCAGCAGCTGATCAACGGGGTGACGCTAGGGTCGATCTACGGACTTATCGCCATCGGCTACACGATGGTTTTCGGCATCATCGGCATGGTCAACTTCGCCCATGGCGACGTGTTCATGCTGTCAGCCTTTATCGCTCTGATCATTTTCATGATTTTGACCCAGATCCTGCACCTGGGGTCGCTGCCGATCGCGTTTGTGGTGGTGCTGGTGGCGGCCATGGCGCTGACCGGCTTATGGAACTGGGCGATCGAACGGCTCGCATACCGGCCCCTGCGCGGGTCCTTCCGGCTCGCGCCCCTCATTTCAGCGATCGGAATGTCGATCTTCCTGTCGAATTTTGTCCAGGTTGTTCAGGGGCCGCGCAACAAGCCGGCCCCCCAACTGCCCAATCACGTGTTCAACGTGACCGGGGACGTCACCTTGTCGGTGCGCCAGATCCTGATCGTTATTGTCACGGCCGTTCTGCTGGCGGCCTTCTGGTACCTCGTACAATTCACTTCACTCGGGCGAGCCCAGCGGGCCTGCGAACAGGATCGCAAGATGGCGGCGCTGCTTGGGATCGACGTCGACGCGACCATTTCGATCACCTTCGTGATCGGCGCGGCCCTGGCGGCGGTCGCCGGCGTCATGTTCGTGATCTATTATGGCGTGGTGAGTTTCTCCGATGGCTTCACGCCCGGAGTCAAAGCTTTCACCGCGGCCGTGCTCGGCGGCATCGGCTCCTTGCCCGGGGCGGTGCTTGGCGGCCTTCTGATCGGCCTCATCGAGGTGTTCTGGTCGTCCTACTTCACCACCGATTACAAGGATGTGGCCGCGTTCATGATTTTGGCGATCACCCTGATCTTCATGCCTTCGGGCATCCTCGGCAGACCGGAAGTCGAGAAGGTGTGAGCCATGAGCACGCCTTCGCAAACCTCGGAGATCGTGGCTCCCGTTGCAACCGCGGGGCAATTCGTTCCTGCCCTGCGCAACGCGGCGGCTGCAGGCCTGGTCGCTTTCGTTCTGTGCTTTCCAATTATCAGTTATCATGCCGAATCGAACATCAACAACGAGCTTGTTCTGATTGGGCGCTGGCCGCTTTCGATTGCCATCACGGCGCTTGTCTTTGCTTTTGTGTTCTTGCGGCAGATGGCGCGCGCCGACTGGCGGATTTGGTTCGACCGCGTCGGCTCGGCCGCCGCCGGCGGCATGGGCGGCGCATTGGTGCAGGCTGCGCGGGAGGGCGAGGGCACAGCTCCGCCGTCGGCCGCCCGGGTCGCGTTCGGGCGTTATATCGGCCCGTTTATGCTTGGCCTCGTCATCCTGTTCCCGTTGATCGCCCTTGGCCTCCTCGGGCCGGGCGGCTCATTGAAGTGGATCAACAATTACGGCGTCCAGATCATGATCTACGTGATGCTGGGCTGGGGATTGAACATCGTGGTCGGCCTTGCCGGCCTTCTCGATCTCGGCTACGTGGCGTTTTATGCGGTTGGCGCCTATTCGTATGCGCTGCTTTCGACCACCTTCGGCCTTTCGTTTTGGATCTGCCTGCCGCTCGCTGGAATTCTGGCCGCGATGTGGGGCGTCATCCTCGGCTTCCCGGTCTTAAGGCTCCGCGGCGACTACCTCGCGATCGTGACGCTCGCCTTCGGCGAGATCATCCGAATGGTGCTGATCAACTGGGTCGACTTGACCAACGGCTATGCCGGCATCAGCGGCATTCCGCACGTGTCGTTCTTCGGCATACCGTTCACTGACGACGACGACGGGTTCGCGGCGATCTTCCACCTGCCCTTCACGCCGATCTACCGCTCAATCTTTCTTTTCTATCTGATCCTCGCGCTCGCGCTCTTGACCAATTTCGTGACGGTTCGGCTGCGCCGGCTCCCGATCGGCCGGGCGTGGGAGGCGCTTCGCGAGGACGAGATCGCCTGCCGCTCGCTCGGCATCAACACCACCAACACCAAGCTCACGGCGTTCGCGCTTGGCGCGATGTTCGGCGGTTTCGCCGGCTCGTTCTTCGCCGTGCGCCAGGGGTTTGTCAGCCCGGAGAGCTTCACCTTCATCGAATCGGCGACGATCCTCGCCATCGTCGTGCTCGGCGGCATGGGCTCGCAGCTTGGCGTCGCCATCGCCGCCGCGGCGATGATCGGCATTCCCGAGCTCATGCGCGAACTCGACTGGCTGAAGCGGATCTTCGGCGAAGACTTCGATCCGACGCAATATCGCATGCTGCTGTTCGGCGCCGCGATGGTCATCATGATGATCTGGAAGCCGCGCGGCCTCGTTTCGACGAGGCTGCCGTCCGTATTCTTGAAAGCGCAAAAAGCCGTCTCCGGCGATCTCGTCAAAGAGGGGCACGGTTGATGAATTGGCTGACCGGCCCGCTGCTCGCCGTCGAAAACCTTACGATGCGGTTCGGCGGCCTCGTCGCCGTGAACGCCTTCAGCTTTTCGGTCGGAAGGGGAGACATCACCGCGCTCATCGGCCCGAACGGCGCGGGCAAGACGACGGTCTTCAATTGCGTGACCGGCTTCTACAAGCCGACCGAGGGGCGTCTTGCCCTTGCCCGTGATGGCGTCGTGACGCCTGACGACATCGCCGCCGCCACCCGCTCGAGCGGCCGGCATGCGCCGACGGCGAACGGCGAACTCTTTCTGCTCGAGCGGATGCCCGACCATGAGATCGCCCGCAAAGCGCGGGTCGCGCGCACCTTCCAGAACATCCGGCTCTTCCAGGGCATGACCGCGCTCGAGAACCTGCTGGTCGCCCATCACAATTCGCTGATGCGCGCGAGCGGTCTCACGGTGCTCGGGCTGATTGGGGCGCCGAGCTATCGACGCAAGGAGGCCGAGTGCATCGACCGGGCAAAATACTGGCTCGACAAGATTGGGCTCATGGACCGGGCCGACGATCCAGCTGGCGAGTTGCCCTACGGCGCCCAGCGCCGGCTCGAAATCGCGCGCGCGATGTGCACCGACCCGGTGCTTCTTTGCCTGGATGAACCGGCCGCCGGGCTCAACCCACGCGAATCGGCCGAGCTCAATGCGCTCCTGCGATCGATCCGCGCCGACCACGATACGTCGGTGCTCTTGATCGAGCATGACATGACGGTGGTCATGCAAATTTCCGATCACGTGGTGGTGCTCGATTACGGAGTGAAGATCGCTGACGGCACGCCAGCGGAAGTGCGCGCCGATCCGAAGGTGATCGCCGCCTACCTCGGCGTCGAAGACGAGGAGGAAGTTGAGCAAATCGAAAAGGAACTGGAGCAATGAGCGTTGCGGCGCCTGCGCTGACGCCGCTCCTGCAACTGCGGGGCATCGAAACTTTTTATGGGAAAATCCAGGCGCTTCGGGGTGTCGACATCGACGTCAACAAGGGCGAAATTGTCACCCTGATCGGGGCCAATGGGGCTGGCAAGTCGACGACCATGATGACGATCTTCGGCGCGCCGCGTGCCCGCCAGGGCCGGATCACATTCGACGGCCACGACATTACCAACCTGCCGACGCATATGATCGCGCGCCTGTCGATCGCTCAATCGCCGGAAGGGCGACGCATCTTCCCGCGCATGACGGTGTTCGAGAACCTGCAGATGGGCGCTTCGATCAACAATTTCGCCCATTTCGACGAAGACCTTCAACGCATGTTCGCGCTTTTCCCGCGGCTGAAGGAGCGCGCGCCACAGCGCGGGGGAACGCTGTCGGGCGGCGAGCAGCAGATGCTGGCGATCGCGCGCGCGCTCATGAGCCGGCCTCGATTGCTGTTACTCGACGAGCCTTCGCTCGGACTTGCGCCCCTCGTGGTCAAACAGATCTTCGAGGTGATCGCCGAACTGAACAAGACCGAGGGCCTGACCGTCTTCCTGGTCGAGCAGAACGCCTTTCATGCGCTGAAACTCGCCCATCGCGGCTACGTAATGGTCAACGGCGCGATCACGATGCAAGGCGGCGGCGCCGAACTGCTGGCGCGCCCCGAGGTGCGAGCGGCCTATCTCGAGGGGGGTCATTGATGGGCGACGTGCTTTGGTCGGACTCACCTTACGGCCTGTTCACCTTCATCCTCATCACGCTGGTGCTGGGCGGGGCCGGCGCCTGGGCGACCGGAAGGGCCGTCGCCAAGACGTGGAGGCCGCTGGCGACGCTTGGGCCCTACGCGGTCTTTCTCGCTGCCGCCGTGCGCTTTCTTCACTACGCGCTTTATGGCGAGCCGCTGCTCTCGATCCCTCTCTTCATAAGCGCTTTGATCTGGATGATCATCGTCGGCGCACTCGGTTATCGCGCCATGCGCGCGACGCAGATGGCGACCCAATATTCCTGG
Organism: Roseiarcus sp.; assembly: GCA_036521435.1. Lineage (GTDB taxonomy): Bacteria > Pseudomonadota > Alphaproteobacteria > Rhizobiales > Beijerinckiaceae > Roseiarcus. The sequence goes on from DATDHT010000150.1 coordinate 11,274, forward strand.
ACTTATGAAAGTTCGGGATTGAACTGGCGCGCGAAAGGAAGTGGCTGAACGAGCGCCCGCTAAATGAACAAACCTTTGTGTTTTTTAAGGTGACTCTTGACCAAAAACAAGAAAGTATCGGCCTTCAAGGTGGAATTGCCTTCTGCCGACGGGCGCCAGGGAGGGCCGGGCGTCTGGAAACTTATGGGAGTAGCTGAATGACAAAACATTGGTTGTCCGGGGTCGCGCTTGCCGCGGCTCTGGCGTTCT
>DATDHT010000151.1:0-12409 GCA_036521435.1 Roseiarcus sp.
GATTCGGCAAGTCTAGGGCTCCATCTCGCCTATCGGTACCCGAGAAACAGGCGAGATTGACGAAGAGCCGGAACGAGCCAGAGGCTGCCACAAGCTGCCGTTTCATCGGCTCGACTGGATGTGGTTGCGCAGCACCGGATAGACCTGCGCCTCCCAGCGCTTGCCGTTGAAGACGCCGTAGTGGCCGACGCCGGCCTGCAAATGATGGGTCTTCATATAGGGCTTTAAGCCCGAACACAGATCTTGCGCGGCGAGCGTCTGGCCGACGGCGCAGATGTCGTCCTTCTCGCCCTCAATTGTCAGAAGAAATGTTGTCTTGATCGCGCGGAGGTCGATGGGTTCGCCCTTGTGCTGCATTTTCCCGAGCGGGAGCAGATAGCGCTGGAACACCTGATCGACGGTTTCGAGATAGAAGTCCGCGCTCATGTCCATGATGGCGAAATATTCCTTGTAGAAGTCGCGGATCGCGTCCGCCTTCTCGATGTCGCCGGCGACGCGATGATGGAAGAGGTCGATGAAGGACTTCGAATGCCGCTCGGCGTTCATGCTCATGAACGCGCAGAGCTGAAGGAATCCCGGATAGACGCGCCGGCCGCGTCCCTCGAACTTGGCCGGCACGGTTCCGATCATGTTGGAGCGGAACCATTCCATCGGCTTTTCCTGCGCGAGCTCGTTGACCTTGGTCGGCGAGACGCGCGCGTCGATCGGCCCGGCCATCAAGGTGAGGCTCGCCGGCTGGAGCCTGTCGCGCTCGCGCGCCATGACCGCAGTCGCCGCAAGCGCCGAGACCGTCGGCTGGCAGACTGCGACGATATGGCAGTCCTCGCCGATGAAGCGCACGAAGTCGATGACGTGCTGCGTATAGTCCTCAAGCGAGAAATGGCCGTCATCGAGCTTGACGTTGCGCGGATTGATCCAATCGGTGATGAACACCTGGTGGTCGCGCAAGAGCGTGCGGATCGTGCCGCGCAAAAGCGTGGCGAAATGCCCGGACATGGGCGCGACCAGAAGGATCTTGGGGTCGTCCTCCCCGCCTTGTTTGCGGAAGCGAAGCAACTGGCAGAACGGCGTCCATAGGACTCCACGCTCGTCGACCGCAACGGACGCGCCATCGATTTCGATGCTGTCGAGCGCATAGTCTGGACGCGCGTGAGTGAAGCCGCCAAGCGCCACCAGTTCATAATAGGCGCTCATCCGCGCCCATGGCGAAGCGGTCGGATGCGCCGACCACGCGCCTAAAATGGCGCCGGCGTTTTGCGCCATGAGACGCAGGCGATCGCCGACGTCGGCCATCCCTTGGTATGCGTCATACATCATGAGGGCGCCCGAACTCTGCCGTTGAAGGTAGCAAACCCCATGCCATGGTGACTGGCATGCCCTTTGCTCATCCGGCAGCGAAGGATGCGGGCTATCTCAATGTTGCAAACAACCTTGACCATCAGCAGCCGGAACTATTCGTCGTGGTCGCTCCGAGGCTGGCTGATGGCCAAGCTCGCGGGCATCGATTTCGAGGAAATCGTCGTCGCGCCCGACGACGCCGGCGCCCGCGCCGAGATTCTGCTGCTGTCGCCCTCGATTCTTGTGCCCTGCCTCACCTATAATGAAATACGGGTTTGGGACACGCTTGCGATCGGCGAATTCCTGAACGAAATCGCGCCAAAAGCCGGACTTCTGCCTAAGGATCAGGCAGTTCGCGCCCATTGCCGCTCGGTTTGCGGCGAGATGCACTCGGGCTTCGTCGCGCTCCGGCAAGCGCTGCCGATGAACATCAAGGCGCAGTTTCCCAGCTTCAAGATCTGGTCGAAGGCGCGCGCCGACATTGACCGCATCGTCGTCATCTGGAGCGAGTGTCTCCAGGCCTATGGCGGGCCGTTCCTGTTCGGCAAGATCAGTATGGCCGACGCGATGTACGCGCCGGTGGTGAGCCGTTTTCGCACCTACGGGATCAAGCTCGACGGGGAATTGAAAAGCTACGCCGAGCGCATCTGGGATCTGCCTGCGACGCAGGAATGGCGCGGCGCCGCGATGGCCGAGCAGGAGGAGATCGAGGAGCTCGAGGCCGAGTTTTAAGCGCAACTGAGCCTAGCCGGTCTCCCGCCCGACCCCCGTCTTCAGGCGCCTCGGCCCTTCAGTCCTTGCCCTCGTACTTGAAGGACACCTTGAGCTTGGTGCGATAGGCTTCGACCTTGCCGTCTTCAATCACCAGATCCTGCTCGAGAACTTGCGCCACGCACAGGTCCCGTAGACTCTTCGAGGCGCGCTCGATGGCGGCCGCGGCCGCCTTCTCCCAGGACGGGCAGGACCGGACAATGTGCCGGCGCAGGTCGCGTCGGCTATTGTTCGGCTGGGGGAGTCTCGCGAACAGCTTGAAGTGCGATCATGACCGATGAACTGACAAAGCCGGTGTTGGCGACCGATCGCTCCGCCCTCGGAGACCCGGTCGACTCCTCAGCCCGCTCGCAACGCGCCCGTAGTCGAAGCGCGGAGCGGCTGGCCATAGCGCTCGGCATGATCGCCGGCTTCATCGACGCCTATGGCATGATCACCTATGGTGTCTTCGTGTCGTTCATGAGCGGGAACACCACACAGGCCGGCTATCAGACCGCGGAGGGCGCGTTTGGTCTCGCCTCACTCTCGGCGCTGGCGATTCTTTTCTTTGTCATCGGCGCGTTCGCCGGAACCTTGCTCGTGCAGTTCGCGGGCCGCTTCGCGCGCAGCATCGTGTTCGGCGTGGTCGCCGCCGCTCTCGCCGCGATTGTCGGATTGACGCAGCTCGGTTGGCTAAAGGGAGGCGCCGCGATTGCGGCCATAAGCTTCGCGATGGGCATCATGAACAGCGCGTTTTCCCGCGTCGGCGCGCAATCGGTGAGCCTGACTTTCGTGACCGGGACGCTGAGCCGCGTCGGCTCGCATCTCGCGCTTGCCGTGGGGCGCGCGCCGCTTCCGGACGCGGCGGGGCCGTGGGACACCCATCTGCGCCGGGCGCTCATGCTGGCGCGCCTCTGGGCCGGGTTCGTGGTCGGGGCGGTCTTATCGGGCGTCGCGACGCCGCGCTACGGCGTGCTGGTGCTGGCGGCGCCGGCGCTGATCCTCGCCGTCCTGGCGGCGTTCGACCGGCCGGAGCGCGGCGTCGTCTGAGCGAATGGCGCCGCGAAAGCCAGACGCGCGTCGCGATGACGCCGCGCGCAGTCTCGGCTCCGCGGTCCAGGGCGCGACCTTCCGTTCATGGCTTTGAGGATGAAGCTGACGGGAATTAATCGCCGGAGAAGAAATGTCCTGGGATACAATTCGCTGCGGTCCTTAGATTCCTTCGACAAATCCTTTCAGCGGCAGAAAGTGAGTTAAATATTGCCGCTCGGCTGAAAGGGCGCGGGGAGCGTGAAAAGCGGTCCGCGAAGGCTTTGCGAGTATGTTGCGAAGTTGCGAAACCAGACCGGCGCCAAGCCCTTGAAAACAAAACAAACCGCGAAATGGTCGATTTCAGCGCCACGAATGATTTCAAAGACTTAATGGGTCCCATGCGAAACGAGGCCTTCGCGGGCGACACGCTCCAGACCGCCCAGCGCAAGCCGGGTGCGCGGCAATAGTTTTGGGTCTAGAACCAAGCAGCCGCACCGTTTGCGTGGTGCGGACAACGAGCAAATCGTTGATCGCCGAGCGCCCCAACGGGAGGAGACTGGATCATGAAACGCATATTTCTTGCGCTTGTCGCAGCCAGCGTGCTGTCGAGCCCCGCCTTCGCCGCCGCCACCAAAATTGGCGTGTCGATGGACAAGTTTGACGACAACTTCCTGACCGTGCTTCGCAACGGCATGGCGGACTACGCCAAGACGCTTCCTGGCGTCACGCTTCAGATCGAGGACGCCAAGGACGACGTCTCCAAACAACTGAGCCAGGTTCAGAACTTCATCGCCAACGGCGTGAACGCCATCATCGTCAATCCGGTCGACACGTCGGCCACCGCGGCGATCACCAAGGCCGCCGCCGACGCCGGCATGCCGCTCGTCTATGTCAACCGCGAGCCGATCGACGTCGACAAGCTCGGCCCCAAAGCCGCCTTTGTCGCCTCGAACGAGGCCGAGTCGGGCACCCTCGAGACCAAGCAAATCTGCAAGCTCCTCGGCGGCAAGGGCAATATCCTCGTCATAGAGGGCGTGTTGTCGAACCAGTCGGCGGTGCAGCGAACCAAGGACGTCCATGAGGTCATTGCGACCCCGGACTGCAGCGGCATGAAGATCATCGCCGAACAGACGGCGAATTACGACCGCACGCAGGGACAAAACCTGATGACCAACTGGCTGTCGAAGGGCATGAAGTTCGACGCCGTCGTTTCGAACAACGACGAAATGGCGATCGGCGCTCTTCAGGCGATGAAGTCGGCCGGCGTGGACACCAAGAAGGCGATCGTCGGCGGCGTCGATGCGACGCAGGACGCGCTCGCTTCCATGAAGGCTGGCGACCTCAAAGTCACCGTGTTTCAGGACGCCGCGGGTCAGGGCAAAGGCGCAGTCGACGCAGCGCTCGCGCTCGCCGCGGGCAAGCCGGTCGAGAAGAAGGTCTATATCCCCTTCCAGTTGGTGACGCCGGCCAATATGGATCAGTTCATGAAGAAAAACTGAGCTTCCCATGCCTCTTCGTCTCGCTGGTCCTTTCGGCGAGACAAGGGCGCCCGGAGACGCCCGACCTCCCAGCGCCTCCGGGCCGTCGCGACTCCAAAGTCGTGTCGGGCTGGCGTAGCCTTGAGAAAAAGATGACGCCGAAATCGGAGTGGGACAAAGCGCCATGGCGACCATTAGTCCTTCGACGGCCGAAATCGTCAGGCACAGCGGCGCCGTTCCCGGCGCCGATTACCTGCTCGAGGTTTCGAACGTCCGCAAGGCCTTCCCGGGCGTGCTCGCGCTCGACGACGTCTCGTTCCGGCTGAAGCGCGGTCACGTCCATGCGCTCATGGGCGAGAACGGCGCGGGCAAGTCGACGCTGATGAAGATCATCGCCGGGATTTACACGCCCGATTCCGGGTCCTTCAAACTGAAGGGGCAGGAGATCAAGCTGACATCGCCCCTGGACGCCCTCCAGTACGGCATCGCCATGATCCATCAGGAGCTCAACTTGATGGATTTCATGACAGTCGCTGAGAACATCTGGATTCGCCGTGAGCCGCTCAACAGCCTCGGCTTCGTGCGTCATGAGGAGATGCGACGGCGCACGAGGGAGCTGTTCCAGCGGCTCGACATTCCACTCGATCCTGAGACAGAAGTGCGCGACCTCTCGGTCGCCAACCGGCAGATGGTCGAGATCGCCAAGGCCGTCTCTTATAATTCCGACATCCTGATCATGGATGAGCCAACCTCGGCGCTGACGGATCGCGAGGTCGAGCACCTGTTCCGGATCATCCGCGCGCTCAAGGCTCAAGGCACGGGCATCATCTACATCACCCACAAAATGAACGAGCTGTTCGAGATCGCCGACGAGGTGTCGGTGTTCCGCGACGGGCGATTCGTTGGCGAGCATAAGGCCTCGGATGTTTCGCGCGACGAAATCATCAAGCTCATGGTGGGCCGCGAGATCACTCAGATGTTCCCGAAAGAGCTTGCGCCGATCGGCGGGGTTGCGCTGTCGGTGCGAGACCTCTGCCTCGAAGGCAAGTTCCACGGCGTGTCGTTCGATCTGCGCAAGGGAGAAATTCTCGGAGTGGCGGGCCTCGTAGGTTCGGGGCGCAGCAACGTCGCAGAGACGCTGTTCGGCGTGACGCCGGCAACCTCTGGCGTGATTCTGATCGACGGCAAAGAGATCGCGATCAATAAGCCTGGCGTCGCCATGGACGCGGGCATGGCCTTCCTGACCGAGGACCGCAAGGCGAGCGGTTGTTTCCTGCTTCTCGACATCATGTCGAACATGCAGATCGCGCTGCTGCGTCATGGGTTTGCGACGGCGGGTTTCGTCAACGAGCGCAAGATCGAAGCGCTCTGTCAGCAGCAGAAGAATCGCCTGCGCGTGCGAACGCCGGATCTCGAAGAGCCGATCATCAATCTCTCGGGCGGCAATCAGCAGAAAGTCCTGATTGCGCGCTGGCTCATGACCCGGCCGAGGATCCTCATTCTCGATGAGCCGACGCGCGGCATCGACGTCGGCGCCAAGGCCGAGATCCACAAGCTCATCACTGAACTGGCCGTACAGGGCGTGGCGGTGTTCATGATTTCATCGGAACTGCCGGAGGTCCTGGGGATGAGCGACCGGATCCTTGTAATGCACGAAGGTCGGATGACCGGCATCGTCGACCGTAAGGACGCAACTCAGGTCCGGATCATGGAGCTGGCATCGCAGTAGCGCCGAAGACAGAGACGCTCGAGGAGACAAAGCCCGTGGCCACCGACATCTCGACCGCCGCACCGACCTCCGAAGTGAGAAAGGCTGGACGTCGCCGTCTGCCTCCGGAGCTCAGCATCCTTGGCGTCATGTTCGGCATGATGCTGCTGTTCGAAGTGTTGGGCTGGATCTTCGTCGGGCAAAGCTTCATCGCCAATCCGCTCAGGCTCAGGATCATGATCCTGCAGGAGGCGGAGATCGGCATCATTGCCGTCGGCGTCACGCAGGTCATCATTATGGGCGGCATCGATCTGTCGTCGGGGTCGGTGGTCGGCATGACGGCGATGGTCGCGGCGAGCCTCGCGCAGGTCGCTGGCTATACCCACGCGGTTTACCCGAGCCTCACCGGTCTCAACCCGATCTTTCCGGTGGCTGCGGGTCTGGTGTGCGGGCTGATCGCGGGATTGATCAACGGCTCGCTGATCGCCTTGACCAAAATTCCGCCTTTCATCGCGACACTCGGAATGATGGTGTCAGCGCGCGGGGTCGCCGACTGGTATACGAACGGCCAGCCGATCGGCAATCTTTCGGACAGCTTCGCGGCCATCGGCGCGGGCTGGTGGCCCGTCATCATCTTCCTCGGCGTCGCCTTTATCTTTCACATCGCGCTGCGCTACACGCGATACGGCAAGTTCACATACGCGATTGGCGCCAATCCGCTCGCGGCGCGCGTCTCCGGCATCAACGTCGAGCGCCACGTGATCCTCGTCTATATGATCGCAGGGCTCCTCTCCGGGCTCTCTGGGATCGTGCACACGGCGCGCGCCATCAGCGGCCAGGCCGGCGTCGGCATGGGCTTTGAACTGGACGCGATCGCCGCGGCCGTTATCGGGGGGACCTCGCTCTCGGGCGGCGTGGGCCGCATGACCGGAACGGTGATCGGGGCAGTCATCCTCGGGATCCTGACGTCAGGCTTCACGTTCCTCAACGTCGACGCGCACTACCAGGAAATCATCAAGGGCGGCGTCATTGTCGCGGCCGTAGTCGCCGACCAGTACCGCCAGCGCCGACGCAAGGGCGTGTGACGTGATGGTCGAGATCGAAGCCATTTTGCTGACCCGATCCTGAGCCCGGTGGGCCAATCAGGGCCGCATCATCGCGACAGCAACGTCCCGATAGATGAGGGCGGCGCGGGCGAGATCGTTCATCGGGACATATTCGTCGGGCTGGTGAGCGACGTCGAGCGAGCCGGGGCCAAGCACGATCCCTACTGCGCCAACGTCATGAAAGTGAACGAGGTCGCACCCGCCCGTCAGGCCGCCCGGCTGGGGAAACGTCACGCCATGCGCGCGCGAGATGGCGACCGCGTTGCGCACCAGCGGATCGTCAAGCGCGGTCTCCGCCGAGCCGGCCTTGGTGCGAATCGCCGCGATCTCCGCATCCACGCCGTAGTCGCGCTTCGCGCGCGTCAGCATGGCGTGCAAGTCGTCAAGCGCGTCGTCGAGCGTCTCACCTGGCAGCAGGCGCCGGTCGAGCACCATTTCGCAGTTCTCCGGGATGACGTTATCGCCAATCCCGCCTGCGATACGGGTCACCGAAAGACTGGCGTGGCCGACCAGCGGATGGTTCAAGGCCCGCAATTCGCGATCGCGCGCGTCGAACAGCGTTGTCAGCTGGCTGGCGGCGAGGATCGCATTCACGCCAAGCTCCGGGCGGCCGGAATGCGCGGCTTTCCCCTTGGCGCGAATAAGCGGCCGCAGGCATCCTTTGTGAGCTGCGAAGACGGCGTTGTTGGTCGGCTCGCCGATAATTATCAGGTCGGGCGTTGGCTCTTGCTTCGCGAGAACGCGTGAGCCGCCTCCGTTGATCTCCTCGTCGGCGACGAACATCAGGACCAGCGTGCCGCGCCAGAGGTCCCGCTGCGAGGCGAGAAGACGCCCCGCCTCGGCCATGGCCACGATCGGCCCCTTGGCGTCACAAGCGCCTCGGCCGAACAGCTTGCCGTCGCGCTCCGTCAGACGAAACGGATCGCTGGTCCAGCCGCCCCCAACCGGAACCGTGTCCATATGCGAGTTGAAAGCGAAGCAGGGTCCCTCGCCATTGTCGATCCGCCCCACGACATTGGCGCGGCCGTCCGTAACGGGGCGAACCTCGGTCGCGAAGCCCATGGCCTCAAGCTCGGACGCCAGAAGCGCGGCGGCCTCGACCTCCCGCCCTGGCGGGTTCTGCGTATCGATGGCGACGAGCCGCTCGAGGAGGCCCGTGAGCCGAGCGACATCGGGCGCGGGCGCGGTCTTCGCAAGATTCACTGCACTTTCCCTCTCGCCGCGACATCATAGAAGGTTTCCACCCGTCCCTGCCGGGCCGCGTAGATCCGGTCGAACAGGTTGGTCACCACGCAGGCGTGGTTGGGAATGATGGTGACGAGTTCGCCGATCTTGGGCTCTCCTGAGCCTGGCGGGGCGCGCACATGTCCGTGCTCTTCGCTCAGACCATAGATCTCCCAGTCGGGATGCTCGAGAATGCGGCCATAGCCGTTGAGCCCGAGCAGATCGGACGAGAGGGTCTTCGATCCGGCGTCGATGACGCAACGATCCGGCGCCGCGTGCGACACGACCCGCGCGTGAACCGTGAGCGCGCAATCGGCCAGCGAGCCGAAACCTTGGATCTCCACAAGAGAGCGGTCGCTATAGATGTAGGTTCCCGGCCGGTGCTCGGTCGCGACGGGCACTTCATGAGCGCTGTAAAGATCAGGCGTTCCCCCGTTGGTGACGGTGTCGACGGCAAGCCCAGAGCGCTTGCAGAGATCGACGGCCTCGGTCAGCCAGGCGTTGGTCTTCGCCATGGCGTTCTTGGCGGGATAGGTCATGAGCCCTTTGAATTTGAGTCCGGGCGCGCGATCGACCGCCTGCGCCAGGGTGACGGCGTCGGCCGGCGATGTGACGCCGCAACGGTGCGCGCCGGTGTCGCATTCGACCAGCACCGGCAGCTCAAGCCCAGCGCGGGACATCGCGGATGACAAGCCGTCGATCGTTTCTTTCGAATCCGCCACAACTTTCATGTCGGACCGACGGGCCAACGCCACGAGGCGGTCGAGCTTGGTCTGACCGATGAGGTTGTAGGTCAGCAGGATGTCGGCGATGCCTGCGTCGATCATGACCTCGGCCTCGCCGAGCTTCTGGCAATTCACACCCTTCGCGCCGAGCTTGATCTGCAGGTGGGCGAATTCCGGAATCTTGTGAGTCTTGATGTGAGGCCGAAGGCTTAAGCCGTGACGGTCGAGATAGGTCTGAGCGCGCCGGAGATTATTCTCCATCACGTCGAGATCGACCACCGCGCATGGTGTATCCAGGTCCTGGACAAGCAACTTTTTTACTCCTTCGAGGCCGCGAGAGCTCCCGCACGCATTCTCAGCGCGACTGGTCGCGGCCGGACAATGGCAGCATAGCCAAAATCAGGCAGCCGAGGATGACGCTGCGCCAGCCCTCCGAGGCGTTCACGACCGTGATCAGCGCCGTCATTGTCACCAGCAGCACCGCCCCCGCGATCGTGCCGAGATAAGATCCTTGGCCGCCAAGGATCGAGGTGCCGCCGAGCACCACCGCCGCGATCGACGACAATAAGTAGGGGTCGCCGATACCCACATAACCCTGTCCATTCATCGACAGAAGCAAAAGACCCGCGAGGCCAGCGCAAAACCCCGAGATGACGTAGGTGGCAAGCGTCAGTCGGCGAATCGGCACGCCCGACAGACGGCTGACCACCGGGTTGGCGCCGATGGCGAAAATGAGCGACCCGCTGCGTGTTCCATGCAGCCAGAACAGGCAAACCGCCGCCACGATCGCCCATAGCATAATGCTGACTGAGATGGTGAGAAAGTGGGTCGAGCCCAGCCAATCGAGTGAGGGGTTGATGACCGAGATCGCGCTTCCCCCGGCAATCAGGATGAGGAGCCCTTGCAGAATCGTCGCCATGGCCAAGGTCATGATCAGCGGCGGCAGGCCCAGATAGCCGATGCCGAGGCCGTTCACCGCTCCGATTGCGGCGGCGACGAGAAGCGCCAGCGCAATGGCCCCGAGGCCCGTCGCGTCACCGTCGAAAGACACCAGCGGCAGAATGATGGCGGTGACCGTGATGACCGCGCTGACCGAGAGATCGATCCCGCCGCCGATCACGGCGATGGTCTGGCCGATTCCGACGAGGCCGATCACCGCGGCGAGCTCGACGATATAGCGCAGGTGGGCGTAGGCGCCGAAGCCCCCGATCGAGAGCGAGGCGGCGATCCATAGGATCGCGACAATCGCGTAGGCGACGAACGAGCGGCTGTAGGTGGCCGCGAAGCGCTGCAAGCGCAGGACCGCGTTCAAGACGTCCTCCGCAAAGAGGCGCGGATCAAAGGCAGCGCGACCGTCGCCACAATGATCAATCCCTGGACCACATATTGCGCCACCAGCGGGAGTCCCATGAAGAACATGACATTGATCAGGATGCTCATGAGCAGGCTGCCCGCGAGCGCCCCGCGCATGGCGCCCTGGCCACCCAGGAATCCGACGCCGCCAAGCACCGCAGCGGCGATAGCCGAAAGCGTCAGTGGTTCGCCGATCAAAGGATCGCCCGAGCCGGTTTGCGCGGCCACGTAAAGACCGGTGAAGGCCTGAAGATTGGCGCTGAGGATGTAGGCGCTCATGCGCACGGTCGTAACGTTGACCCCGGAGCGGTAAGCCCCTTCGGCATTGTCGCCGACAGCGATCAGTCCGATGCCTAAGGGCGTTGCTTGATAGAGCTTCCATAAGATGACGAGCAGCACGAGCAGAACCGCCGCCGTGGGATGACTGCCCGCTAAAAATTCCGACAGAGACGGAGGCACGAATCCGCCAGGCCGCGGCATGATGAGAAGCGCAACGCCGCGCAGCACGAACGAGAGCGCGAGCGTCACGATGATCGCCGGATATCGGCCAATCGCGACGAAAGCGCCCACAATCGCGCCTACGCCCGTGCCAAGGGCAAGGAGCGCGAGAATGCTGCCAAAAATCCCCAACGGCCCTTGCATGGTGGACGCGGCCACCACCGAGCCGAGGCTGACCATCGGGCCCACGGAAAGATCGATTCCTCCAGTGAGCATGACGATCGTTTGCGCGGCCGCGACCATCGCCGTCGGGAACCAGCCCTGGACGAACTTGGCCATCGCCCCGACGGTCAAAATGCCGGGAAACAAGATTGCGTAGATCACCGCGAAAACCACCAGGACCAGGAACAGCGCGCCGAGGCCTTCATTGCGCCGCCACTGGATCGCCCAATAAAGGCGCGTGCCCTGACCCAGCATCAAACCGCTTCCCCCTGCAGGGTCGGCGCTTTGCGCACGCCCATGGCGGCCGAGACGATCGCCTCCTCCGACGCCTCGGCGTGCGGCAGGCTGGCGGCCACTCGGCCCTTGTTGAACACCATGACCCGATCGCAAAGATGCACCAGTTCGGGCGTGTCCGAGCTGAGCAGGACGACGGCTTTGCCCTCAGCCGCCATTGCGCGCAGCGCAAGGTAGATCTCGCGCTTGGTCTCGACGTCGACGCCGCGGGTCGGATCGTTCAAGAGCAAAACCGACGGCTCGAGCGGCAGCCATTTCGATAGCGCGACCTTCTGCTGGTTTCCGCCAGACAGCGCTTGCGCCGGCCGGCGCCGGTCGCCTCGAATATTGAGGCGCTGCGCCAGACGCTCGGTGATGGTGGTCTCCAGCGTTCCCCGGCGACGCTCGGCGCTATGACTCGCAAACAGCGGCAGCAGCAGATTGAAGTCGATCGAGTGCGGCAGCAGCAGGCCTTCCTTGCGTCGATCGGCCGGAACGTAGGCGACGCCAAACGCGTTGGCGTCAGCGACCTTTGCGAAGGGCGCGCTGCGCACCGCGGCCCCGTTGGCGAACACGCGGAACTCAACGGCCTCGGCGCGGATAGCGCCGTAAAGGCCCATGATGAAGTCTTCCTGTCCGTGGCCGACAAGGCCGCCGATCCCGAAGATTTCTCCGCGATGGAGCTCGAAATCGACATCAACCGCCCCCCCGGCGCGAAAACCTTTCGTCTCGAGGACCAGAGCTCCTGGCGCGTGGGAGGCG